>NZ_OY776217.1:600000-965000 GCF_963675455.1 Emcibacter sp. | reverse complement strand
GAAAACCCCCATAGAAGGCGCCCGGCTGACCAGCCGCTATGGCAGCCGCAAACATCCGGTCCTGGGATATACCCGCATGCACAAGGGGCTGGATTTCGGCGCCCCGACCGGCACCCCGATTCTGGCCGCCGGCGACGGTGTGGTGGAACGGGCCAGCCGCTACGGCAGCTATGGCAACTATGTGCGCATCCGCCATAACGGCACCTACCAGACCGCCTATGCCCATATGAGCAAATACGGCCGGGGCATTAAAAAAGGTGCCAAGGTCAAACAAGGCCAGGTTATTGGCTATGTCGGCGCCACCGGCCGGGTCACCGCCCGCCACCTGCACTATGAAGTAATGATGAACGGCAAACAGGTTAACCCGCTGGCCCTGAAAATTCCCACCGGCCGGAAACTAAAGGGGGCCGACCTGGAAAAATTCATCCAGGTGGCCGGCAATATCGATCACGAGATCAATCTGCAGAAAAACCACATCCTGCTGGCCTGGCACAGACAGGACTGAGTCGGCCTTCCCCGATACTGAACTACCTGCCAGGGAGTAAAAATTCGCCTCCCGGAATGAAATTGTCCGATAATGCCTCCCAAAACCTGCCCCAGAACCATTTCTTAACTATTTACGGTCATTCTAATATAGACGTGAAATGGCAGGTTAAGAATATATGTCGATACAACAACATACGAACAGCGACCGTCGGGTCCGTGGCAATAGTAAATATGGCCCGGCCCTGTTATGTTTTTCTGCATCCCTGCTAGCCCTGATTTTTGTAAAACTGTCCCCTGCCGACAACCGCGAACTGGCCGTGATATTTCCTGCGGGTTACAGCCTGGAGGACAGTTTCCGGCAGACCAGCACCAGTGGCGCCTATGTCACGGGCGTCGGCACCTTTGACAATATCGTCCATTTCAGAATACCCGACCAGACACAACGTCAGCGAACCCTGGACCAGCTGTATAAGGCCGGCGCACTGGTCGTTATCAATCCTTTTGGTGCTGCCGGCTGTTTTGCCCGCACTCCCGCCACGTTACCAAAGAAAGTTATAAAATATGCTTGAACTGGAAAATTTAAGAGTAAAAACATCCACCTATTTCCTTGGTATCCTCTGGATGATGACACTGGTCGTTATGGTGACCGGACTAATTCTGGACCCCAGTGGCTGGATTTTCTGCAGCCTCGCCAGCCTGCTGATCTCCGCCGGTGCCACTTACCTGTGGAAACAGGCGCCGGGTGACGTCGCCTACCGCTATTATACGACAGTCGCCCTGGTTGCGATTCTCAGCTTCTGGCTCTATGAATTTACCGGCCACCCCTGGCAGATCGACATCCATATGAGCTTTTTTGCCGCCCTCGCGCTAACGGCCATCTATTGCGATGAAAAAACAATTCTGATTTCCGCCGGCACCATTGCCACACATCACCTGCTGCTGAATTTCATCATGCCCTCAGCCATCTTCCCGGACGGCGCGGACTTTATGAGAGTGGTTCTGCACGCCGTGATCGTCGTGGTGGAAACCGGCTTCCTGTTTCTGCTGACCAAGGAGCTGGCCCATGCCTTCAGCAGCGCCGAAGACGCTATTACTGCGGCACAGACTGCTGCCGAACAGGCAAGCCAGGCGAGCGAGGAAGCCAGCAAACTGGCGGCCAAGTCGGAACAGGCCCTGGAAGCCCTGAGGGAAAGCCAGGCCGAGGCCCAACGCCTGACCTCGGAACAGGAAACACTCCAGCAGCAGGCGGCGCTGGACAACCGCAAACGTCAGCAGGAACTGGCCGACCGGCTTGAGCATGCCATCAAGGAAGTCTCCGCCGCCCTCGTGGCCTCTGCCGAGAACCTCAGAAATGATGCCAATACCCTGTCCAGCCTGGCCACCGAAGAGGAAACACTGTCCTCGGATGTGCGGCGCGCGGCAGAAGCAAGCTCCGGTAATATCCAGAGTGTCGCCGCCGGAGTGGAAGAACTGTCCAGCTCGATTCGTGAAATCACCCGTCAGGTTTCCCATACCTCCAATATTTCCGGTCAAGCCGTGAAGCAGGCCCAGTCCACGACCAATACGATCCAGTCGCTGGCTGACCAGACCCGGAATATCCGGGAAGTGCTGGACCTGATTACGGATATTTCCAACCAGACCAACCTGCTGGCGCTGAACGCCACCATCGAGGCCGCCCGCGCCGGTGAAGCCGGCAAGGGATTCGCCGTTGTGGCCAATGAAGTGAAATCGCTGGCCGATGAAACCGCCAAAGCCACCGAGCAAATCGATGCTCAGATCAACAACATGCAGGTGGCAACGGCAGAAGCCGTGTCTTCCATTGAGGAAATTTCCAAAATTATTTCCCAGACCAACGAAAGCGCCGACGTCATCAGTTCGTCAATTGAAGAACAAAATGCCGCAACCAATGAAATTGCCAGCAATGCCCAGAGCGCCTCGCAGGGCACCCGTGACACAACTGACAATATCGGTCGCCTGCATGAAACCGCCCAGAAGACAAAAGGCTCTGCCGACAAGGTCATGACCATCTCCGGCCAGCTTGGCGAACAGTCCAATACCCTGTCGCATGTGGTGGACAATCTGCTCAGGGAACTGCGCAGTGAGGCTGCCGCCGGATGATATAATCGCCGGTCGACGAATGAGAATCAAAAAGGCTCCCGAACCGGGAGCCTTTTTATTAAGTCATGAGTGCTTCACGGACTACACAGATATTTCCAACCCGTCTGCGCCAGCCGTCACATGGACGGTGGAACCGTCGTGGACCGTGCCGTCAAGGATCCTGTTGGCCAGGGCATCCTGCAGGTTGCGCTGAATCACCCGTTTCAGCGGCCGAGCCCCGTAGACCGGGTCATAACCCGCATGGGCAAGCCAGTCGAAGGCGGTCTGGTCCAGGTCCAGGGCAATCTTGCGTTCGGCCAGTTTGGCTTTCAGGCGCTTCAACTGGATTTCCACAATGCCGTGCATATGTTCGCGGCCAAGCCGGTGGAACAGGGTAATTTCATCAAGACGGTTGAGAAATTCCGGCCGGAAAGCGGACCGGACGACGTCCATCACCTGGTCGCGCACCTCTTCCACATCAGCCCCTTCCGGCTGATCGGCCAGAATATGGCTGCCGAGGTTGCTGGTCAGGATGATCAGGGTGTTCTTGAAATCCACAGTCCGCCCCTGACCATCGGTCAGACGGCCGTCATCCAGCACCTGCAACAGCACATTGAAGACATCCGGGTGAGCCTTTTCCACCTCGTCAAACAGCACCACCTGATAGGGCCTGCGGCGCACGGCTTCTGTCAGGACGCCGCCTTCTTCATAACCCACATATCCCGGAGGCGCGCCAATCAGACGGGCCACCGCATGCTTTTCCATGAATTCGGACATATCGATGCGGACCATGGCATGTTCGTCATCAAACAGGAACTGAGCCAGGGCCTTGGTCAGTTCGGTTTTTCCGACACCGGTGGGCCCGAGGAACAGGAACGAGCCGATGGGCCGGTTTTCGTCCTGCAGGCCGGCACGGGCACGACGGACCGCGGCGGCAACCGCCTTGACGGCTTCATCCTGGCCAATCACCCGACGTCCGATCCAGTCTTCCATCTGCACCAGTTTTTCGCGTTCGCCTTCCAGCATCTTGTCCACCGGAATACCGGTCCAGCGGCTGACGACAGAGGCAATATCCTCGTCACTGACTTCTTCCTTCAGTAACTGATTCTCGGCCGCTTCGCCCTGCTCGGCTTCACTCAGCCTTTTTTCCAGTTCAGGGATGGTGCCATACTGCAGTTCCCCGGCCTTGGCCAGGTCGCCGGCGCGCTGGGCCTGCTCCAGTTCCAGACGGGCGTGATCCAGCTGTTCCTTGATCTGCTGATCACCACTCAGGCGATCCTTTTCCTTCTGCCACTGGGCGGTGATCTCGGCGGACTGCTGTTCCAGTTCGACAAGTTCCTTTTCGAGCTTTTCAAGCCGGTCGCGGGAGGCTTCGTCCTTTTCTTTCTTCAGGGCCTCGCGCTCGATCTTGAGCTGGATAATGCGCCGGTCCAGTTCGTCCAGCTCGGCAGGTTTGCTGTCCACTTCCATCTTGATCTTGGAAGCGGCTTCATCAACCAGGTCAATGGCCTTGTCCGGCAGGAAGCGGTCGTTGATATAGCGGTTGGACAGGGTCGCCGCCGCTACAATTGCACTGTCGGTGATACGGATCCCGTGATGGAGTTCGTATTTTTCCTTCAGGCCACGCAGGATGGAAATGGTATCCTCCACTGTCGGCTCACCGACCATAACCGGCTGGAACCGCCGCTCGAGGGCCGCGTCTTTTTCCACATATTTACGATATTCATTGAGTGTGGTGGCCCCGATGCAATGCAGCTCACCCCGGGCAAGCGCCGGCTTCAGCAGGTTGGAGGCATCCATGGAGCCTTCCGCCGCACCGGCGCCGACAATGGTGTGCATCTCGTCGATAAACAGTACGATCTCGCCCTCGGCAGCCTGCACTTCCTGCAGCACGCCTTTCAGGCGTTCCTCGAATTCACCGCGATATTTCGCCCCGGCCACCATGGCGCCCATATCCAGGGCCATAATTTTCTTCTGGCTCAGCGAATCCGGCACATCGCCATTGGCAATACGCAGGGCAAGTCCTTCCACAATGGCGGTCTTGCCCACACCGGGCTCGCCGATCAGGACCGGATTATTTTTGGTGCGGCGGGAAAGCACCTGGATGGTACGGCGGATTTCCTCGTCCCGGCCGATCACCGGATCAAGTTTGCCATTCCGTGCCGCAGCGGTCAGGTCCTGGGCATATTTCTTCAGCGCGTCATAGCTGTCTTCGGCGCTGGAGCTGCCTGCGGTGCGCCCCTGGCGAATTTCATTGATCGCTGTATTAAGGTTTTGAGCGGTCAGTCCTGTGGTCTTGAGGATGTCAGCGGATTTCGTACCGCTGGCCAGAGTGAGCGCCAGAAGCAGGCGCTCAACCGTGACATATTCATCGCCGGCCTTTTTGGCCAGTTCCTGAACACTTTCAAACAGGCGCGCTGTCGCCGGGTCCATATAGAGCTGACCCGCGCCACCGCCTTCCACCTTGGGATAACCCGAGACTTCCTTTTCCACCGCCAGCAAAGCCTGTTTGGCATCCGCGCCGGCTGCCTGCATCAGATTTGCGCACAATCCTTCCCGGTCTTCCAGAAGAACCTTGAGAATATGTTCCGGTGTAAATCTTTGATGACCTTCCCGAAGCGCCAGATTCTGGGCGCTCTGGATAAAACCTTTGCTGCGGTCTGTATATTTCTCGAAGTCCATTCTTTAAAAACTCCTTTATTTCTGATCAGTTCACATATGATGTGACTTTTCTGCAACACAAGGGCCGGGGTCAAAATTTTACCATAAAAAAAGCCGGATGTAACATCCGGCCTTTCATATAGGGATCAATGAGGAGTTATTCCGAAACCGGCTGATCGCTCGGCTCTTCTTTCTTGCGCCGGGGGCGACGGACCGGTTTTTTCTCCGCCTCCGCTGCCTGGGCTTCTTCCGGAGCCGCCTCCGGTTTTTTGCGGGTTCTGGTCGGCGGGCGGCGTTTTGGTTTTTCATCCGCCTGCTCATCCCCCAGATCCAGGCTCAGCACTTCGGCTTCAACATCCGTTACGCTGCTATTGTCGTCATCCCGGGAAAGCGAGCTTGCAGCGCTTTTTTCCGATGCCAGATCATTTGCTATATCGACCACATTCGCCTGGTTTTCAGCGGCTTCTTCAGCCCTGCGTTTCTGTTCTTCTTCCCGGGCGGCCTGGGCGGCAGCTTCGCCGGCAGCATGTTCTGCATAGATGCGGTAATAATGATCGGCAAACTGGGACAGGGATTCAGAAATCATGCGGTCACTGGCGAACATCTCACGCGACAGCGTCTTGTATTTTTCATAAAGCTGCTTCGCATTACCACGCTGTTTCCCCATGGGGCCGTGACTATCCACCTGACGGGTTGCCGAATTGCCCTGCGGCTGGGAACCGCGCCCGCCGCCTTTCCGGCCTTTGTTGCTGCTCTTGCCCCGTTGCTGCTGATTGTTGTTAGGTTTTGCGTTCTGACGACCGCGGCGTGGATTCTGAGTTTGTTTCATTTAAATACACTACCAAGGTCCGGATTTACCGGTACCTGTCACGAAGTTGGCCGTCTTCAAAAAGACGACATATATTTGATTTTCAGATTTTGTGGGGTTTATATACCGGTATTTCCCGCACCGGATTTCTTACTGCCCTCAGGCAACGCCTTACACTACCCCGGCCAATCCCAAATGCCAAGAAGCTTTTGCATTTTTTTCAGGGTTTCCAACAGATACACCGGTCCAGTCCCGCCAGATCCTTGAATATTTCAACGGCGGAGGCGCCGGCGTGACGCAGAATATTCTCCAGATCAGAGGCCTGTCCGGCACCAATTTCAAAAAGAATAAAACCATTCGGCTGCAGGAATCCCGGCAACTGTTCAATCAGTTTACGATAATCATCCAGCCCCTCTTCACCCGAATAAAGGGCCTGTTCAGGCTCATACAGTCGCACATCCGGCGGCAGGCTGGCCTGTTCAGACAGGGCGATATACGGCGGGTTCGACAGGATAATGTCGAATTTTTCCGCCGGATTCAGGGCTGTGGTCCAGTCGCTTTCATAAAATGTAGTCCTGTCGGAAAAACCGAGCCTCTCGGCATTTTCCCGGGCCACATCAAGGGCCGCAGGGGAAATGTCAACGCCGATGCCGCGGGCCCGCGGCAGTTCGCTCAGAAGCGCAAGCAGCAGACAGCCGCTGCCTGTCCCGAGGTCCAGTATCCGCAGGGGCGCCGTCCGGTCCTTTATCCTGCCGAGGGCTACTTCTATCAGCGTCTCGCTGTCGGGCCGCGGTGTCAGCACATCCCGTGTAACTTTGAAGGACAGGCTCCAGAACTCCTTTTGCCCGAGGATCTGGGAGACAGGCTCCCTCTTTACCCGCCGGTTTAGAAGTTGATCAAACGCCTCACCTTCGTTATTAGTCAGGACCCGGTCCTGCTGCAGGTAAATATCCATGGGGGCACAGCCGAGAATATGGGCAAGCAGCAGCCGGGCATCCAGTTCCGCGGTTTCAATGCCGCATGCCTCAAGACGCAGCCGGGCCGATTTCAGCCGGAAACGAACATTATTTTTCTCTGAAAAGTCCATTGACGTCATGACGCGGGCAGGATCAAAGCTGCATTTCGGCCAGCTTGGCCGCCTGGTCTTCGGTGATCAGGGCGGAAATGACTTCCTCCAGTCCTTCGCCTGCCAGAATCTGCTCCAGTTTATAGAGGGTCAGGTTGATCCTGTGGTCGGTCACCCTCCCTTGCGGAAAATTATAGGTGCGAATGCGTTCCGACCGGTCGCCGGAACCGATCTGGCTTTTGCGGTCAGCCGCCCGTTCCGCATCCCGTTTGGCCCGTTCCGCATCATAAATCCTGGCCATCAGGACTTTCATGGCCTTGGCTTTGTTCTTGTGCTGTGATTTTTCATCCTGCTGACTGACGACAATGCCGGTCGGGATATGGGTAATTCGGACCGCACTGTCGGTGGTGTTCACCGACTGGCCGCCGGGGCCACTGGCCCGAAACACGTCAATACGCAGGTCCTTGTCATCAATCTGGATATCCACATCCTCCACCTCGGGCATGACCGCCACTGTCGCGGCAGAAGTGTGAATTCGCCCCCCGGTCTCGGTTTCCGGCACCCGCTGCACCCGATGCACCCCGGATTCATATTTCAGCCTGGCAAAGACTCCCTTGCCGCTCACATTCACCACAACTTCCTTGAAACCGCCCACATCACTTTCGGAGGCGTTCACCACTTCATATTGCCAGCCCTGGGCCTGGGCATAACGCTGATACATCCGAAACAGGTCACCGGCAAACAGCGCCGCTTCATCGCCACCGGTACCGGCCCGGATCTCGAGCAGGGCATTCTTGTCATCGTCAATATCCTTGGGCAACAGCAGAAGCTGCACCTGATGCTCAAGCTCGGGCAGTTTCCCGTTCAGTTCCGGCAGCTCCAGTTCCGCCAGTTCCCGCATTTCCGCATCGGTGTCAGGATCATTGAGCATATCCTTCAGATCGCTGATTTCCTGCAGCAGGGAAATATATTCCCGTGCCGTTTTCACAATCGGCGTCAGGTCACTATACTCGCGGGAGATTCTGACAAAATCGTCAGAACCAAGATCGCCGCCGCCTGACATAAGATGTTCCAGTTCCTCATGACGGGTGATCAGCTGGTTCAGTTTTTCCTGTGGTATCATGGTCTTCTTATCCTGTTTTTCCTTGGTCTTCGGGTCGGTCAAGAAAAACAGGCTAGCGATATTGCATCAGATGGTCCGAAACCCGTTCCAGATCAATTTCCGCTTGCGATCCTTCGTCCAGATCCTTGACAGTGACTTTGCCCCGGGCAAGTTCATCACTGCCCATCAGAACGGCAACCGCGCTGTCCAGCTTGTTGGCCCGTTTCATGCGTTTACCTACATTGCCCCGATAACCCATGTCGACATTATAGCCGTCATGGCGCAAATCCCGGGCAAGTTTCAGGGCTGCACTCTGGGCGTCCGCGCCAACCGGCACAATGGACACGGGACGCATGACTTGCGGTATATGGTTGCCGGAAACCATTTCTGCAAGGCGTTCAATTCCGGCGGCCCAGCCGATCCCGGCCGTTGGCGGTCCGCCCATGATTTCAATCAGTCCGTCATAGCGCCCGCCGGCCAGGACGGTACCCTGGGCGCCAAGCTGGTCGGTGGTAAATTCAAACGCCGTATGGCTGTAATAATCAAGGCCGCGCACGAGCCGGGGATTAACCACATAGCTGATTCCCAGGACATCAAGCCCATCACAGACCTGACGGAAGAAGTCGGCAGAGGTGTCGTTGAAATAATCCTGCAACACCGGCGCACCGGCCACCAGTTCCCGGTCTCCTTCATCCTTGCTGTCCAGAATTCGAAGCGGGTTTTTTTCCAGCCGGCCAAGGCTGTCTTCACTGAGCCGGTCCTTGTGATCAGAGAAATAGGCCACCAGGGCGTCCCGATAAGCATGGCGACTTTCCACATCACCCAGAGAATTGATTTCCAGGGTGATATGTTCCATCAGGCCGAGTTCGGTCAGAAGATCCACCGCCAGCGCCAGCAGTTCGATATCCGCCTGCGGTTCCGGTACACCCAGGATCTCAACATCAATCTGGTGGAACTGGCGCATCCGGCCCTTTTGCGGCCTCTCGTAACGGAACATGGGGCCGTAGCCGTAGAATTTGAGCGGCAGATCCTGCTGCAGACCGCCGGAAATAAACGCACGGGCAATACCGGCTGTATATTCCGGCCGCAGGGTCAGGCTTTCCCCGCCCCGGTCCTCGAAAGTGTACATTTCCTTGGACACAACATCGGAAGTTTCGCCGAGCGTCCGCTTGAAAACTTCGGTAAATTCAAAAATCGGCGTGGAAATTTCCTCATGGCCATAGCGTTCCGCCACTTTGATGAAACAATCCGTAATATATCGAAAGGCGCGGGCCTGATCACCTAATATGTCGTGAGTCCCGCGCACCGGCTGGAGACGCGCCACCTGTATTCTCCTTGATTTTTAAGATGCCTGCTCGACAGAAACGCCTTGTTCTTTTTCCGCTTCCAGTTCCGCAGCTTTTTGTTCTACCAGTTCGACGATATGATCCACAATATGGTCATCGTCAATTTTATGATCGGTCACCCCGGACAGGTAAACCATATGATTGCCATTACCGCCACCGGTCAGGCCGATATCCGTCTCCCGGGCTTCCCCCGGGCCATTGACCACACAACCAATGATGCTGAGGCTCAAGGGTGTGGAGATATGCTCCAGCCTTTTTTCCAGGGTTTCCACGGTTTTGATCACCGGAAAAGCCTGACGCGCACAGGACGGGCAGGATACAATCCGCACCCCCCGATGCCGCAGGTCGAGGCTTTTCAGCATTTCGAATCCGACCTTGATTTCCTCCACCGGGTCCGCTGACAGGGACACCCGGATGGTATCGCCAATCCCGGACCACAGCAGCATGCCCATGCCGATGGAGGATTTCACCGTTCCGCCGCGCAAGCCGCCAGCTTCTGTAATGCCCAGATGAAGCGGATAATCGCAAGCCTCCGCCAGCCCCTGATAGGCGGCAACCGCCAGAAACACATCAGACGCTTTCACACTGATCTTGAATTCCCGGAAATCATTGTCTTCAAGGATCTTTGCGTGTTCGAGGGCGCTTTGCACCATCGCTTCGGGGCAGGGTTCGCCAAACTGTTCCAGAAGATGTTTTTCCAGAGACCCCGCATTGACCCCGATGCGCATGCTGCAGCCATGATCCTTGGCCGCCTGAACCACATCCCGAACCCGCGCCGCCGAGCCGATATTGCCCGGATTGATGCGCAGGCAGGCGGCGCCGGCTTCCGCTGCCTCGATCGCCCGTTTGTAATGAAAATGAATATCGGCCACGATCGGCACGGTCGACTGGCGCACGATTTCCTTCAGGGCCGCCGTGCTTTCCACATCAGGACAGGATACACGGACAATGTCGGCGCCTGCTTCTTCCAGAGCCCGGATCTGGTTCATGGTCGCTTCGACGTCATGAGTCAGGGTGTTGGTCATGCTCTGAACCGAAATCGGCGCATCTCCGCCAACAGGCACATCACCCACCATAACCTGGCGGCTCTTCCGGCGTAATATATCGCGATAGGGACGTACACTCATGTCATTTATCCGGCCATTATCCTGCGCGTTGGGCAGGCTTTGTCAAATTCGGCCTAAACATGCGCAAAAAGCGGCCCGATTTCAAGGAGAAAGGGCCGCCATAGGGTAAGCTTTCGACTTTTTTTGGTTAAGGCGTGAGCAATGCCGTCTTCTGCAACAGCCTTTTCTGGTCCAGAGCCAGCTCCGTCACGATCTGTCCATAGTCCCCCAGCGGTGAGATGGCCACGTCTCCCACAAACAAAGACAGGGCAGACGCATTGCTGGTCATCAGGGTTAATCCCTTGCGATCAGGCGCGAAAAACTCCTCGCCCTGTTGCACGACCCGGTCGAACAGGATTTCACCTTCAGGGCCGGAGATCCTGACCCAAATGTCGGATGCCGCGGTCAAACGGATACGGTCACTGACCACCGCTGTTGCCTGCACATCTTTCTGGTCCACATCACCGGTATGAGCCGTTGCCTGCTGAACCAGGGTAAATTTCGGACCCTCTTCGACCTTTGCTTCGACAACTTCCGCCACCGGGGCAGGCTCTGTGCCCGCCGCAACTGTTTGACGACTGGCCTCGGGTGCTGAGGCTGATGCCATGGTCAGATGACCCAGATCCTCAAGAGCGATCAGCTCCTGCCGGACCGTATCATCGCCAAAGGTCATCCCGACACCGAGCATAATAACCAGCGAAAGGCCGCCGATGGATGCGGCAATATTTCGCGGCAGAGCCGCACGCTGCGGCACTTCCGGAAATACCAGTTCCACTTTTTCTGAAGCGCCTTTATATTCAGCCTTGAACTGGCTGACAATCGACGCCGCGTCAAGGCCCAGATAGGTCGCATAGCTTTTAAGAAAGCCGCTGGCGTAACAGGCTGTCGGAAAAGCCAAGAAATTATTCTGTTCCAGTGCCTCAAGAAGATGTGGCCGGATGCACAAGTCCCTTGCCACCTGTCCCAGATCGATCAGCCCGCGGGACTTCCGGGCATCAGACAACAGGCTGCCTACATCAGGGTTATTTCTTTCCCCTGGTCCTGTTGTAATTTGTTCTTCCCCTGTCATAACCACCATTCTATCCAATCAAATTTACAACCCCGTCGCCGGTCAGCAACGGAGGGCTTCTTGACTTGTCGTTCCCGGTGTAGGAATGCCACCCCTTTGAAAACCGATATAAATAATAGCCTGCCCGACTTATTATTTGGTTAATTTTATATCTATTTTCTTTATTCCCTCAATTTGTTAACTGTTTGTTAAGGGATATCCCGAAAGTGAAGCGTGGATTAATGTTGAGAGTCAATAAAAAAGTGCAACTCCCCGGCCTGAAACATGATTTCCGGTCAGATTTAACTAAAATTACTTGATTTCGATGCCGTGGTCCTTGGCAAATGTCAGAATGTCGTTGCGGACTGAATGATCTGAACGACTCAGCAAACCCTGCATATATTCCTGCAGCTGACCAAGGTGCAGACTGCGGATCATCATCTTGACCGGCCCCACTGATGCCGGCGCTATTGACAACCGTTTCAGGCCGACACCAAGCAATCCCAGCGCCGCAAGAGGCTTGCCGCCGAGTTCTCCGCACAGAGTCACCGGCACATCATATTCGCCACATTTGTCGATGATAAATTTCATCATGCTGAGGGCGGGCGGCGACAACGGATCGTAACGATCGGCGAGTTTCGGGTTTTCCCGGTCGCAGGCAAAGAAGAACTGCATCAGGTCGTTGCTGCCGATGGAGACAAAATCCACCAGCGGCAGCAAGGTATCCAGCTGCCACAGCAAAGACGGGACTTCCAGCATGGTTCCCACCTTGACGGTTTGAGGCTTTTTCTTGCCGAACCGGTCGAGCCAGCCAAGCTCCTTGTCCAGAATCGACCGGGCCGCCTTAAATTCGCTTACATCCGCAATCATCGGGAACATGATATTGATATCCCGTCCTTCGGCCGCCAGAAAAAGGGCGCGCAGCTGATACCGCAATAGCGCCGGCCGGTCGAGGGAGATGCGCATGGCCCGCCATCCCAGTGCCGGATTGGCTTCCTCATCGCGTTTCAGAAAAGACACCGGCTTGTCACCACCGATATCAAGTGTCCGGAAAATCACCGGCTTGTCCCCCGCCATATCCAGAATGGATTTGTAGAATTCCGCCTGGATATCCACCTTGGGCATGGTCGCACTGACCATGAACTGGAATTCGGTCCGGAACAATCCAACCCCCTTGGCGCCGGTTCGCTGCAGGCCGTCCATGTCAACCGTGAGGCCGGCATTGATAAACAGATCGATTTCCACGCCGTCCAGGGTAACGGCCCTTTTGTCCCTGAGGGCCTCGTAGCTGGCCAGCAGTTCGGCCCGGCTTTTTATATTGTCCTGATAGCTTTGCAGAATTTCCGGCAGCGGGGAAAAATAAACAATGCCCTCGACGCCATCCACGAT
Organism: Emcibacter sp.; assembly: GCF_963675455.1. Lineage (GTDB taxonomy): Bacteria > Pseudomonadota > Alphaproteobacteria > Sphingomonadales > Emcibacteraceae > Emcibacter. The sequence goes on along the minus strand of NZ_OY776217.1, from coordinate 951,891 downwards.
GACTTTTTCGCCTTCCTGCACATGCAGCAAAGCTTCCTCTACCTGACCCACCATCGGGATGCCAAGGGCCCGGGCAACGATGGCGACATGGGCGGTTGCCGCCCCCTGCTGCAAGATAACCGCCTGAAGCTTGTCCCTGTCATAATCCAGAAGTTCAGCCGGTCCCATGTTCTGGGCTACCAGGATCACGTTATCCGGCAGGTTGTCGGCCGCCGCAGTGCCGGATTTGCCAACAAGATGACGGATCAGGCGATTGGACAGGTCATCCAGATCGCTGAGCCGTTCCCTCAGGTAGGGGTCATCCGTCTGTTGCATGCGGCTGCGATTATCCGTCTGGATACGTTCCACCGCTGCTTCAGCCGTCAGGCCAGTCTCAATGACTTCGGAAATCTTGGCCTTCCAGCCCTTGTCCCGGGCAAACATCTTGTACACATCCAGGATCTCGCGATGTTCGCCATGATGCCGGAAATCCTCCGCTGACATCATGTCGTCGATCTGGCCGATCAGGCTTTCCAGGGCCGCATCCAGCCGTTTCAGTTCCTCCCCGGAATTGCTGGACAGGTGATGTTTGACCTCTACCTTGGGCTCGTGCAGGACGGCCTGTCCTTCCGCCAGGCCCTCGGAAAAGACGACCCCTTCAAAGCTTGGCGTCGCTGCCCGTTCCAGGGTGCCTTCCGGTTGCTCAAGCGGATCAAAAAGTTCGCCGCCGGCCACCAGTTCCGCCAGAACCATGGCCACGGTCTGCAGAACTTCCACCTCTTCTTCTGAATATTGCCGCAGGGTTTTGTTCTGGATAACCAGCACGCCGGCCACATTGCCGGCCCTGAGAATCGGCACCCCGAGGAAGGAATGATAAATTTCCTCACCTGTTTCCGGGCGGTAAACGAATTTTGGATGGTTCTGGGCATTAGCCAGGTTGAGCGGGATACCAGTGGCGGCCACATGCCCCACCAAGCCTTCACCCACATGCAGCCTAGTGGTATGAATCGCCGTTTCCTTGAGGCCTTCGGTGGCAAACAGCTCAAGCATTTCCCCGCCGCGCAGGAAATAAACAGAACAAACTTCCGAGACCATATTCCCCGCGATCAGGCGCACCAGCTGATTCAGGCGCACTTCGGCATTGCCGGTGCCAGCCATAATCTGGTGTAACCGTCTTATCAAAAGACGCGGTGCACTGCTTGCGGGGGTCATATGCCCTCCTTTGCCATTGCCCGAGAACCGGATGGGTCTGATCCGGTTCTCAAATTATATGGGAATGTATTATTTAATTGCCAGATGTGATGCGGCCTGATGAACAAGCTCTTCGATGATTTCCCTCGCTGGCTGTATGCTTTTTACCATCCCTACACTCTGCCCGGCCATGATGGAGCCTCCCTGGACATCTCCATCAATTACTGCTTTTTTCAATGCCCCCGCCCAGTAATGCTCAATAGCCAGCTGGGCTTCCTTCATATCCAGATCACCCGCCTGGTATCTGTTTATCACATCCTGCTGGGTTTTCATAAAATCTTCTGTGGCTTCGTTCTTCAGCGCCCGGACAGGAATGACCGGAAAACGGGGATCAAGCTGCACAGACGCGACCGCATCCCTTGCGTTACCTTTAATAAAGGCCTGTTTGAAATTGTCGTGAGCGATTGATTCCGCAGCACAGACAAACCGGGTGCCGAGCTGGACTCCGGCCGCACCCATTTCCAGATAAGCTGCAATGGTTTCCCCGCGAGCGATCCCGCCCGCCACGAACACGGGTACTTCACTTATATAGGGCAGGATTTCCTGAACCAGAATAGAGGTGGACACCGGACCGATATGGCCGCCGGCCTCGGATCCTTCGACCACCAGCGCATCGACGCCGGAACGGACCAGTTTCTTGGACAGCACAAGCGCCGGCGCAAAACAAATCACCCTGGCGCCGCCGTCCTTGATTTTCTGAATGGCGCCACCCGGCGGAATACCCCCGGCCAGAACCACATGTCCCACCTGATGCTGAAGTGTCACATCGATCAGTTCGTCAAGGGCCGGATGCATGGTGATCAGGTTGACCCCGAACGGCTTGTCGGTCATGGCCCTGGTTGCGGCAATCTCGGCATCGAGAAGATCCGGGGTCATACTGCCGCAGGCAATGACGCCAAAACCGCCCGCATTCGACAGGGCCGAAACCAGATTGCGCTCAGACACCCAGCTCATGGCGCCGCCAAGAATGGCATATTCGGTCCCAAGGAATTCCCTTCCCTGTTTCCAAAGCTCGTTTAAGCGCTCGAGTCCGTTATTGCTCATCTTTTTTGCCCCCGCCAGGTATACTGTTCAGTCTTTATTCGCCATCAAGGCCGTAGGCTGTGTGAAGTGCCCGGACCGCAAGTTCGGTATACTCAGAATCAATCAGAACGCTGATCTTGATCTCGGATGTCGAAATCACCTGAATATTGATGCCTTTGTCGGCCAGGGTCTGGAACATGGTCGCGGCAACGCCCGCATGGGACCGCATGCCAACGCCGATTACGGAAATCTTGACAACATCGGCATCTGTAATAAGCCGTTCATATTTAATATCCGGTGCATTTTCCAGGATCTTTCTGGCCTTATCCACATCCCCCTGGGGAACGGTAAAGGTAATATCGGTTTTCTGGCCGTCCTCGGACTCATTCTGGATGATCATATCCACATTGATGTTGCCCTCGGCAAGCGGACTGAAGACATCGCCAGCGATGCCCGGTGTATTGTCCACACCCACCAAAGTTATCCTTGCTTCATTGTTGGCATAGGCAATGCCGCTGACGACTTGTTTTTCCACGATCTCATCCTCATCAACCACCAGTGTACCCGGTGCATCCGTAAAACTGGAAAGAACCTGAACCCGCACGCCGTGGTTCATGGCCATGGCCACGGACCGGGTTTGCAGGACCTTGGCCCCGAGCGAGGCCATCTCAAGCATTTCCTCATAGGTAATTTTATCAAGTTTGCGCGCCTTGGGCACAATACGGGGATCGGTGGTAAAGACACCTTCCACATCCGTATAAATGTCACAGCGATCCGCATCCAGTGCCGCAGCAAGGGCCACAGCAGAAGTGTCGGAGCCACCGCGGCCAAGGGTCGTAATCCTGTTGTCCGGGGCAATGCCCTGGAAACCGGCCATCACACAGACCACATCTTCGTCCAGACGGGCCCGCATGGTTGTAGTGTCAATGTCCTTGATACGGGCGGCGCCATGCACATCATCTGTCTTGAACGGCACCTGCCAGCCAAGCCAGGAACGGGCCGCAACACCCATATTCTGCAGGGTCAGGGCCAGAAGACCAGAGGTAATCTGTTCGCCGGCAGCAACCACCGTATCATATTCCCGGGCATCATGCAGGGGTGAGGCGTCCTCTACCCATTTGACCAGCTGATCCGTTGTTCCGGCCATGGCGGAAACCACCACCGCGACCTGGTTGCCGGCATCAACTTCTTTTTTTACGCGGCGGGCTACATTCCGTATCCTGTCCAGATCGGCTACGGAGGTTCCGCCAAATTTCATAACAATTCGTGACATCACTCAAACCTGGTTACGCCTCTTGCGGGGCATTCGACAAAAATCGCGCTATACATATACGTTTATCCTTGCTTGAAGCAAGGCTTGAGTTAGATATACTGTGTAAATTGTGGTTTTTTTATAACATTATGACCAAAGGACTCTCTCCCATGGCGGTAAATACGGGCGAACATGATCAGGCTTCCCGGTCAAAATCGGTTGATCCGGGGGAAATCGCCAATTTTTCCGCACTTGCCGCCACCTGGTGGGATCCCGAGGGCCCCTTCAGACCGCTGCATAAAATGAATCCCGTCCGGCTTGAGTTCATCAAAACAGCCCTCTGCACCCATTTCAACCGGGATGTCACCGCCACCGATGCCCTCAAAGACCTGCGCATTCTGGATATCGGATGCGGCGGCGGGCTGCTGTGTGAACCGCTGACCCGCCTCGGGGCACAGATGGTCGGCGCCGACGCTTCGGAAAAAAACATCAAAACCGCCCTGGCCCATGCCGAGGACAGCGGTCTCGACATCGACTATCGCAATATCACGGCCGAGGAACTGGCCGATGCCGGTGAAAGCTTCGATGCTATCCTCAACATGGAAGTGATCGAACATGTGGCCGACATTCCATCCTTCCTGGACGCCTGTCATGCTCTTCTGAAAGACGGCGGCTGCATGACCCTCTCCACCATCAACCGGTCAACGAAAGCCTGGCTGATGGCCATTGCCGGCGCCGAATATATCCTGCGCTGGCTGCCGGTCGGCACCCACGACTGGCAGAAATTCCTCAAACCATCCGAGCTCAGCCGCAGCCTCCGGGATTGCGGTTTTAAAACCAACGATATCAAGGGTATGGTTTATAGCCCTTTCAGCGGCAGCTGGTCGCTGGATGATCATGATTTCTCGGTCAACTATGTTGCCCTGGCCGAAAAGGCCTGATCGGCGGGCTGGATGACAGATTTTCCCACATACCGAAGCCTTTCCGCCAAAATCTGGTCGCCGGTGGAGAAAATCATCGCCACCCGCCGGGATATTGCCTGCGAGATCCCGGTTTCAATCGAATATAACTGTGCATCCTATGCGGTGATGATGGTCACGCCGGCTGACCTCGCGGATTTTGTTTTCGGCTTCAGCCTGACCGAAGGCATCATCGACAGGGCCGATGACATCATCGGCCTTGATATTCACCAAGTGGAACAGGGCATCGTTGCCGCCATCGAGATCAGGGAAAGTTGTTTCGAGAAACTGGAAGACTTCAAACGCCAGATGGCGGGACGGACCGGCTGCGGCCTGTGCGGCGCCGACCGGCTGGAACATGTCATCCGGCCCCTGCCGCCAGTGCCTGAAAGTCAGCCTTATACAGCAGCCGTTATCCATCAAAGCATGAAAAAACTTCGTGATCACCAGCCGCTGAACCGGGCCACCGGCGCCGTCCATGCCGCCGCCTTCTGCGACCGGGCGGGAAATATTCTGTCCGTGCACGAAGATGTGGGCCGCCATAACGCGCTGGATAAAATCATCGGCCATCTGATGCGGGAAAACATCGATCCGCTCAGCGGTTATGTTCTGGTGACAAGCCGCTGCAGCTTTGAAATGGTGCAGAAATGCGCCAGTGCCGGCCTTCCGCTGATCGCCGCCGTTTCCGCCCCCACTGAACTGGCTATCGACCTGGCCGATCAGACCGGTGTCAGCCTGGTCGCCCTGGTCCGGGACGACAATATGAGTGTCTATGCCGATACCAGGGAAAGACTGATCAGGAAATAGAGCTTGTCAGCCCAGTAATTTGCAAGCTCTCGCCAGATCTTCCGGCGTATTTATATTCATGAAGGGATCTGGCGTTTCATCCCAGACAACTTTTGTGTGTTTCTGCCGGACAAGCCAATCCATTACCTTCCGTCCGCCGCCGTCCAGATATTTTTCCAGGTCTTCAGCAAGGGACACATGCCAAATCCCCATCACCGGATGAGCCCGCTCAAAAGATTGCGCAACGGCAATGTCGGCTTCCTCCGCACAAACTGCTTCATAAAGTTGTCTGGCGTAATTTTCCGGCACAAAGGGAACATCACAGGCAAAAGACAGAAGATAGTCATATCCCCGGTCCTGCGCCATCTGCAGCCCGGCCAGAATACCGCCAAGGGGACCAGTATCAGCAAGGGGATCCCTGATAAGAGGCAACCCGCAGAAGAACAGTTTCTCAGGATCGCCGTTATAATTCATCACAAGCTCAGTTACCTGCGGCAAGGCCCGCTCCGTCACCCGCTGCAACAGGGTGATGCCCCCCACCGGCAACAGGAATTTGTCCCGGCCGCCCATGCGCCGGGATTGGCCGCCGGCCAGTATACATCCAAGAATTTGATTTTTTCGGCTCATGAATATCAGCTTACCCCGAAGCGGGTCGCCTGACCAGCCGTTCAGCTGTCCAGTTTATCTGATCCGGGGACCGGAAAAATATCGATGCCTTCTTCCAGCAACTCCTGGGTTTCTTCCAGGGTTGTCTGTCCGTAGATGCCCCGCTCCTCGGCTTCGCCGTTATGAATCTTGCGGGCTTCGTCGGCAAAACTGTCGCCCACATCCTCACAATTTTCCTGTACAAACTTGCGGTATTTGGCCATCACTTCATGCATATGCTCTGCCGCCCGCTTGACGTCCTCGGCGCTGATTTCGGGATTTTCCGGCACACCAGAGCTGGCGGAAACCCGAATATTATCCATGGACACCATCTCCTCGTCAAATCTGTCAGCGGATTGCCGGTTGCCTTTGGCAGAAATATTCGGCGCCATGACAGACTTGCTGATGTGGCTGTCACCACAGTGAGGGCAGACAATCTGTCCGGCAGACGCCTGATCTTCATAGGCCTCGCTGTTGCGGAACCAGGCTTCGAATATATGATTCTCTGCACATTTCAGATCAAATACTATCATCACTTTTTCCGATCCGGTCCTTTATGCCGGACCTGCTATTTGCCGGTCATGTTGCAGGGAAGGTATATTCGCCCGCGCCTTGCCAACCAGCATTAAATCTATTTCCACCAGACTGAGGCCCGGTTTGTCTCCGCCATCCGCCAGAATATTGCCCCAGGGATCAATGACCAGACTGTGGCCAAAGGTTTCACGCCCGCTGGCGTGCCTGCCGGTCTGGGCCGGCGCAAAAACAAAGGCGCCATTCTCAATCGCCCGCGCTTTCAGCAACGTGTGCCAGTGGGCTTCCCCGGTCTGTCTTGTGAAAGCAGCCGGGACTGATAACATGACCGCACCGCCTTGCGCAAGTTTTCTATAGAGATGGGGAAACCTGAGATCATAACAGATCGTCAGCCCCATCCGGCCCCAGGGCAGGTCCGCCAGCACCGCCTGATCACCCGCATGATAGGACCGGCTTTCGCGGTACTGCTCCCCATTGGGTAAATCTACATCAAACATATGAATCTTGTCATAACGATGCCTGATCTCGCCATCCGGCCCGAACACAAAGCAGCGGTTGGCCACTTTTTCCCCGAGCAGGATCGGCATGGAGCCGATCAACAGCCAGATGCCAAGCTCCTTCGCCAAAGCGGCAAACTGCTTCACTGAAGGGTCATCCTCTTCACGATGGATTTTTTCGAACAGGGCTTTGCGGCTCAGTTCCAGGATCGTGGTGGTCTCCGGGGTCATCACCAGATCGGCGCCGCCTTCGGCAGCTTCACGGATAAAGGCCTCGACGGTCGCCATATTTTCCGCCACTACGTTGGAAGAAGTCATCTGGACCAGACCGATGGTGAATTTTTCCCCTGTCATATGCTTCAGGCCAGCAGGGGGTCGAGCTTACCGGCCCGCTCGAGCGCAAACAGGTCGTCACAGCCGCCAACATGCTTGTCGCCGATAAAAATCTGCGGCACTGTTCGACCGCCGCCGGAACGTTCCATCATGGTCGCCCGCTGGTCCGGATGCTCACCCACATCGATTTCCTCAAATTCCTGGCCCTTGGACTTCAGCAGCTTTTTCGCCCGGATACAATAGGGGCAGAACATGGTGCTATATATTGTAATTTTTGCCATAATACTATTCACTCCTGATTGGCAGTCCCTGAGAATTACCGTCGTTTTTGGTTCCCGTCATATATATGCCGTCCGGCAATAGTTTCAATATACCGCCAATATACCGTCACTCATAACATCCCCGGACGCACCACCCTGGCAATGGTCAGGCCGAACACCTTCTCCGCTCCCTGCCGCTTAAGTTCTCTGGCGCAACTTTGCAGAGTCGCTCCGGTGGTATAGACATCATCCACCAGCAAAATGCGGCGCCCTTCGATCAGTTCCTGGCACCCCTTCTGGATCGAGAAGGCCGCCCGCACGTTTTTCTGCCGAAGCGTATAGTTGCCCTCCTGTGGTATGGTCGCCTTATGCCGCCGCAACACAAGCCCTTCCCAGGGCAGGCCAGTTCTGCTGGAAAGACATCCGGCCAGCAGGGCCGCCTGGTTATAGCGGCGCCGGATCAGGCGGCGCGGATGCAGCGGCACCGGCAGGATCAGATCTGTTTCCGTGAAAAACTCACGCCCGGCCTGCATCAGAAGATCGCTCAGAAAAGGGGCGAGCTCGGTCCTGTCCCCATGTTTAAAGCCCAGCAGCAGCGGCCGGCTTCCCCCGTCATAGGTGAGGGCGCTGCGCACCCGGTCAAAATGGCGTTCATGGGCATGGCAGACCCCGCAATAGACCTCGCCGCCGCGGTCATGGGGGAACGGATAGCCACAGCAATTGCAGGACGGCCCCGACAGAAACGAGAGAGAGAACCAGCAGCCGGCACACAGTTTTCCGGCATCGGGCAGAAAGTCGCCGCAGCCGGGACAGCGCGGCGGCAGCAACAGATCGAGCATGAACCGGCCCGAGCCGGAGAGAAACCGGCCGGGAAGAGTCCCGTTTGAAATTTGCTTTTCCTGAACCCCGAATAATGTCATACAGGCAGTATGACAAACAGCGACTGGTCCGACAAGAAAGAACAGAATCCCTTTGCCCCGCAGACGGCGGTCGTCTTCGACCGGCGGCAGGTACGGCTGCACCGGGACCGGGCCGCGCCGATCTTTGAAAATCATGACTTTATGTTTCGGGAAGTGGCCGACCGGTTGTGTGACAAGCTGCTGGATGTAAACCGGACGTTTCACAAAATCCTCGACCTCGGCAGTCACCGGGGCGAGCTGGGCGCCCATTTGCTGAAAGATCAGCCCGAGCTTCTGATCCGCCAGGACCTGTCCCGCAGGATGCTGGAATATACCGGCGGCACCAACGTCCAGGCGGATGAGGAATTTCTGCCCTACCGGGCCGAAAGCCTGGATCTGGTGATGAGCAACCTGAGCCTGCACTGGGTCAATGACCTGCCGGGCAGCCTGATCCAGATCCGCAATATCCTCAAACCCGACGGGCTTTTTCTCGGCGCCATGTTCGGCGGCGACACCCTGACCGAATTACGGCAAAGCCTGATGCAGGCGGAGATCAATATGGACCGGGGCACCGCCCCCCATGTCAGTCCCTTCGTCGATGTGCGGGATGCGGGATCATTGCTGCAGCGGGCCGGGTTCGCCCTGCCGGTGGTCGATACGGACCGGATCACGGTGACCTACAGGGACGCCCTGTCGCTGATGACCGAACTTCGCGGTATGGGCGAGAGTAATGCGCTCCACAAAAAATTCAGGGGTTTTTCCAGCCGGGAAATGATCATGGAAACGGCAAGGGTTTATCAGGACCTGTTCGCCGACGAGCGCGGCCGCATTAAAGTGACCTTTGATATCCTCTATCTGATGGGCTGGGCCCCCCATGAAAGCCAGCAAAAACCCCTGAAGCCCGGCAGCGCCAAAATGCGCCTCGCCGATGCGCTGGGGGTGAAAGAACAAAGCACCGGGGATAAGGCGGGCAGTTAAGTCTTTGACTAGACTCTATTTTTTGAATTCAACTGAAATTGAATAACTTATTGATTCTTATGGGAATTTATGATATACATTACATGTAATCTGAACCTAGGCACAACCTAGTAGTAGGATTGCCCCGGGAGGACTTCGGTCCTCCCCTATTTATTTACGGGTATTCCACAATTCCAAATTTATTAGTTCTTGATGCATTGTTGTTCAAGACCGGCGCCAATCTGAAATAGTATTTATCTGCCCCTTTGGATTTCACATACTTGTTTGGGTTATAGTACTGCATTAAGAAATAAGCACAAACATCACAAGCCTGAATAGGCAGACTCATAACGGAGTCTTTAAAGTGGGGATCTTCGATTACCCTTTGTATGGGAAGCGGGCGAAAGCCTCTGCCACCCACATTAGGAACAGGATTGTAGACAGACATTTTCCGAACAAGTTTTATCAATTTCCCACCATCGGTGTTATCAGTAATCGCAATGCCCTTGTCGCTTGTCTGGCTTCTTGGAAAATTCCCCCAACCAAGCGTATTTTCAAATCGCTGAAAAAGATATTTCCATGCAGTAATAAAAATATCATCCCCTTCAGCAAACATCCGCCTTCGCAGAAACTCTTGTTTGTTTATAACAACGCTAGTAATTGCTATAGGCATTTTGGCAAGCTCATCAATAAAATTGCGCATCAGAGCTAACCGTTCATACTTTGGAATATTAAAAACTTGTTTTCTTAAGTACTCCACAGCATGGATTTCTGCCCTTAATGGCAAACCATAAGAGTCTCGCAACACCCTCCTAAATTGAACTAGTCTATCAATAAAAAGCTGCCAGTCCTGCTCGTGGACAACTATCGAAGATAGTATGAAATACTTAGTGATATTGACGTTGTGACCCGGATCACCACTCTCATCTACATACATAAGATACATTTTCGATTCTCCACCTATAGTAGAAAATAATATCCTTATACATAGTTTCCAGCAATAGCCTTGTTGCCGCGCATAACCAGCTCAAAGAAAAATTGAGGCAATAAAGGGATTAACTTACTCGCACGCCGTTCAGGGCCGTCATCTCAGCCTCATGGGGTGCTTCCCAGATGCCTTCCATAAAATCAAACATCTCCCGGTCCACTTCCATGGCGAAGGTTTCACCCTTTTCCGCATTGCGCTTCTCGACCCGCCTCCAGCGTTCACCGGCCGGCACATCGATAAAATGAAGCCGCAGGGGAAATCCGGCTTCCGCGGCCAGTTCGGCGATTTTCCGCCGGTGATCGCGCCGGGTAAACCCCAGATCCAGAACCACAGCTATTCCCTTTTCCGCCAGACGCCGGACCAGGATCCAGATCTGGCTTTCGCAGCGGTCTATCCGTTCCATGGCCCAGTCGTGGCGAATGGGTTCCGGGCTGTCCATCCAGAACAGGGTCGTCATCCATTCATCAATGGGGAAATGAATGGCGCCCAGCTCTTCCGACAGCTTCAGCGCATGGGTGGTCTTGCCGGCCCCGGTGGAGCCACAGACCAGATGCACCAGATAAGTTGTCTCAGACATTATTGTATCCCCGGATTATTATTTTTACAGGAAATCCCGGATCATGGCGATCAGCGGTTCGTCCGCCGGCGGCATGGGATAGTCCCGGAGCTCATTGATCCTGACCCATTTCAGCGCCTGTCCCTCCAGCCCCTGGACAATGCCGTCCCAACGACGGCACAGGAAACAGGGCATCAGCAGATGGAATTTCTCATAACTATGTGAAGCAAAGGTGAAAGGAGCGAGACAGGCCTCGGTAATATCGATATTCAGCTCTTCCTTCAATTCCCGGATCAGGGCCCGTTCCGGGGTTTCGCCGCCTTCCAGCTTGCCGCCGGGAAATTCCCACAGGCCGGCCATGCTTTTGCCTTCCGGCCGCTGGGCCAGCAAAATACGGCCGTCAATATCGACCATGATCACCGCCGCCACGGTGATGACGGGCAGGGGGCCTTCGGGGCGGTTCGGGATATCGGGACAGAGTTTTTCTTCAGCCATTCTTTTGCCAGTCTTCTTTCTTGAGCCGGAAAAATTCCCCGCAACCGTGCTCGTGACCGCAGCGGGCGAATTCTTCAGGCGTTTGTCCCTCAAATATAAAGCCCGCTTTTTCCAGAATCCGCTGCGACCCTTTGTTATCAGCCGAGGTCTGGGCGACAATCTCCCGGATCGGGGAATGAGTGAAACAGCCCGCTACCACCGCCCTGAGAAGTTCAGTGCCAAAGCCCTTGCCCCAGGCGGAACGGGCGAGCCAGTAGCCCACCTCGGATACCTCGTCGAAGGAAAAGACCCTGACGCCGCCAACCTGTTCGCCGGTCTCCCGGTCAAAGGCCCCGTAAGAAGCCCCGTTACCGGCCGCCCAGTCCTTGTCGCGGGCCCGGATCATGTCCAGCCCGTCCTGTTCGGAGAAAGGAAAAGGCACATTGGTGCTGAGCCAGCGGGTCACTTCCCAGTCCGAAAAGATGGCCGACATCTGGACGGCATCTGCCGGTTCAAAGGGCCGGAGGGTCAGTCTTTCCGTTTCGATGGTTCGGATCATCGCCTAACTCCGATAATCCGCATTAATATCAATATAGCCGTGGGTCAGATCACAGGTCCAGACAGTGGCCTTGCCCGGACCGCCGACCCCCGCATCCACAAAGATGTCGATGTCCCGGCCTTTCAGATGAGCCGTACAGGCGTCCTCGTCATAGTTTTTCGAGGCCATACCCGCTTCGGTCAGGCGCTGGCCGCCGATTTCAATGATCAACCGGTCCCGGTCCGCCGCTTCGCCAGCCTTTCCCACGGCCATGACAATCCGGCCCCAGTTGGCGTCTTCCCCGGCAATGGCGGTCTTGACCAGCGGTGAATTGGCGATGGAAAGCGCAATCACCTTGGCGGCGCGGTCGTCTTCGGCCCCCTCCACGGTAATTTTGATGAATTTTGTCGCGCCTTCGCCGTCCCGCACCACCTGGTGCGCAAGATCGGTCATCAGGTCCTGGAAAGCCACCCGGAAATCAGCCAGACGCGGATCGGCGGGATCGGAAATTTCGGCACCGGCGCCGCTTTTGCCGCTGGCAAAGGCCAATAGCGTGTCAGAAGTGGAGGTATCGCTATCCACCGTGATGCTGTTAAAGGACGGTCCCACCGTTTCACTGAGTATCTGCTGTAAAACAGGAGACGTAATATCCGCATCGGTAAAGACATAGCCCAGCATGGTGGCCATATCCGGCGCAATCATGCCGCTGCCCTTGACGATGCCATTGAGAACACATTCACGGCCATCGATGACCGCATGCCGGGTTGCGCCCTTGGCAAAGGTGTCCGTGGTGCGGATGGCGTTCGCCGCCTGTTCCCAGCTCACGTCACTTTTCGCCGCCGCCTCGATATGGGTCAACATCCTGTCCGCCGGCAACACTTCGCCGATCACGCCGGTGGAGGACACATAGATCTGGTCATTATCTGCCCCGGTAACCCCGGCCGCCGTTTCAATACATTTCTGCATGGCGTCATCCCCGGCCCGGCCGGTAAAGGCGTTGGCATTGCCCGCATTGACCAGCAGCACCCGGGCCGGTTTCCCGGCCGCCAAGCACGTCCGGCACCAGTCCACCGGAGCCGAGCGGGTTTTGGACTTGGTAAAGACCCCCGCCACGGCAGCGCCTTCCGGAAAGCGCACCAGGAGCAGGTCGTCCCGCCCCTTGTATTTCAGTTCTGTGGAGGCAGTGCCCAGTTCAACACCCTCTATGACCGGCATCTCCGGGAAAAATTCCGGTGCGAGGGGAGATTTCTTATATTCTTTAGCCATCTTTCCAGCCTTAAACAATTGGTCACATTTTTCATGTTATAGGCGACTTTATAAAACAACTGAAGAAAAGCAGATAGCAGAATATGCAAAATTCTGCCGGTTTTCGGGTCAATTAGACGGATGAGTCATTGACAGCGCACCTGCACCGACTTATCTGTGCTAAACGTCTGAATGTATAAAAAGGCCGGCGGGGATTGCACCACAGGGGCCGCAAGGAATTAAACTATGTTGGGAATGGGCAAGCTTGCCAGAAAAGTTTTCGGGTCTTCCAATGAGCGTTATGTCAAGAGTCTGAATCCGCGCATCGAGGCCATCAACGCCCTTGAAGAAAACATCAGCGCCTTAAGTGATGAGGAATTGCGCGCCAAGACAGCGGAATTCCGGGCCCGCCTTGAAGAAGGCGCAACTCTCGACAGCCTGCTGAATGAAGCTTTCGCCGTCGTCCGGGAAGCCGCAAAACGAACCCTCGGCCTGCGTCATTATGATGTTCAGCTGATCGGCGGTATCGTCCTGCACGAAGGCAGGATTGCCGAAATGAAAACCGGTGAGGGTAAAACCCTTGTCGCTACACTTGCCGCCTACCTCAATGCGCTGCCCGGCAAGGGTGTGCATGTGGTCACCGTCAACGACTATCTCGCCCAGCGCGACAGCCAGTGGATGGGCAAGGTCTATGAATTCCTCGGCCTCAGCGTCGGCTGCATCATTCCCGCCATTGATGAAATGTCCCGCAAGGCCGCCTATCAGGCCGATATCACCTATGCCACCAACAACGAGCTGGGTTTTGATTATCTGCGCGACAATATGAAATTCCATCCGGACGCCATGGTCCAGCGCGACCCCGCCTATGCCATTGTTGACGAGGTCGACAGTATCCTTATTGACGAGGCCCGGACTCCGCTGATCATTTCCGGCCCGACCGAGGATAAATCCGAACTTTATGTGTCCATTAACAAGCTGATCCCGAGCCTCAATGACGAGGATTACGAGCTTGACGAAAAATCCAATAACATCAGCCTCACCGAAGAGGGCATGGAACATCTGGAACAGATCCTCCAGGACGCCGGCCTGATCGAAGGCGGCATGTATGATTACGGCAATGTGGCCGTGGTTCACCATGTCAACCAGGCGCTGAAGGCGCACAAGCTGTTCCAGGCGGAAAAGGATTATATCGTCAAGGACGGCCAGGTCGTGATCATTGACGAATTCACCGGTCGCATGATGGAAGGCCGGCGCTATTCGGATGGCCTGCATCAGGCCCTGGAAGCCAAGGAAGGCGTGGATATCAAAACCGAAAACCAGACCCTGGCCTCGGTGACTTTCCAGAATTATTTCCGCCTTTACGAGAAACTGGCCGGCATGACCGGTACCGCCGCCACCGAAGCGTCTGAATTTGCCGATATCTACGGCCTGGAAGTGGTCGAAATGCCGACCCATGTGCCGGTCGCCCGTAAAGACGAGGATGACGAGGTTTACCGGACCGCTGCCGAAAAATATAACGCCATCATCGACGTCATCGAAGACTGTCACAAGCGTCAGCAGCCGGTGCTTGTCGGCACCGTCAGCATCGAGAAGTCTGAATATCTCGCCGACCTGCTGAAAAAGCGCAAGATCAAACACAATGTGCTGAATGCCAAATTCCACGAACAGGAAGCCTATATCGTGGCCCAGGCCGGCCGGCCGGGCACCGTCACCATCGCCACCAACATGGCCGGACGCGGCACCGACATCCAGCTCGGCGGCAACCTGGAAATGCGCCTGCAGGAAGAAGTCTCCGACATCGAGGAAAGCGCCCGCGCCAAAGCGGCCGAGAAAATCTCTGCGGAAATCGCCCGGGACAGGGACATTGTCCTGGAAGCCGGCGGTCTGTGCGTGATCGGCACCGAACGGCATGAAAGCCGCCGCATCGACAACCAGCTGCGCGGCCGCTCCGGCCGTCAGGGCGACCCGGGTCAGTCCCGTTTCTTCCTCAGCATGGAAGACGACCTGATGCGTATCTTCGGTGGTGAGCGCATGGACAGCCTGATGCAGAAATTCGGTCTGGAGGAGGGCGAATCCATCATTCACCCCTGGATCAACCGGGCCATCGAAAAAGCCCAGCAGAAAGTGGAAGCCCGCAACTATGAGATCCGCAAAAACCTGCTGAAATTTGACGATGTGATGAACGACCAGCGCAAGGCCATCTATGAGCAGCGCAAGGAAGTGATGACCGCCGAGGAAGTCAGCGAAACCGTCGAGGACATGCGCCATGAAACGGTCGAGGACCTGGTCGCTGCCCATATCCCGGCCCGGGCCTACCCCGAGGAATGGGATACAAGCGGCCTGTCGGTCGAATTGCTGCGCCTGTTTGGCCGTGATTTCGATGTGGAAGACTGGGCCAAAGAAGAAGGTATTGACGCCCAGGCTTTCGAGAATCGCCTGATCGAGACAGCCGACAAATTCATGGAAGACCGGGCCACTGAAATCGGCTCCGACATCATGAAGCAGGTGGAAAAACAGATCCTGCTGCAAAGCATTGACAGTCACTGGAAAGAACATCTGGCCCAGCTTGACCATCTGCGTCAGGTCATACAGCTCAGGGCCTATGGCCAGCGTGATCCGCTCAACGAATATAAAACCGAAGCTTTCGGCATGTTTGAAAGCATGCTGAGCCAGACCCGCGAAAATGTGGTGATGCTCATGTCCCATATCCAGATCCAGCGGGAAGCCCCGGTGCCTGATCTGCCCGAACCGGAACTTGACGACCTGCAGACCAGTCACATTGATGCCACCACTGGCGAAAATGACGCCTACAGCGGCGGCATCAACCCCCGTGACCCGAAAACCTGGGGCGGTACGCCGCGCAATGCGCCCTGCCCCTGTGGATCAGGCGAAAAATACAAAAACTGCCACGGCAAGATCGTCCCTAAAGTCGGCCGCAATGATCCCTGTCCCTGCGGGTCCGGCAAGAAATACAAACATTGCCACGGAACGATCTAGATAATTTCATACACACAAAAAAAGCGCCGAATTTCGGCGCTTTTTCTTTTCTGGTGCAGATACTTTTTAAAGTCCCACATTCCCCATATTAAGGAATTTTTCCCGACGCAATTCACGCAGCTTGTCCGCCGACAGGGCAGACAGGTCGGTCAGCGCCTGGTCAATACCTTTGCCCAGGGCGTCGATGGTTTTGCCGTGATCCCGATGGGCGCCGCCGACGGGCTCGGGAATGATCTCGTCAATGACCTTCAGCTTCAACAGGTCCTGGGCCGTGATTTTCAGGGCTGTGGCCGCTTCTTCGGCTTTTTCATTGGTCCGCCACAGGATCGAGGCGCAGCCTTCCGGGCTGATCACACTGTAAACCGCATGCTCCATCATCAGAATCCGGTTGCCGGCCGCCAGCGCCACGGCGCCGCCGGAGCCGCCTTCGCCGACAATCACACTGACCAGCGGCACCTTCAGGGACAGACAGGCCTCGGTCGAACGGGCGATGGCTTCGGCCTGGCCGCGTTCCTCGGCTCCGACGCCGGGATAGGCGCCTGACGTATCGACCAGGGTGATCACCGGAATATCAAACTGTTCGGCCATTTTAAACAGGCGGATCGCCTTGCGGTAACCTTCCGGTTTGGCCATGCCGAAATTATGTTTGATCCGGCTCTGGGTATCATTGCCCTTTTCATGGCCAATCACCATCACGGACTGCCCCTTGAACCGGCCGAGACCGCCGGTAATGGCCGCATCGTCAGCAAAGTTGCGGTCGCCAGACAGCGGCATGAAATCCGTTATCATGGCGGAAATATAATCCGGAAAATGGGGCCGGTTCGGATGACGGGCCACCTTGATCTTCTGCCAGGGAGAAAGGCTGCTGTAGGTTTCCCGCAGCAGCTTGTCCAGTTTGGTCTCCAGACGAGTGACTTCCTCGGAGATATTCAGCTCATCCCCGCTCTCAAGGTTTTTCATATCCCGGATCTGGCTTTCCAGTTCCGCTATCGGTTTTTCAAAATCCAGATAAGTCAGCATGGACAGAATTTATTCCTACAGATTTTCAAGTGAAGGCCCTTATACCCCCCGATTGAGGAAAAATAAACGGTAAAATGGCCTTCTGCCCCTGCACCGCTTTCAGATAAGGTTTTCCTTATCTTATTCACTGCCCTTGCCCTTTCCGGCCAGGGGGTGCTTCTGCTGTACCAGGCTTCTCATCCTTTCCTCCAGAACATGGGTATAGATCTGGGTCGTGCTGATATCGGAATGTCCCAGCATTTTCTGCACCGCCCGCAAATCAGCCCCGTTGGCCAGCAGATGGGTGGCAAAAGCGTGGCGCACCACATGCGGGCTGAGCCTGGACGGCAATATCCCGGCCTCTGCGCCCAGTTCCTTCAGAAGCTGGGCAAACCGGTGCCGGGTCAAATGCCCCTCACTGCTGCGTGACGGGAACAACCATTTGTTATTCTTGAAATTTTCGTCCTCTGACGTCAGGGCGTCTATATACTCGGCGCATGCGGCCAGGGCACGGCCGGACAGCGGGACCAGCCGCTCCTTGCCGCCTTTGCCCCGCACATACAGATAAGGCTGCCCGCTCCTCAGCGCCGCCAGCGGCAGGCCGACCAGTTCACTGACCCTGAGGCCGGACGCATAGAGAAGTTCCACAAGCGCTTTCAGTCGCAGCGATCTGATATCGTCTTTTTCCTCTGCCTGGAGCCGGGCCGTTTCCAGAAGCTGGTCGACCTCCTGCTCCGACAGAAGTTTTGGCAGGGAACGGCCAAGTCGCGGCGACTCCATGTTCAGGGTCGGATTGTCGGTGCGTAATCCTTCCGCATGCAGGAATTTAAAAAACTGCCGCAGGCAGGACAGCTTGCGCGCCGCGGTGCTGGCGGCCAGCCCCTGCTTTTCCAGTCTGGAGAAATAGTCCCGGAGTTCGGCGCTACCGATTTTCAGCAGCGAGACAGTCGGCGTATTTTCCAGAAACTGCTGCAGATCGCGGCCGTAAGACTGCAATGTGTTGCGGGAAGCGGCCCGCTCAGTGGCCAGCATCTCCAGAAAGCTGCTGATCAGCCGCTGTTCTTTCATAAGCAGATTTTCAACCTCGTGCCATCCGGGCCCTAAAAGCCCCGTGAGGCAAGGGCCTCGAGCGCCACATTCCGGGCTTCGTCTTCAAGACCGAAGGTTCTCAACGCCCTGACCACCGTGCTCAGTCCGGTACCGTCCAGTGCGGACGGACCTTCCGGTCCCAGCGCCACAAGCGAGAGCAAAGCCCCTTCCCCGAAGCGGTCTTCCCGGGCCGCCTGGATCAGGCTGCGCCAGACTGACGGCTGGATGGTATAAAGCTCGGCTTCCAGCATGCCGGGTCCCGCCTGCTGCCACATCTGTTCCGGCACCCGATGACCAAGCGCTTCGGTCAGACTGAAAAGAAGAGCAGCCTTGTTGTCCCGTTCCGTGCGGGACAGGACCATCTGTCCGTTCCACCAGAGATCGAGAATATCCATTGACCAGGGCAGTGAACCGTCATCGTCGGTGACCAGAAGCAGCGGCCAGATGTCCACCAGGGCCTTTGTCGCGTCTGCACTTCCGGCAAACGCCTGACCCCGGACAAACTCATACCAGGATTTGGCCTGGTCATGGTCGCCGGCCAGAAGCAGAGCCCGGACGATATGATGCGTGTGCTGCACCAGTTCCTGAGAAGGGACCAGCGTTCTGACCGTCTGCTCATTCAAAAGCGCCGCCCGCGCCAGATCATTTTTCTCCAGCGCCCGGTCCCAAATGGTTTTAAGAAGTCCGGCCTTCCTCTGGATATCCGCCTCTTTGGCTGCCGCCTGATAAAGCAACACATCGGCCAGAACCGTCTCATCCACCGCGGCCAGGGTCTCGGCGCTTTGCAGTTCCGAGTCTGAAAATTCCTGAAGGTTATAAATCGCGCGCAGGGTTTTCAGGGGAAACCAGCCCCTGTCATAGGCATGCGCGGCCGCTTCCAGCCGCACTTCTTTTGAAAGATTGGAATTCCCTGCCACCGCATAAAGGACAAGCGGCGAGGACTGGGCCAGAAGTTCCACAGCCGCCGGCTGTCCAAGTGTTGTCAAAAGACTGTAGGTAAGGGGATCCAGACTGCCATAGCCGTAGGGAACAATGTCCCCGGCGGCGCCGGCACCGGCCAGCAGCTTGTTGATCAGGTCAAAAAAGGCAAAGTCGGGACTGCCGGATTCCTGCAGCAGCTCGAGGGCCAGACCGGCGCCTTCCGCATTGCCCTCCAGCGCCCGGCAATAGGCCAGGATCTTCAGCCAGTAGGTTCTTTCCGACGACTGGTTGATATCGTCAATGGCCTGACGGGTCATCCTGCAGGCGGCTGAAAAATCACCGGCAAGCAGCAGAATATCCGATACTTCCCTGTCCGGATTCAGTGTTCCTTCGGGCAGAATCTGGAAAAAGGAGGACAACTGTTTCAGGTCACCTGTTTCGCGGATCTTGGTTATTCTGGCATTCAGAAAAGATCTGTCAGGCGTTGCTCCCGAATAGCTATTCTGGCTGGTGCGAACGGGCACCTGCGCTGCCGTGAGCAGCAGGCGTTCGGTCAGCGCCTGCATTACCGGGGATTTACTCCCTGCCGGCAGGGCTGTCATCATCAGGACAATTCTGTCCAGGTCGCTGCCCCGCCACATGCTCCGGGGAAATCCGTCACCGGCTTCTGTCATCAGGCCGAATGAAGCCGGATCTTCCTCGCCCAGTTCCGCAACCTGGACTTCCCCGTCCAGCCCCGGCACGTCAGAGGTTATAATTTCCGCACCTCCCGTCCGGCTTCCGGAATCAAGGGGCACCGGAAGCTCGCCTGCCCCGGCAGTGTTTGCCGGAAAATAGGGCCCCGGTTCGGTATCTGGAAACAGAATGGATTTCGGCGGCTCATCGGCCGGCAAGAAATCATCATCCGGCACCTGTCCCTGACCTTCAGTCGTGACATCTACAGGAACATTCTGCCCGCTCACCTCTTCTGCCGGAAGGTTCCGTTCTGTCTGGGCCTGGCTATATTGGGCCTGTGTAAACTGGAAAAAGGCGACAACTGCCAGCCCTGCCAGAAGGGGTTTTACCAAGAATTTCCTCGCCATATTCACTTATCCAGGTTTTTGTCCGGGGTTTTATTTGGGAAACATATCATCGGGCAGGGTTTTTTCCGTATGTTCCGTCGGGGCCGGGATATCCGTCGTCATCAGATAACCAGCGCCGCCGCCAATCAGAAATATCAACAACATAATTACGATTAACCAGAATTTACCCATTGGTTCGTTTGTACCCCGCCGTCATTGTTCAAATTCGGGACGCCATTTTCGTCGCCCTGTTGGGACGCCATATTAGCGGCCCAATTCCAAAGCGTAAAGCTGCAAGAAGATTATGTTTATTTAATGACTAACCAATCTGCCGACTTCCCAGCGGGTCAAAGCCATGCTAAGAGGAAATCAGTATGAAAAGATTGAGAAAAAAAACCAGAAAAAAGCCCATACCCAGACTGAGATACCCCCTGACCAAAAGCCTTGCGCTGGTCGGGCTGATGGGCGCCGGAAAAACCACCGTCGGCATGCGTCTTGCGCGCCGGCTAGGCATACCGTTTGTGGATTCCGATGCAGAAATTGAAGTAGCTGCCGGACATACGATCAGCGAAATATTTGAAAAATTCGGTGAACAGAATTTTCGGGACGGCGAACGCAAAGTCATTGACCGGCTGATTTCCGGCCCCAATATTGTCCTTGGGACCGGTGGCGGCGCTTTCATGGACGAAAATACCCGCAAGACCCTGAAAGCAAAGGCCATCACCATTTGGCTGCGCGCCGACATTGAGCTTCTGGTGGAGCGCACTTCCCGCCGAAATACCCGGCCGCTGCTGAAAAAAGGCAACCCGCGGCAGATCCTGCGCGACCTTGCGGCAAAAAGATACCCGGTTTATGCCGAGGCGGATATCTGTGTGGAAAGCGGCGCCGGCGCCCACGAAGAAGTTGTCAATACCATCATCCACAGGCTAAACCATTATCTGGCAGAAGAAAGAAATCGAAACAAAGGCGACAATAATGACCAACCCGGAAACCGTTGAGAAACTCTCTGTTGACCTGGGTGAGCGGAGCTACGATATCATTATCGGAACCAACCTCCTGGACCGGGCCGCAGACTATATAAAAGAAATTCTCCACCACCAGCGCACCATAATCGTGACGGACGAAAATGTTGCCCGCCATCAGTTGCCGCGTCTGGAAAAGTCGCTCAGGGACGGCGGGATAGAATTCGAAACCATCATCCTGCCGGCTGGTGAAAGCACCAAAAGCTTTGCGCAGCTTGAAAAATTATGCGAGCGGTTGCTGGAGCACCGGCTGGAGCGCAAGGACATGATTATCGCCTTTGGCGGCGGTGTGATCGGCGACCTCACCGGCTTTGCCGCCAGCATCCTGCGCCGGGGCATGGACTTCATTCAGATTCCGACCACTCTTTTGTCCCAGGTCGACAGTTCCGTCGGCGGGAAAACCGGCATCAATACGGGCCAGGGCAAGAACCTGGTCGGCAGTTTTCATCAGCCGCGGCTGGTACTGGCCGATGTCACCACGCTGGATACCCTTCCGGCGCGCCAGGTTCTGGCAGGATATGCAGAGGTGGTCAAATACGGCCTGATCGGGGATCGTGATTTCTTCCTGTGGCTGGAACGAAACGGCCGCGACCTGATCAATGGAGACCGGCAAAAACAGATCCATGCCATCAAAACAAGCTGTACGGCCAAGGCCCGGATTGTGGCCGAAGACGAAAAAGAAACCGGACGGCGCGCCCTTCTGAACCTGGGCCATACCTTCGGTCACGCCATTGAAGCGGAATGCGGTTATAACGACACCATATTTCACGGTGAGGCCGTCGCCATCGGCATGGTCATGGCTTTTGACCTGTCGGTAAAAATGGGCTTGTGCCCTGAACAGGATGCCGCCCGCGTTTCGGCCCATCTGGTCTCGATCAACCTGCCAGTCCGGCTGACCGGCACAGACCATCCCGTCTGCAACGTGAAGATGACGGCCGATCGTCTGATGGAACATATGGCGCAGGATAAAAAAGTTGCCGACGGCACACTTACATTTGTGTTAGCCTCCGAAATCGGTAAAGGCTTCCTGACCCAGGATGTGGACCCCGATAGGGTCAGGGAAATACTTGAACTGAGCCTCTACTGACCCATATTGACGGAACAATGCAGATAGCCATGGAAACCGAACTTATTTTAACTGCTCTTGCAATCCTGTTTCTTATTCTGCTCTCGGGATTTTTTTCCGGGTCGGAAACCAGTCTGACGGCTGCCTCCGCCTCCAACATGCACAAGCTGGCACGGGAAGGAAACAAGCGGGCAACATTGGTTGAACGCCTGATCAGCGATGCGGAAAGCCTGATCGGGGCGATCCTGCTTGGCAACAATCTGGTCAATATTCTGGCTTCCGCCCTGGCCACCTCGGTCTTTATCGAACTTTTCGGTGACGTCGGTGTGGTCTATGCCACCATTGCAATGACCGTGCTGGTGCTGGTTTTCGCAGAAGTCCTGCCCAAAACATACGCCATTTCCAATCCGGATAAACTGGCGCTGACCGTGGCGCCCCTGATCCGGGTCATTGTATTTCTGTTTTCCCCGGCCGTGCGAACTGTGCAGATCGTGGTCCGGGCGACACTGAAAATTTTCGGCATTGATATCACCGACCAGCAAAAAGTCCTGTCTCCCCATGACGAAATCCGCGGCGCCATTTCGCTTCAGGCCCACGAAGGCGGGCTGGTCAAGGAACACAAGGATATGCTGGCCAGCATCCTTGATCTGGAAAGCATCCATCTGGAGGATGTCATGGTCCACCGCAAAAATGTGGAGATGATTAATGCGGACGACAGCATGCAGGAAATTCTGGAGCATGTTGTGCAAAGTCCCTATACCCGGCTGCCGCTGTGGAAAGAGGATCCGGACAATATTATCGGCGTCATTCACGCCAAGGACCTGCTCAGGGCCATAAAGGCCCGGAACGGTGACCTGGACAAGATTACCCTCGAGGAAATCACACAGGACCCGTGGTTTGTCCCCGAAACAACAAGCCTGCAGGAACAATTGGCCGCCTTTCTGGAACGAAAACTTCATTTTGCCCTGGTTGTGGATGAATATGGCGCCCTGATGGGCATTACTACCCTGGAGGATATTCTTGAGGAAATCGTCGGCGAAATCACCGATGAACATGATCCACACCAGACGGGTATCCGGGAACTCAAAAACGGCTCGGTTATTGTGGAAGGTACAACCTCGATCCGTGACCTGAACCGGCAGTTCAACTGGAACCTGTCTGACGAAGAGGCCACGACGATCGCCGGTTACATCATCGATCTGGCGGAAGCCATTCCCCTGCCGGGACAGAAATTCTCCATCAACGGCTTCTCCTTTGAAGTCCTGCGCCGCCGCCGGAACCAGATCACCTCTATACGCATCCAGCTGGAGCAGCCGGGGAACTGAGCCCAGGCCCGAAAACTGCCTTCAGGAAAGCTCTTCTTTATTCTCGAGATAATTGAGGATGTTGACCACTTCCTCATGGGACAGCCTGTGGATATTGCGCGACAGCATATTGACCAGTTTGGTCGCTTCGGGACTTAACCCTGCGGTGTCGATGGACATTTTCGGGTGGGACAGGCGAGCCAGTTCTTCCAGATCCTCCGCATCATCCCAGATCAGATCGAAATAGGTGATAATCTGCTGGACCAGCGCCCAGGAAGGCCGCCCCCTGTGGCCGTGTTCCAGAGCGGAAAGATAGGCGGCGCTGACACCGAGATCCTTGGCCATCTGTTTCTGGCTCACGTTTCTTTGTTTTCTTATTTCCCGAACCTTGCGGCCAAACGGCGTCATTTATCCTCCTTTTTCAAGATGACATACAGGGCGCCTTCCCCTCCATGTTCCCGGTTAGCGGAGAAAAAAGATACTACAGAACCACGCAGATCGCCAGAGGACAGCCAGTTCGGCACCTGGTCCCGCAACACGCCGCGTCGATATTCAAAATCACGCATGGACATCCCGGCAAAATCCCTTTTCGGCCCGCCCTTGCCGGTAATCACCAGAATAACCCGTTTGCCGGACGCCCTTGCCCTGTGGATATAACCTGACAGGACGCCATAGGCCCGGTCCTGGGTCATACCGTGCAGATCGATTTTGCCTTCCACAGACACCTTGCCGCGGCGGAGTTTTTGTTGCCAGTTGTGATCAACCGCCACGACCGGGGCATGTTCCTGTCTTTGTGGAACCGGACGGGCGCGCGGGGTTACATGGCTGGCGGGCTTTTTCGCCGGCTTTCGGCCTGACGGAATCGCGTCTTCCTGTTCCGCCGGAACCAAATCCGGGCTTCGCTGCTGAACATCCCGGGTCACTTTTGACCACAGTTTCTTTTCTTCTTCAGTCAGACGGCGCCTGGTCATTTTCTGCTCCAGCATTTTCCATCCGAATGATAACTTCCTTCGGCAATAATAAATAATAGGTACCGGTTTCCTTCATTTGCCCGGCAATCCGCCCGGCCTCGTCACCGACGCCCCAGAAAATATCGCCCCGCACCCTGCCGCGAATGGCGCTGCCCGTATCCTGGGTCACCATAAGTCTCCTGAACGGGACTTGGCCGGTAACCGTATTCTCCGGTTCGATATCAAGCCAGACCGGTATGCCGAGCGGTATATTTTTCGGATCGATAGCCAAGGATCTGCCGGCGGTCAGGGGGACACCAAGTGTTCCGACCGGACCGGCGGCCTCGAGATGACGGAAAAAGATATAGGACGGGTTGCGCCACATAAGCTCCCGGGCCCGCTGCGGGTTATTTTCCATCCAGCTGCGGATGGCCTGCATGGACATTTCGGCCCGGCTGATTTCCCCTTCCTCGATCAGGAATTTTCCCACCGCCCGGTAAGGTCGGCCGTTTTTTGCCGCATACCCGACCCGGAGAAGATCGCCGTTCTCCAGCCGGATCACACCCGATCCCTGAATATGCAGAAAAAAGGCATCCTCGGGCCGCTTGAGCCAGACAAGCTCCAGACCGCGGTTATCCAGTCTGCCGCTTTCGATTTCCCGGCGGCTTTTATAGGGGATAAATTTTCCGTCCGTCACTTCACCGACAATCTTGCGGCCTTTCAGGCCGGGATCAAACTCACCCAGATCCAGAACCTGCAAATCATCCGGCACCGTGTAGAGAGGCACATTATAGTCCTCTGAAGGCTGCAAAGATCCTTCATATTCAGGGGAAAAATAGCCGGTAAACAATCCCTTTTCAGGCGCGCCTCCCGTCTCGTCAGTCAGTTTAACCGCCTGAAACCGGCGTTCCAGAAAGCTTCTGTTGTCCAGGTCCGAAGCCTCCTGCAGTTCCTGGCAGGGACCCAGCCAGTCCTCTACGGTCATCGGAACCGGGGAAGACGACACAATATATTCGACCGGCAGGGTAGACCATTTCTCACAGGTTTTTTCCAGCGCCTGCACTGCCGGCGACAGTTCATCCTCGGACCAGCCCGGCAATGCCGATAAATTCAGGACGGTATAGTCTTTTGGGGGCGGGGTCTCCGTCTGACCGGACTGCTGCTGCGGTTGCAGATAAAGGAATAAAAAGGCCAGACCGGCCGCCAGACCAAGGCCTGTCCCGAAACCAAAACCAAGGGACAGGAAACGTTTAGCCATTTCTGGTGGCTACCAGAGTCCAGTTGGGATCGGAACTTTTCACATCCCGGCAGAATGTCCAGATATCAGTCACTTTGACCGGTTCAGTGACATCCCCGGACATGATCCGGTTTTCCTCGTCCTTTGTGGACAGAACCATGTGACTGACATATCTGACGGTGATTTCCGCCATTGTGCCGGTAAGACTTACATCTTCAAGATCGATTCTTTCCACATCCATGAGCTTGTTATCAAAATGATGCCTGTCGGCTTTCATATCATCGATAACTTTGGAAAACTGGGCGAAAACCTCTTTGTTGAGCATATTGCGCAAATCGGTTTTGTCACCCTTCCAGAAGGCTTCCAGAATCATGCGGTAAGCATATTCAGCACCATCCAGGAATATATCCAGCGTAAAGGTACGATCGATATCCCTGATCTGGCACAGCACCCCGTAGAAGGGGGAATCCTTTTTCACTCCGACAGACGGTTCGTTTTCCGGAACATCATTTTCGCGCCTCTCGGAAGACCCGGCCTTGTCGCGCCGGATGGGAACCACATTGTCTTCCTCCGCCTGATGGCGGTCAAAGCTGCTCTGGTCTTCATCATCAGACCCGTCATAGCCCGTTCTGCTGCCCAGCACCTTACGTAACTGGAAAATAATAAATGCCGCAATCAGGGCCAGGATAATCAGTTCAATATTGTCAGATCCGCTGTCCATATTTTCTCTCTGTAATGCTGCAATATACCCGGAAAGGTCAGCTATTGTCCCTTCTGCCCCTTGGCGAAAGGAAATTATTGCATATATGTTGTTCTATATATAGGACGAACCTGAAATTATTTGAATACAGGATCGAAAATATCTTTAACCTGATAAATCCGGCTTGCCGCTGTTTTTATCAACCGGAAGTGCTTCATGCCCCTGCTTATCCTTATCCTTGTTCTTGCCGTACCCTATCTTGAATTTCTCGTCTTTCTGGAGGTCGGCGACGCCATTGGCGGTTTCAACGCTTTTCTGGCGACGATCCTTACCGCCGTGCTCGGAGTCTATCTGATACGCCTTCAGGGTTTCGAGGTCATGCAGCGGATGCACCGCAACCTGCAGAACGGGGAAAGCCCGATCGAGGAAATCTTTCATGGCTTTTTCCTGCTGATCGCCGGCCTGTTTTTCCTGCTGCCCGGATTTATCACGGACAGCATCGCCGTGCTGCTGGCCATCACGCCGGCCCGTAATTTCCTCGGCCGGCAGATCGTCAAAAATATCGAGGTTCATTATTACGGTCACGGCCGGGGGCCAGGATCAGACCGATCAACCGTCATTGACGGAGAATATCGGCATGAGGATGACAGTCCGGCCATGCTGGATGATGACCCTGATCGTAAAGAGTAAAAAAACGGCAATTTTTACAGCCTGCGGCCATGTTCATCTTGTACTTATGGGCAATCCGTGTTAGCCAGACTTCTTTAATGGGGTACCAAGACTAAATTTATTGGGAACAAAATATGTCAGACGAAACAGAAAACAAGCCGGTTGAACAGGCCGCAGAAAATACAGCTCCGGAAGGGATTCAGGTTGGAATTCTGGGTCAGTATATCAAGGATCTTTCCTTTGAAAACCCGACACCGGCCCAGACACTTCAAAAGCTGGCCAATGAAAAACCGAGCATGGACATCAATGTAAACCTCAATGCCCGTCAGCTGGGTGAGGAAGTTTATGAAGTTGACCTGAAAATCAGCAGCACCGCCAAGGCCGGTGAAGATACCGCTTTTGTTGTGGAACTGGTTTATTCCGGACTTTTCGGCGCCAAGAATGTGCCGCCGGAAGCCCTGCAGCCTTTCCTGATGATCGAAGCACCGCGCATGCTGTTCCCGTTTGCCCGCCGCATTGTTGCGGATGCAACCCGCGACGGCGGTTTCCCGCCGCTGATGCTCGAGCCCATTGATTTCGCTGGTCTTTATGCCCAGCAGGTTCAGCAGGCCAAAGTACAGGCCGCTGGTGCCCAGGAAGACATCACCGTCAACTGATTGACCTGATTTTTTCAAATACAAAAGGCCCTCCGATGGAGGGCCTTTTGTATTTATTCAGCCGCTTTATTTTCACCGGCAAACCACAAGGGCTCTTTTACCTGCTCCAGAAAAGCCCGGTGCCGGGCAAGTTCTTCTTCGGTCGGGTGATGAAGACGCGGTTCCCGGTATTTTCTTTCGGCTTTTACCGGCGCCCCCACCTCTTTTTCAGCGGTTTCCGCCGACAGGGAGAATCCGGTCTGACGGCCGCCCATCAGTTCCAGATAAACCTCGGCCAGCAACTCCGCATCGAGAAGGGCGCCGTGTTTAATCCTGCCGGAGTTGTCGACATTTAATCTTTTACAGAGCGCATCCAGGGTATTCGGGGATCCGGGGAATTTCCGGCGCGCGATGGCCAGGGTATCTATGGCCCGGCTCATGGGAAAGGGGGTAAATCCCAGGTTTTCAATTTCCCAGTTAATGAATTTCATATCGAATTCGGCGTTATGGGCGACAAGACGGGCATCACCGACAAAATTCATAAACTCTTCTACAATTTCAGAAAATACCGGATGGTCCTTCAGAAAGTCTGCGGACAGCCCGTGTATTGCTTCTGCAGACGACGGCATGTCACGTTCCGGATTGACATACTTGTGAAAAACCCGGCCCGTCGGAATGAAATCCCTGACTTCTATACAGCCGATTTCCACCAGCCTGTCGCCATTAAAAGGGTCAAACCCGGTGGTTTCCGTATCGAACACGATCTCTAGCATTTCTATTCCTTATTTGAACCTATCAGATCCTGGGTTCAGGGTTTTCCGATCCAGGACACCGGCCACAAGGGCGATCAAAACCCCCGACATAATCCAGCTCACCGCGGGTCCCACTGTGTTTTCCGGCGCCGGGGAAAACAACTGTCCTCCGACTGTAAAACATATCATCAAAAACACCAAAGCCGGTACACCGAATTTTTGTCGGGCCGACGGCTTCGGTGTAGCCGCGAGGTAAAGTCCCAGGCCCGCCAGCGCTACCAGGACCTCCAGCCCAAGCGATAAGGGAAGATTTTTCCACAAGCCAAGGCCGAGATGAACCGAGCTGTTGCCAAGCAACGGCATCTCCGGGATATGAACGAGGACATCCAGTAGAAAATGGGAAAATACCGCCAGGGCCATCAGCCAGGCGATCATTTTGTTGTCAGCTTTTCCAATTTTCAACAAACGAACGAAGAGAAACGCGAACAAAGCCCAAAGCAGCGAAGCAAGCAACCCATGTGAATAGGGAAAGTCAAACGTCAGGTAATGCAGGGCGCTGTAATTTTCCGGGACAGTGATTTTTTCCACTCCAAACAGCACGAAAACACCAAGCAGGATATCAGGCAGCATCACGGCCAGAAACAACCATCCCAGATTGATGCCGGGTTTATATTTTTTCAGGGCCAGCCCTGCCCCGTAGTGCCCCACAAACATTGGCTACGCCCTTCGTCACTGGTTACTCAAAATACGGATGATCCGGCTGACCTGGCCTCTGGCATGACGTTTGCCGAGCCCGGACTGAACCACAAAATCGGCCCGGCGGCGTTTTTCCACGTCCGGCATCTGCTTTTCCAGAATGGCCTGCAATCTTTGTTCCGTCATGCCCGGCCGCGCCATGACCCGGCTTTTCTGGATCAACGCCGGCGCCGACACCACCACCGTATAATCCACCGCACGGTCGCCACCGGTCTCGAACAACAGCGGCACATCCACCACCACAATCCGATGTCCCTGCAGCCGCATGCGGCGGATAAACAGATTCCGTTCCCGCGCCACCATGGGATGGAGTATAGCCTCCAGCTTTTTCAACGCCGCATCATCGCCAAACACCCGCCGGCCCAGTTCCTTGCGATCAATACCCGTCTCACCGCTCACACCGGGAAAGGCCTTTTCCACCAGTGGTACGGCCCTGCCGCCCGGCCCCATCAGGCGATGCACTTCCGCATCGGAATCAAAAACGGGTATGCCAAGAGACTGAAACATATGGGCGGTTTCTGATTTTCCCATTCCTATGGACCCGGTAAGCCCCACAAGAATGACTGAATTTTTATTCTTTACCTTCTTCATCCCTGTTCCGCCATCAGACCAGCACCACCATCAAACCAGACCGGCAAGAACCCGCTGCCGAAGTTCTTCGGTGACTTCCGGACGAACGCCAAACCAGGCCTCAAATCCCGGCACCGCCTGAAAAAGAAGCATGCCGAGGCCATCAACAATTTCATTTCCCCGTTGCTGCGCCGCCGACAACAAGGGCGTGATCAGGGGATTATACACAATGTCATTGACCACAGCCGTTTCCGGCAACCTGCCCAGATCAAGATCAAGCGGCGGCTGTCCCTTCATACCCTGGGTCGTGCTATTGACCAGCAGGGTAATATCCTGCAGACAGTCGCTGCGGTCTTTCCAGTCGATGACCCTGATCTGATGCGGGGAAAGTTCCTGCGCCAGATTTTCAGCCCGTTCCCTGGTCCGGTTGACAAGCCTGATTTCGGGAACGCCTGCCTCCAGAAGGGCAACAATCAGCGCCCGGGCGGCACCACCGGCGCCGATAATAACCGCCGGGCCCTTTGACGGCTGCCAGTTTTCCGCATTAACCAGGATATTTTCCAGAAACCCGAGACCATCTGTATTGCGACCTGTCAGTCTGCCGTCATTCCCCACCACAATGGTATTGATCGCGCCAATCCGTCGGGCATGATCTTCAATCTCGTCGACAAATCCCAGTGCTGTCTCCTTGTGCGGCACGGTCAGGTTACAGCCCCGGATCCCCAGCTTCGGCAGGGCCCGGAGACAGTCCCCGAGGTTTTCCGGTTTCACCTCGAAAGGAACATAGGCGCCGTCCACCTTATACAGATCAAGCCAGTATCCATGCAGCCTGGGTGACAGGGAATGTCCGACCGGATAACCCATCACGCCTGCTGTTTTCGCTTTTCCCGTTAATTTCATGACAAAAGATATTCCTGTTCCCGCAGCTTCTCCATCAGTTGTACCAGAGGAAGGCCCAAAATTGAAAAATAATCTCCCTCGATTTCTGAAAAAAGCTGGGCACCCAGGCCTTCATAAAAATAGCAGCCCACAGAACTTAAAATTTCCGCACCGCCTTGTTCCAGATAGCTTTCCAGAAAGTTATCGGAAAAATCCCGCATGGTCAGGGTTGGACGGGTTGTCGCCCGCCAGATTTCCGCAGCTCCCCGGGCCATCACCAGACTGCAAATCAGGGTATGGCTTTTTCCTCTCATAAAACGGAGATTTGCGCGGGCTTCCTCCATATTTTCCGCTTTGCTGAAAAGCCTGCCATCACAAACCAGCAGCTGATCGCCGCCAATGACAAGATCATCGGGAAACTGCCGGGAAACGTCCAGAGTTTTCGCCAATGCCAGCTGCTCGGCAATTTCCTGAAAATCACATCCTTCTTTCAGAAGAGTGTTTTTGATTTTTTCCTCGTCCACATCCGCGCCAACCGACCGGAAGGGCACACCGGCATGGTGTAATATTTTCTGCCGGGACCGGCTGTTGGACGCCAGGATCATTGTCATTTTATGATGCTCTGGTCTTTTTTATCGGCATCATATTTCTGCTTTAGATTAATGATTGCCACAGCCGTTTCCTCGATCGACCGGCGGGTCACATCAATCAC
Organism: Emcibacter sp.; assembly: GCF_963675455.1. GTDB lineage: Bacteria > Pseudomonadota > Alphaproteobacteria > Sphingomonadales > Emcibacteraceae > Emcibacter. The sequence continues at coordinate 920,399 of NZ_OY776217.1, read as the reverse complement.
CGGCCAGCCGTTTTTGGTAAACAGCCGGCGCGCCATCTTGACTTCCTCGCGTACCGCATCTTCGTCAATATAGGTCGTTTCCTCATTCTGTTTCAGGGACAGAAGTCGATTACGGCGGATCTGGATCAGCCGGTCTGCGCTGTTGACCAGTCCAACGACAAACTTGTTTTTATTGTCTTCCAGCTCGCGGGGGATTGGGCATCCGGGAACGATGGGCACATTGGCCGCCTTGATCCCGCGGTTGGCCAGGTATATGCAGGTTGGTGTCTTGGACGTACGTGATACGCCGACCAGAATAATATCGGCTTCCTTCAGGCCCTCGGTCAGCTGGCCGTCATCATGGGCAAGGGTATAATGAATGGCATCGATGCGATCGTAATAGGCCTCGTTCATTTCATGCTGTAGACCCGGCCGGGCAATACTTGTCGCACCAAGATGGAGTCCAAGTTCACGGATAATCCCCTGCATCACGGAAATATAGGGCCAGTTATTTTCCTTGCAGGCCGTCACCAGGACTTCCTCGATTTCCGGATTAACCAGGGTAAACATGATCAGACCGGGATTTTCCTTAAACTCCGGTACGATGCGCTCCATATGACGGGTGGTCCGGATCATCGGCCAGTGATGCTTGACCGGCTCAATATCGGGAAACTGGGCCAGGGCAGCCTTGGCGACCTGTTCCAGGGTATCGCCGGTGGCATCAGAGACCAGATGGAAGGTTACTTTCTTCATAATGATTTTCCGAACTTGATTTTTTTAGCCAGACTTGATTTTCAGACAGAAGTCGGTTTCCAGGACAAAAATGTGGATTATGTGGATAACCCCGGCTTATTCTGTAAAGAGCGATTTCTGTACACATTACTCATTTTCCATACCCGAAAACTCCCCCTGCGGATAAGATAAAAGGAAACTCTGTGGGAATCACCAATAAATTTTTCTTTCCCGGTCAAAGCTGATTTATCCACATAATCCACATTTTTCTTTCCCGCCGGATTCACTAGGTTTCACAAAGTTATTCAGATAGGATGCGAAATTCCTGTTTTTTTATTTTTCAGGCTGGTATGTCAGTAAAACTGTGGATAAAAATTAATCCCTGTTATCCACAGGCATCCACTACAACAACATCCTTTTATTTATATAAATATATATAGTATTTCTTTCAGTGTATAACTTCAGGCCGAGATTTATGACGGAAAACAAGAGATTCATTCAAACACTCAAAGGCTTGCCAACGGACAGGCCTCCCTTCTGGTTCATGCGCCAGGCCGGCCGTTACCTTCCCGAATATATGGCTATCAGGAAGGAAGCGGGATCTTTCCTGGACCTTTGTTACAATCCGGACTTTGCGGTAGAAGTCACATTGCAGCCTCTCAGGCGTTATGACATGGATGCCGCCATTCTGTTTTCAGATATTCTGGTTATCCCTCATGCCCTGGGTCAGCATCTCGAATTCAGGCAGGGAAAAGGTCCGGTTCTGGAACCGGTCGACACCGTCGAAAAACTTGAAAAACTCTCTCTCGATAATCTGCATGAAAAACTGGCGCCGGTTTATGAAACCGTATCCAGGCTTTCACGGGAAATTCCGGGCCATACAGCGCTTATCGGATTTGCCGGGGCCCCGTGGACGGTCGCCAGCTACATGGTGGGTGGCAAGGGCTCCCCTGACCAGGCAGCAGCCCGTTTGTGGGCCTACGGAGATGAAGTGGCTTTCCAGGCCCTGATGGACCTTCTGGTGGAGGCCACGTCCCGCTATCTGATCAGACAGGTGGAAGAAGGGGCCGAGGTCCTGCAGGTATTTGATACCTGGGCCGGTAATCTGCCCATGGAAGAATTTCGTAAATGGTGTATGGCCCCGACAAAAAAGATTATTGAGAATATCCGCAGCCGGTTCCCGGACATACCGATCATCGGTTTTCCCCGCGGGGCAGGGCCGCGTTATCCGGAATATATCCGGCAAACCGGGGTGACGGCCGTCAGTATTGATACCTCCATGCCTGCGGACTGGGCCCGGGACAACATCCAGTCTCTCTGTCCTATCCAGGGCAATCTGGATCCGCTGCTTCTGGTCAGTGGCGGCAAGGCTCTAGAGAAGGCGGTTTTAAATATTCTCGATACTCTTTCCGCTAAACCCTTTATCTTTAACCTTGGTCATGGAATTGTACCGCAGACACCGCCGGAACATGTGGCCGTGGTGTCAGATTTAGTCAGGAACTATGTCAGAAACTGAAATGTCACAAAAAGAAAAAGTTGCTGTCGTGCTTTTTAACCTGGGCGGGCCGGACAGTCTTGAGGCTGTCAAACCCTTCCTGTTTAACCTGTTTAATGATCCGGCTATTATCACGGTCCCCAATCCGTTGCGCTGGTTCCTGGCAAAACTGATTTCCGCCCGCCGGGCCCCGTTTGCCCGTAATATCTACCGGGAAATCGGTAATAAATCGCCATTACTGGAACAGACCCAGGACCAGGCCCGGGCTCTCCAGGATAAACTCAATCAGTCGGGTGAAAGTGACTATGCCTGTTTTATTTCCATGCGCTACTGGCATCCTTTTTCCGACGAGACTGTGGAGAAAGTCAAAGCCTTCGGGCCGGACCGGATTGTTTTATTGCCGCTTTATCCACAATATTCGGTGACCACGACCGGCTCCTCCCTGATTGACTGGAATAAAAAGGCGCAAAAAGCCGGTCTTTCAGTTCCGACGCAGATTATCCGGGACTATCCGGTTGATAAAAAATTCATTGCCGCTCATGTGGCGTTGATCCGGGACAAACTCAACGGGATCCAGAATCCTGAAAATTACCGACTGCTTTTTTCCGCCCACGGCCTGCCTAAAAAAGTTATTGAAGCTGGCGACCCCTATCAGAAGCAGGTCGAACAGACCTGTGCCGCCATCATCGAAAAACTCGGCGAGACCGGACTTGAATATATCACCTGCTATCAGAGCCGGGTTGGCCCGCTTGAATGGATTGGCCCGAGTACCGAAAATGAAATCGATCGGGCCGGTGAAGACAGGAAAAACCTGATCATTGTGCCGGTGGCCTTTGTCTCCGAACATTCGGAGACTCTGGTGGAACTTGATATCGAATATCGCGAGTTTGCCGAAAAGGCCGGGGTTATGGACTATGTCAGGGTGCCGGCATTGCAGTGTCAGCCGGATTTTATCGACAGTCTTGCCTGTCAGGTGCTGGGAACGAAGGAAACGAATTAGAACAATGATTGAATTACTAAGTAGCAGTTATCGCTGGTTTTTGGTTTTGCACATTATTTCGGTGATTTCCTGGATGGCGGGTATGTTTTATCTGCCGCGGATTTTTGTCTATCACTGTCAGGTACAAGCGGGATCAGAAACTTCCGAACTGTTCAAGGTGATGGAGCGGAAACTTCTCAGGTACATTATCAATCCGGCAATGATTGCTTCCTGGCTTTTTGGTCTGGGGCTGGCCTTTGGCATGGATCACTGGAGCGAAGGCTGGTTCCATGCGAAATTCGCCCTGGTGCTTCTGATGAGCGGGTTTCACGGCTTTCTCAGTCGCTGGCGCCGGCAGTTTGAGCGGGATGAAAATAGCCACACTGAAGGTTTTTACCGCAAGATGAACGAGGTGCCGACGGTTCTTATGATTTTGATTGTTTTTCTTGTAATTTTCCGTCCCTTTTAACAAAAATGCTGTTTTCTTGACAAGATGATCCTGACAGGGTAGAAAACGCCTTCACTTGTGCTTTTTTTTAGGGTATTCTGTTTCACCTAAAAAAAAAGAATAATCGGAAATCTGTCTAAATTTTATCTCTCCATATTATTTCCTGCGCCCATCCTGGATGCGCTGTAACTGTTTACATGTAATCAAATCATATATTCGTTCTGAATATTCCAACTTTCCCGGACATAACCATGAATCTCCTTGATCTTAAGAAAAAAGCACCAGCCGACCTCCTGACGATGGCTGAAGAACTGGAAATCGAAAACGCCAGCAGCATGCGCAAACAGGATATGATGTTTGCAATCCTGAAGGCCCTTGCCGAGAAAGGCGAAACCATCAGTGGCGGCGGCGTTATCGAAGTACTGCAGGACGGTTTCGGTTTTTTGCGCTCGCCTGAAGCAAACTATCTGCCTGGACCGGATGATATCTATGTGTCCCCGAGCCAGATCCGGCGTTTCGCGCTGAGGACCGGTGACAGTGTCGAAGGCCAGATCCGGGCTCCCAAGGAAGGCGAGCGTTATTTTGCTCTTCTGAAAGTTGACAAGATCAATTTTGAAGAGCCGGAAAAAAGCCGGCACAAGATCAACTTTGACAGCCTGACGCCTCTCTATCCTGATGAGAAATTCAAGCTGGATATGGAAGATCCAACAGTTACCGATAAATCTTCACGGGTGATTGACCTGGTTGCGCCGATCGGTAAAGGCCAGCGTTGCCTGATTGTGGCGCCGCCGCGGACCGGTAAAACGGTTCTGCTGCAGAATATCGCCCATGCGATTACCGCCAATCATCCGGAAGTTTACCTGATCGTCCTGCTGATTGACGAACGCCCGGAAGAGGTCACCGATATGTCGCGGTCTGTGAAAGGCGAAGTGATCAGTTCTACCTTCGACGAACCGGCCAGCCGTCACGTACAGGTGGCTGAAATGGTAATCGAGAAAGCCAAGCGCCTGGTTGAGCATAAAAAGGATGTGGTGATCCTGCTCGACAGTATCACCCGTCTGGCCCGTGCCTATAACACCGTTGTCCCGAGCTCCGGCAAGGTTCTGACCGGTGGTGTGGATGCGAATGCCCTGCAGCGTCCAAAGCGCTTCTTCGGTGCCGCCCGTAACATCGAGGAAGGCGGATCGCTCAGCATTATCGCCACCTCGCTGATTGAAACCGGCAGCCGCATGGACGAAGTGATCTTTGAGGAATTCAAAGGAACCGGCAACAGCGAGGTCGTTCTGGATCGGAAGGTCAGCGACAAGCGCATCTTCCCGGCTATCGACATCACCAAATCCGGCACCCGGAAGGAAGAGCTTCTTCTGGACAAAGGCACCCTTTCCAAAATGTGGGTTCTGCGTCGTATTCTTATGCCGATGGGATCTGTCGATGCCATAGAATTCCTGCTTGGTAAACTGAAAGAGACCAAGAATAACGAGGAATTCTTTGAAAGCATGAATAACTAGACAGTTTTGTTTTATTGAAAGCCCCCTGAGAATCAGGGGGCTTTTTTTTATGCTTTGCATTCAGGCACAGGAAATATCCGTATACTTTTCAGACCGGCTTACCTATAGTTTTGAAAACAAAAGGGGATGAAATGTGACGGAAGATACCGCCCGCGAACCAAGCCTGCTGGATTCACTGATACCGGTTGCTTTTCTGATAGCTTTGCTGACTACATCGGTACTGCTCTACAAGGACAATTCCTCCTACGGGCCGAACCAGATTGCGCTTATTCTGGCCGGCGGCATAGCCCTTCTGGTGGGCTGGAAAAACGGCGTCAAGTGGCGCACCATGGAACAGGCCATCGCCAAGGGGATTGGCAATACGGTCGGGGCCATGTTGATCCTGTTGATGGTCGGAGCCCTGATCGGGACCTGGATTTTATCCGGCACCGTTCCTGCCATGATTTATTACGGACTTCAGGTCATACACCCGTCTGTATTTTATTTTACCGCCTGTATTTTATGCGCCATTACCTCGATCAGTATCGGTAGCAGCTGGACAACCGCCAGTACCATCGGTATCGGCCTGATCGGGATTTCTTCCGGCCTTGGCTTGTCCATGGAAATAACCGCCGGCGCCATTATCAGTGGAGCCTACTTCGGCGACAAGATGTCGCCGCTGTCGGATACAACAAATTTGGCGCCGGCGGTGACCGGTACCGATCTTTTTACCCATATACGGCATATGATGTGGACAACCGTTCCGTCGATCAGTATCGCGTTGATCCTGTTTCTTGCCATTGGCCTTGATCAAGAACCCCTGCAGGACAGTATCTCTGTCGAGGGCAGGTTGCTGATCCTTGATCAGAATTTTTCTATCGGTCTGCACTTGTTTCTGCCGATGCTGGTTGTCTTTTTTCTCGCCTATAAAAAATATCCGGCGTTTCCCATTCTTCTGTTCGGAGCGATTCTGGGTGGAGTGATGGCACTGATTTTTCAGCAACAGACTATTTTGCGTTTTGTTGGTGTGAACGACATGTGGGACGGCGTCTCTCTGTTTAAAGGCGTCTGGACCGCCCTGTTTGACGGATATAATTCCCAGACCGGCAATGGTGAACTGGATGATCTTCTGACCCGGGGCGGTATGGCCAACATGCTGAATACAATCTGGCTGATCATGTGCGCCATAACTTACGGGTCAATCCTGGAAAAACTGGGCATGCTGCGGAAACTGGTTGTCGGGGTTCTCAGTCTGGCCAAGAGCACCGGATCTCTTATTCTGGTTACCGCCCTGACCTGTATTGGCATAAATATTGTCGCCATGGATCAGTATATCGCCATTGTCCTTCCGGGCCGTATGTACAAGGTTGAATTTGAACGGCGCAAGCTGGCGGTTAAAAACCTGAGCCGGGTATTGGAGGATACGGCAACCGTGACCTCGGTTCTGGTGCCGTGGAATACATGTGGGGCCTTTATGTCAGCAACTTTGGGAGTGATGACATTTGCTTATGCGCCTTATTGCTTCTTCAATATCCTGAGCCCCATAATTTCAGTGATATATGGTTATACCAATTTCAAGATTTCCCCAATGGAAGAGGATGAAATCGCTGCAGAGAAAATCTAGGAATTTGCGAGAGAAACTATTATATATCTTTTAGATATATATAAAATCTGTTGGCTTTCCGGGAATTGTCTGTTTATATGATTTAAGAAGCCACTTCCGGCTGGTTCAAATGCTATCCGGATATAATTTTTCAGCTTGTCAGAGAGAAAACATGAAAATATCCATAGATATAGACTGCACTCCGAAAGAAGCCCGGCAGTTTCTTGGGTTACCTGATCTGGAACCGATTCAGCAGGCTTTCATGGCTGAGCTTCAGGAAAAAATGACCAGCGGCCTGTCTTCGGAAGACATGGAAAAAATGTTTAATATGTGGGTTACGCCAAGCCTGAATATGGCCGGCCAGGGGCTTGAAACCTTCCAAAATATTTTCTGGAACGCCGGCGGCAAAAGCTCGGGTAAATAAACCAGACAGCACATGACGATTTATGCACTATCCAGCGGCAAGGGACGTGCCGGTGTGGCGGTTATCCGCCTTTCCGGGACAAGGGCTGGCGAGGTTCTTCTCAAGCTTGCCGGTAAATCCCGACTGCCTGTTCCACGTGAAGCAAAACTGACCTGGTTCCGGGATCCGGAAAGCGGGGTGCGTCTGGATCATGGCCTTTTCCTTTATTTCAATGCGCCGCATAGTTTCACCGGCGAGGATGTGGTCGAATTTCATATTCACGGCGGCCGCGCCGTCGTAGCTGGATTTCTGGAGGCGCTTTCCCGGTTTGACGGGGTACGTCCGGCCGAACCCGGTGAATTCACCCGGCGGGCTTTTGATAACGGCAAGATGGATCTTACCGCGACGGAAGGACTGGCTGATCTTCTTAATGCGGAAACCGAAGCACAGCGCCGCCAGGCTCTGCGGCAGATGGACGGCCAGCTTGGCAAACTTTATGACGGCTGGCGACGGGAAATCATTTCCGCCATGGCCTATCTGGAGGCAGATATTGATTTTGCCGACGAGGAAATCCCCGAGGATGTGACAGGCAGGGTAAGACCGATCATTTCCGCACTTCACGTGAAAATCAGCGAACATCTGGACGATGGACACAAGGGCGAAAGAATCCGTGACGGCCTTCAGGTGGTGATTTTGGGAGAACCCAATATCGGCAAATCCTCGCTGATGAATTATCTGTCGCGCCGGGATGTGGCCATTGTTTCCGATATTGAAGGTACCACACGGGATGTGCTTGAGGTTCACCTCGATATTCTCGGCTTTCCGGTGACCATCGTCGATACCGCCGGGCTCAGGGAAAGTGGCGACAAAATCGAGGCGGAAGGCATACGCCGGGCGCGGGAACGGGCGGAACAGTCAGATATCCGTATAGTCATGGCCGACGCACGCTACTGGCCGGAGGCCGGGGAAACGATAGCCGACCTGATCAACCGGGACAGCATTATTTTACTGAATAAAACAGACCTGGTTCAGGATCGGCAAAGACTGGAAAGTCTGATCAGGGACAAAAGTGAAAATCTTTATCCGGTTTCCCTCAACAGCGGGGAAGGGCTGGAAGCTTTCATGCAGGGACTGAAACGGGAAGTCGAGAAAAGAATGGATCTGGCCGAAGCGCCAAGCCTGACCCGGACGCGTCACCGCAAGGCCCTCAGGGACTCGCTGGATCATCTCGATAGGTTTCTGAACAATCCTTCTGGTGAACTGGAACTTTTGGCCGAGGATCTTCGTCTGGCGGCCCGGGCCCTGGGCCGGATTACCGGTGCCGTGGACGTGGAAGATATTCTGGATGTTGTCTTCTCAGAATTCTGCATTGGTAAATGATATTCTAATAAACCGCAGTAAATAAAGACGATTTCGGGTCGTTAACGAATTGTTAACCATTGGTGTTTCACGTGAAACATTGCATAGCCGATATAATGCCCGGTTTCCGGTGGTCTGAATTTCCTGATCTGTCCCTGTAATCTTCTTTGACATTGCAGATGTGACTGAGTAAAGTCGCCGACCTATCAGGGCATATGAAAATATTCAAGGGTTTTTTATGTTTCACTATGATGTGATTGTGATTGGCGGGGGGCATGCCGGCTGTGAAGCGGCCGCGGCGTCGGCGCGTCTGGGCGCCCGGACGCTCCTGCTCACTCATAAAGTGGAAACCATCGGGGAGATGTCCTGCAATCCGGCCATCGGCGGCCTGGGGAAGGGGCATCTGGTCCGCGAAATAGACGCCCTTGACGGCCTTATGGGCCGGGTTGCCGATGCCGCCGGAATACAGTTCCGCATGCTGAACCGGCGCAAGGGCCCGGCGGTACGGGGACCCCGTACCCAGGCAGGCCGTAAACTCTATCGTAATGCCATGCAGGATTTTATCCTCGACTACGAAAACCTTGAGGTTCTGGCGGCGGCTGCCGAGGATCTGGTTATGGTGCCGGGAGCAGACGGACGCCCGGTGGTTGAGGGAGTCATTACCGCTGACGGCCGTGAACTAAAGGCCGGACGTGTGGTTCTGACCACAGGAACTTTTCTGCGCGGTATGATCCACATCGGTGACCAGCAGACCCCGGCCGGCCGGGTTGGGGAGGCGCCGTCCCTGGGATTGTCCAGAACCCTGCTGAAAATCGGCTTTGACCTCGGGCGCCTGAAAACCGGGACACCGGCCCGTCTGAACGGCAAAACCATCGACTGGTCGGTCTGTGAGACACAGAAGGGAGACGATCCGCAAACGCCTTTCTCTTTCCTGACGGAAAAGATCACCGTGCCGCAGATTGACTGCTATATCACCAATACCACGGAAAAAACCCATCAGATTATCCGGGACAATCTGCACAAATCGGCCATGTACAGCGGTAATATCGAAGGAACAGGTCCACGCTACTGCCCGTCGATCGAGGACAAGATTGTCCGTTTTGCCGATAAATCCTCTCACCAGATCTTTCTGGAGCCGGAGGGGCTGGATGACGATACCGTCTATCCAAACGGGATCTCCACGTCGCTGCCGGTGGATGTGCAGGACGCCTATATAAGAAGTATCCCGGGTCTGGAACATGTGGAAATCCTGCAGCCAGGTTACGCCATAGAATATGATTTTGTCGATCCACGTGAATTATTGGCGACACTGGAGACGAAAAAAGCTCCCGGGCTGTATTTTGCCGGTCAGATTAACGGAACCACCGGATATGAAGAAGCTGCCGCCCAGGGCTTGATGGCTGGAATCAATGCGGCGCTGGCTGCCGGTAATTCACCGGAGTTTTATCTGGACCGGGCAGATGCCTACATTGGTGTGATGATTGACGACCTGGTGACCAAGGGAACCCGGGAACCCTACCGTATGTTCACCTCCCGGGCCGAATACCGTCTGAAGCTCAGGGCTGATAATGCGGACCAGCGCTTGACCCCGTTGGGCAAAGAGATTGGCGTGGTCTCGTCCGATCGGTCCCGGGTTTTCACAGCAAAAGCCGAAAAACTGGCTGAATTCCGGAATTTGGCGGCGGAGCTGAAGATTACGCCCAATGAAGCGGAAAAATACGGATTGAAGATCAACAAGGACGGTGTGCCCCGGTCTGCCATGACCCTGCTGTCCTATCCGGACATCAATCTGGAGAAACTGGCGGAAATCTGGCCGGATCTGGGCAATATTTCTCCGGAAATAGCGGAACAGCTCGAAATTGATGCCACTTACAGCGGATATCTCGAGCGTCAGGAAGCTGATATTCTGGCCTTCCGCAAGGACGAAAACCTTCTGTTGCCGGTGGATCTGGACTATCAGGGCATTGACGGCCTTTCCAATGAAATCCGGGAAAAGCTGAAACAGGCCCGGCCGGCAACGCTGGGGGCAGCCGGTCGGATTTCCGGTGTGACACCTGCGGCCCTGACCACATTGCTGCGTTATGTAAAAAGAAAAGATAACAGGGTATCCGCATAAGATGACTTTTGGCCCGGACGACTTTTTTGAGCTTGTGGATGTTTCACGTGAAACCCGGGAAAAACTGGAAATATATGCGGATCTGCTGGAAAAATGGCAGAAACGCATAAATCTGGTCAGTCCGACGACCATACAGGAAAAATGGTGGCGGCATTTCTACGATTCCGCCCAGATCATGGAAATATTGTCCGCCGGACCCAAAGGTGACCTGAAAATCCTCGATATCGGCAGCGGTGCAGGCTTTCCAGGGCTGGTCCTTGCGCTTTTGGGGGCCGGAGAGGTCCATCTGGTCGAGAGCAACAATAAAAAATGCACCTTTATGAACCAGGTGATCCGGGAAACCGGCGCCAATGCCCGTGTGCATTGTTGCCGGATCGAGGAGTTGGCATCCTTTCCTGTTGATTATGTCACATCAAGAGCTTTGGCGACCGTGGATAAACTGTTACAGTGGCTCGAGGCGTTTACCAGCGAAGAAACTGTTTTTCTTTTCCCTAAAGGCCGGACCTGGCAGCAGGAATTGACCGAGGCGGAAATAAACTGGCAGTTTCACGTGGAAAAATACACAAGCAAAACAGAAGAATCAGGTATGATCCTGAAACTAGGCAGAGTAAGGCCCCGCGGCTGATGACAGAGCAGGAACAGGAATAAATGTCCACAAACTTATCCACAGACCATAAAAAACCTGAAATCATCGCCATTGCCAACCAGAAGGGTGGCGTCGGCAAAACCACAACGACCATCAATCTGGCAACCGCCCTGGCGGCCGCCCGGAAAAATGTGTTGATCGTGGACCTTGATCCCCAGGGTAATGCCAGTACAGGTGTCGGCCGCGAGCGGGAAAACCGGGATATCACAAGCTACGATATTATGATGGAAGAGGCGACTTTTTCCGAGGCCATTGAAAAAACGTCTATTCCCCGTTTGTCGCTTGTTTCCTCGACAATTGACCTGACGGGGGCGGAACTGGAGCTTGTGGACCAGTCGCAACGGACCTACAGGTTGAGAAATGCGCTGAAAGACCCGATTATCGGTCAGTTTGACTATATCCTGATCGATTGCCCGCCTTCCCTCAACCTGTTGACCCTGAACGCCCTGTCGGCGGCGGATTCCGTGATTGTTCCCCTTCAGTGTGAATTTTTTGCGCTTGAGGGATTGAGCCTGCTGCTCAGAACCATTGAAACCGTCCAGGCCAATTTCAATCCGAAACTGAGGATCGAGGGCGTGGTTCTGACCATGTATGACGGACGCAACAATCTGTCCGGCCAGGTGGCCCAGGATGTTCGCAGCTATCTTGGCGACAAGGTGTTCAAGACGGTTATTCCCCGTAATGTGCGTATTTCCGAGGCACCGTCGCACGGGAAACCGGCCCTGCTTTATGATTATAAATGTACCGGCAGCCAGGCCTATATCCGGCTGGCAACCGAGCTGCTGAGGCGTGAGAAAAAATCACAGGCAGCATAAATAATATAATAAGAACAAAGACTTATTAGATATGACTGAAAAAGAAAAGACAAAATCAAAGGGCCAGGCCAAAGGCCAGAGTAAAGGCTTGGGAAAAGGGCTCTCCGCCCTTCTGGGATCCACGGACAAGGAATATTCCACTATTGAGAAGGGCGAGGCTGCACCGCCCCGCCCGGACCGGGACTTGCCCATAGAGTTTCTGGTGGCCAATGCCTATCAGCCGCGAAAGGTCTTTGATGAGGATAAAGCCCGGGATCTTGTGGAATCAATCCGCGAAAAGGGTATCCTGCAGCCGATCCTCGTGCGTCCGAAGGGGCCGGATGAATATGAAATTATTGCCGGAGAGCGGCGCTGGCGTGCGGCCCAGGCCGCGGGCCTGCATAGGGTGCCGGCCATTGTCCGGGAACTGACTGACGGTGAAGCCCTTGAAATTGCCATCATCGAAAACGTCCAGCGCCACGACCTGACTCCGATCGAGGAAGCGATGGGTTATCAGAGACTGATTGATGAATTTGGTCATACCCAGGAAATGCTGGGTAAAATTGTCGGCAAAAGCCGCAGCCACATTGCCAATATCCTCCGGCTTCTCGCCCTGCCCAAAAATGTGCAGAATATGTTGCTTGACGGATTGCTCAGCATGGGCCATGCGCGGGCGCTTATTACGGCAGACGAGCCGGAAAAGCTGGCCCGGCGCATCATTGACGAAGGTCTCAGTGTCCGTCAGGCGGAAAAAATCGCCAAGGAAGCCAAGGGGCCTAAAAAACCACTTGAGACAAAGTCCCGGGATTCACGTGGTGCAAAGGATGCGGATACGCTGGCGCTGGAAAATGACCTGAGCGAATCCCTTGGTCTCAAGGTACAGATCGACTTTCAGGGGGAAAAGGGCGGAGAGGTCAGAATCCAGTATAAAACCCTTGAACAGCTGGATGATATCTGTCAAAAACTGTCTGGAAACGATGAATTCTAAGCCTGTTTAGGGCGAAATTTTCAAGTTTTCCAATAATCCTGCTAAAAAACGACCAAATTGGTCTGATTTTCATTGACATTTTCCTCCCACATCGCCATCTAAAAGATACCAAATTGGTATGGATTGGAAAAAAGCGCCCGGCCTTCAGGTATCGGTGCTTTTTGATGGGATGATAAAATGATCAAACTCTCTAACCTGGCGGATTATGCCGTGGTTTTGATGAGCCACATTGCCCTGCGACCTGAGCATGTTCACCCGGCGACCGAAATTGCCGGGGAAACGGGTATTCCTGCGCCGACTGTCAGCAAGATTCTGGGCATGCTGGTCCGGGCGGACCTGTTGACATCGCACCGGGGTCTTAACGGTGGTTTCAGCCTCAGGGGTGATGCAGAAGACATCACCATCGCCGATGTGATCGAGGCCGTGGACGGGCCGGTGCAGCTGACCAATTGTCTGGATGTGGAAGAAACCTGCTGTGATTATCATGCGTCCTGCGGCACCCGCGGCCAGTGGCACAAGATCAACCAGGCTGTGAAAGGCGCCCTGAACAGCGTCCGCCTGTCCGAAATGCTGTCCCCCATACCGGATTTTATCGGCAGTAACGGAAAAACCCGTCCTGCCTCAAAAACTGTTAACTAGCCCAGGAGTTCCCTAATGGCTGCAACAGAAGATGCCCGCAAAACCGTCGAAGACGTCTCGGGTGACTATAAATACGGATTTTACACGGACATTGAATCCATTAAGGCCGCAAAGGGCCTGAATGAGGATATCGTCCGCTTTATTTCCGCCAAAAAAGAAGAGCCGGAATGGCTTCTCGAGTGGCGGCTGAAAGTCTTTGCCCTGTGGCAGAAAATGGAAGAGCCGGACTGGGCGCTGGTCAATTATCCGGAAATTGATTTCCAGGATATTTATTATTACTCCGCGCCAAAATCTTCGGATGACCGGCCGAAAAGCCTGGACGAAGTTGATCCCGAACTGCTGCGTACTTATGAAAAGCTTGGAATTTCCCTTAAGGAACAAGAGGTTCTGGCAGGGGTAGCGGTAGATGTGGTATTCGACAGTGTTTCCGTCGCCACCACCTTCCGGGCAAAGCTGAAGGAAGCCGGGGTTATTTTCTGTTCTATTTCCGAGGCCGCCCGCGACTATCCGGAGCTGATGAAGAAATATCTGGGTACCGTGGTGCCGGTGCATGACAATTTCTACGCCACCCTCAACTGTGCGGTCTTTTCCGACGGCACCTTTGTCTATATTCCCAAGGGTGTGCGCTGCCCCATGGAGCTCAGCACCTATTTCCGTATCAATGAAGCCAACACCGGACAGTTTGAACGGACTCTGATCATTGCCGATGAAGGATCCTATGTCTCTTATCTGGAAGGCTGTACCGCGCCGATGCGTGACGAAAACCAGCTTCATGCGGCGGTGGTTGAACTGATTGCGCTGGACGATGCGGAAATCAAATATTCCACCGTGCAGAACTGGTATCCCGGGGACAAGAACGGCAAGGGCGGGATTTATAATTTCGTGACCAAACGCGGCGCCTGCCGGGGTAAAAATTCGAAAATCAGCTGGACCCAGGTGGAAACCGGCTCGGCCGTAACCTGGAAATACCCAAGCTGCATCCTGCAGGGGGATAATTCTGTCGGGGAATTCTATTCGGTGGCCATCACCAACAATCATCAGCAGGCCGATACCGGCACCAAGATGATTCACATCGGCAAGAACACCTCCAGCACCATCATTTCCAAGGGAATTTCCGCCGGCAAGGCCCAGCAGACCTATCGCGGTCTGGTCCGGGTGACGGGCACGGCTGAGAACGCCCGCAATTTCACGCAGTGCGACAGCCTGTTGATCGGTGATCAGTGCGGGGCTCATACGGTACCCTATATTGAGGCCCAGAATCCCACGGCCCAGCTAGAACATGAGGCGACAACCTCGAAAATCAGTGACGACCAGATGTTCTATTGCCAGCAACGCGGCCTGGATCCGGAAGAATCCGTGGCCCTGATTGTGAATGGCTTTTGCAAGGATGTGATGCAACAACTGCCCATGGAATTTGCTGTCGAAGCCCAAAAGCTTCTCGGCATCAGTCTCGAAGGCAGTGTTGGCTAAGACAAGTTATGGAAAAAGACAGAAAAATGCTCGAAATAAAAAATCTACATGTCACCGTCGGCGGCAAGGAAATCCTCAAGGGCGTGAACCTCAACATCGGGAACGGTCAAGTTCATGCGATTATGGGACCTAATGGCGCGGGGAAAAGTACCCTGAGCTATGCCCTGGCCGGCCGTGAAGGTTATGAGATTACCGAAGGCGAGGTGCTGTTCCGGGGTAAAAACCTGCTTGATCTTGATGCGCACGAGCGCGCCGGCGAAGGCATGTTCCTGGGATTCCAGTATCCGGTGGAAATTCCCGGGGTCTCCAACATGAACTTCCTGAAAACCGCGGTTAACAGCTTGCGTCGTTATCGCGGGGAAGACGACATGCCGGCAGTGGAGCTTCTGAAACTGGTGCGGGAAAAGGCCAAGGAGCTTGATCTGGATCCGGAGATGCTGAAACGCCCGGTCAATGTCGGTTTTTCCGGCGGTGAGAAAAAACGTAATGAAATGGTGCAGATGGCGGTGCTTGACCCGGTCTTTGCCCTGCTGGATGAAACGGACTCGGGTCTGGACATTGATGCGTTGCGGGTCGTTTCCGAAGGTATCAACCGTCTGCGCAGTCCGGAAAAATCCATTCTGCTGATCACCCATTACCAGCGCCTGCTGGATTATGTGGTGCCGGATTTTGTCCATGTTCTGGCCGATGGCAAAATCGTTAAATCCGGTGGCAAGGAGCTGGCCCTGGTGCTTGAAAAAGAAGGATATGCCGGTATCGGCATCAAGGATACGGCGGCCTGAGAGAAAATATGACCAGAAAACGCTATATAGACAGCCCCGGTGCGGCCGAAGATTTTGGCAGGGCTAAGGATTTCCTGCCCGGTGCCGCCGTGCTCGGCGACGCCCGCCAATCGGCCTATGATTTCTTCACTGAAACCGGCCTGCCGGGCCCGAAAGTGGAAGAATGGAAATACAGCAACCTGACTAAACTTGCTGCAGAAACTTTTACGGTTGCCGAAAAGGTGGAAACGCGGATTCCGGACCTCACCACATTCGAGGCAGTGGCCCGGCTGGTCTTCGTCAATGGATATTTTTCCGCTTCCCAGTCCACACTTGCGGAAATCAAGGGCCTGACCCTGTGCCCGCTCTCACAGGCGCCTGACGACAAGCTTGCGCTTTTTGCGGGTCTGGAGGATGAGGACAGTCTCTCGGCCCTGAACAAGGCCCTGTTTACCGACGGTTATTATCTCGAGGTGGCGGCAGGTACTGAACTGCCAGGCCCCATCGAAATTATCTACCGGGCGGACGCATCCTCTGAGAACAGGGCGTTACGGAGCAGAAACCTGATCATTCTCGGCGAAAAAGCTCGCGCAGACCTGATTGAAACTTTTGAGGGCGCGGTTGATACCGGCTACTGGACGCAGGCGGTCTCCCATATTCGTCTGGCAAAATCCTCAACGTTGAAAAGCTATAGCCTCCAGCAGGAAGGCAACCGGGCGGTTCATATGAACCGGAAGTCCGTCAAGCTTGCAGAGAAAGCGAATTTCGAAAATCACAGCCTGCAGATCGGGGCCGAACTGAGCCGGACGGAAATTTTCCCCACCCTCGACGGTGAACAGGCAAATGTGACCCTGAAGGGGGCCTACCTCGCCCGCAAGGGACAGTCACAGGATATCTTTACCCGCATGGATCATGCCATTGGCCATTGTGAAAGCGAACAGATTTTCCGCGGCGTTGTCGACAAGGGTGGAAAAACCGCCTTTCAGGGCAAGGTCATTGTGGAAAAGGACGCCCAGAAAACCAATGCAGACCAGTCCTGTAAAAACCTGCTGCTGGACCGTCAGGCCCAGGCCAATGCCAAGCCGGAGCTGCTGATTTTTGCAGATGATGTGAAATGTTCACACGGGGCGACGGTCGGTGAACTGGACGACATGGCGCTGTTTTATCTGGAAAGCCGCGGCCTTGCCCCGGCAGAGGCCCGGGCGCTTCTGGTCGAGGCTTTTCTGGCCGAGGTTTTCGAGGATATTGACAATGAGCAGCTTCGCGACGCCTTCCAGTCCCGGATCAGGACCTGGCTTGCCGCCAGCGAGGTGACATCATGACGTCAGAAAATTCTAATATTCTGAAATCAAACTATAATGTGGAAGAAATCCGCCGTGATTTTCCCATTTTTGAGCAGCAGATTTACGGCAAGCCCCTGACCTTTCTCGACAGCGGCGCCAGTGCCCAGAAACCGCGTCAGGTGATTGACCGGGTGAGTGACTATTATTCCAATGAATATGCCAATATTCATCGGGGCGTCTATTATCTGTCCCAGCTCGGCACCCAGAAATATGAGGAAGTCCGTGGTCAGCTTAAGACTTTCATCAATGCGGCTGATGACAAGGAAATCATTTTCGTGCGCGGCGCGACCGAGGCCATCAATCTGGTGGCTCAGACCTGGGGACGGCAGAACCTCGGGGCCGGCGATGAAGTGATCCTCAGCCGAATGGAACATCACAGCAATATCGTGCCCTGGCAGATGGTGCGGGAGGAAAAGGATTTCATCATCCAGGTTTCCCCCATCGATGACAAGGGTAATTTCCTGTTTGAGGAATTTGAGAAATTGTTGTCTGAGAAGACTAAACTGGTGGCCATCACCCATATTTCCAACTCGCTGGGCACCATCACGCCCATAAAGGAAATTATCAGGGTGGCCCATAAGGTAGGCGCGCTGGTTCTGGTGGACGGCTGTCAGGCTGTTCCCCATACCCGGGTCGATGTGCAGGACCTGGATGCCGATTTTTATGTCTTTTCCGGCCATAAAATGTACGGGCCGACCGGGGTTGGCGTTCTTTATGGCCGCAAAGAGCTTCTGGAGGCAATGCCGCCATATCAGGGTGGTGGCGACATGATCCGCAGCGTGACCTTTGAAAAGACGGTCTATAACGATTTGCCGCACAAGTTTGAAGCCGGCACCCCGCATATTGCCGGTGGTATCGGTCTTGGGGCGGCTATTGATTATATGGAAAATCTGGGCTTTGAAGCCATCGAGGACCATGAAGAAAAGCTGCTGGCCTATGCGAAGGAACGGCTGGCGGAAGTTAAGGGTCTCCAGCTTGTGGGACAGGCGGATCATATGGCGGGCATTCTTTCTTTCACCATGGAAAATGCCCATCCCCATGACATCGGTACCATCCTGGACCAGGACGGGATTGCCATCCGGGCCGGGCATCATTGCGCCCAGCCGGTAATGGATTTCTTTGATGTGCCGGCAACAGCCCGCGCGTCATTGGGTCTCTATAATACATATGAAGATATCGACCGGCTGGTGGCTGGTCTTGACAAGGTAAACCGGATTTTCGGCTAAAATACTCAGGGTTAGAAAAATGAGCTTTCTGGACGGATTTTATAACAGAGACGAAAAATACAAGGCGTCTGAAAAACAGCAGCACGAGAAACCAGTCTCCGGCGGCCCGGCGCTTTCCGAAGAGGAACAACGCGCGCTGAACCAGCGTGTGGTCGAGGTGTTGCGGGAAATTTATGATCCGGAAATTCCGGTTAATATTTATGAAATGGGCCTGATCTATGATGTGATCGTTTCGGAGACGGCCGATGTGACCATCGTTATGACCCTGACCACCCCCCATTGCCCGGTGGCGGAAAGCATGCCCGGCGAGATTGAACTCAAGGTCCGGGACGTGGAAGGCGTCGGCAATGTCACCGTGGAACTGGTCTGGGATCCGCCGTGGGACATGAGCATGATGAGCGAAGCCGCCCGCCTTGAAATGGGTTTTATGTAGGAGAATATGATGTCAGCACACGCCGTTCTCAAAATATCAGACGCCGCCGCCGACAGAATCCGCTTCCTGCTCGCGCAGCGGGGCAAACCGTCGCTCGGCGTGCGCCTCGGCACCACGACCAAGGGCTGCAACGGGTTGAGCTACAAGGTTGACTATGTGGATGAGGAAACCCCCGGTGATGAAAAAATCAGCGACAAGGGTGTGACCGTCTATATCGACGGCATGTCTGTGATTTACCTGATCGGCAGCACCATGGATTACAGGGAAGACAAGTTTCAGACCGGTTTTGTCTTTGAAAATCCCAATGCCACCGGCACCTGTGGCTGTGGCGAAAGCTTCAGCGTCTAGAGGGCATCGATACGGGCCTGCAGGTCCTTCAGCAGGTCCGGCACCTGGGTGAGGTGCTCCTTTTCCGTTTCCAGGATGGCCAGAAAGGCCCGCTTTTTCAGGGCCCGGACATCTATGGACTGGTCCAGATGTTCAAGGCTGGCCTGGTTGGCGAGGATATCGATCAGCCGCTCGGCGCCGTTGAGGCGACCCCATAAATAATCATTTTCCCGGTCAGCCCGGCTGAAAAATGCCCCGAAGGACCTCATGGCCGTGCCCCGGAGCGGCATTTCGTTCTCCTCTTTTTTCAGCACCGAGCCGTCATTTGGGCTGATCCGGTTGACCAGGATTTCATTGAACTCGCCCAGATCCTTGGCGCCCATGATGGAAAAGGTAATCACATCCCAGAAGGCAAAACCCAGGTAGGAGACGGTCAGTTCATGGCCGACGGTTTCCTGCCAGGTCATATTATTCTGTTCGGCAATCAGATTGTCGGTCATGGCCCGGAATTTTTCCAGGCGAAGGTCCTTCGCCAGCAGGTCAAGCGCGTCTGTCAGCTCTTGTTTGCCGGTGGCCAGGGAACAAACATTGCTTTCACTGTGCGGGTCGTCGTTAAACGGTTCATTCAGCAACTGGCCAAAAACCTCCCGGAGGGCGGTTTTGCTGGTTTCAGAGACAAAACCGCTGTCATTCAGCCGGTCGATTTTCTGCAGCACCTTGTAGAAATCGCCCTTGAGCTGGTCGAGGGCCTGCACATCGAGGTCGGGTTCGCCGTATAGCTTGTTCAGTTCCTGGATCATGAACTGCAGCCGCCGTTTATGGTAGCCGACATCAAAACTGATCAGGAAATTTGCCCAGGCCGGAAGATCGGTTTCGTCCTTGTGACGGTCGAACAGTTCGGTGACCCAGTCCAGAATTTTTTTCTGGCCATTGGCTTCCTTGAGCAGGTGACCATAGAGGCCGGAAAAAACAATTTCATCCTGATGGGCCCAGCACTGCAGAATGGAAAAGACATGCCGGCGCTTCTCGCTGCCGGCAGGGCAGTCGCAAATATCACCGATAATGCGGGTGAGGTTGGCCAGGCAGTTGCGGATCTTGAGGCGGGCGTATCCTTCATAGGAAAAGCCGGCATCCTTGACCGACCTGGCATTGGCCAGATTGCGCCAGCCCCGGATATCGTCGGCAGTAATGGTCTCCTCCACGCTGTTGGAGGAGATTTCCCGCACCAGCATTTCCACATTTGGTTTGATGCTGTCGACCACGGTTTTGATGATGCGGACCCGCTGGTTCAGGGCCTGCACTTCCATAAGGTCGTCATGCATGGGCTGGTTCATGGGGATATCCGACAGCGCCCCCTTGAGGGTATTGAGCAGGCTGGGCGGCGCACCGCTGGGCTTTATGGAAAGTTGCTCCGGGTTGGGATCAATATAGACAATGCGCCGGTCCACCTTGCGGAAGGCCGGCCGGCCGTGAATGGCAGCAATGACCTGGTCAAATGGTTTGTTGTTCAATATGCTGCCGTCAAGGAAAGATGTTTTATGGGGATCAAGCCCGGCCAGCCGGTAGTCCCGGAAATTCTTGTCCAGAAAGTTGTCTTTTTCTGTCCATACCTGATCCAGGTCTTTCAGGAAATGATCCACCTCCCTGAGCTGGGCCGGCGGAAAGGCCCCCGGGTAACAGGCGGTAGCCCGGGAGGCAAAGCTGAGGCCAGGCAGGTCCTTTTTCTCGAAATCGCTGTAACTGTCCTCTGGAACCGAGGTGAAAAGTCCCTTGAAATAGGAAAATTTCAGCCGGTGCCGATGTTCCCGTTCTTCAATAATGGGGGGATCGTTAATGGGGATATTGCGGCGAAAGCCGTGATAGTCGGTCAGGGTGACAAACAGGTCGAGCTGATGTCCCCGCGGCAGAAGGGAATGCCGGCTGCCGTCGCCCATGCGGTCCAGGCCGCGATAAATCAGTCCAAGCAGGTGCTTGCCGTCGAACGGCGGTTTCAGGTTCCAGATATTGAGCAGGGCAGGAAGTTTCGCCCGCACCTTTTCCTTGAGCTGGGCGTCGACAAGAAACCGGTTGCTGAACATATTGATCAGGGGCTTGGTGAACATTTTTTCAAGCCGTCCCGCGGGTTTCTTTTCGCCGACCAGCCGGCTGACATCCGCCTCATGCAGCCAGTGGTCGCGCAAATGATCCATATTCAGGTCGTGGGCCAGGCCGCGGCCGAGGAAAATGCTGTTCATGCCGCCGGCCGAGGCCCCGGCAATGGTATCGATGATGATCCTGAGGTCGAGGTCCGGGGCGAAGGATTTGAGGATGTCAAAATAGACCAGCTCGGTATCCACCACGTCGGTGACTTCCTCATTGGGGTAGATATAGGTCTGCTTGCTTTCGGCGTTCGGATCCGGACTGAAGTGATAGGCTTTTGAGGCACGGGCCAGCTTCAGAATTTCCTTTGTGACCCCATGAATGTAAATGGCAAGTGAAATGCCGCCGAAGCAGACCAGGGCAAATCTGAGCTCTTTTTCCCGCATGGAGACCCGTTACCTTGTTGTTTACAGGTCAGTTTAGCTCAAATTACTTTTAAATCAAATCTTTAGGACAGATGAAACGCTCAAGACGTGCAGTTTTTCGGTCCATATCCTGCCAGCTGTCCAGTTTGAAATTGAGGACACTGAGGGCGCCGGTCGGATATTTCTCGATCAGGCGCCTGTGGTCTTCCCTGTTTTTGCCGTCATTCAGGTCGTGGGCCAGGAGATTGATGGTCGGGTTGTGCCCGATCAGCAGCAGGGTGTCATATTTGTTATCCACGCCCCGGATCATATCCAGGACCATGCTGGGCTGGGCAAGATAGAGGCCGTCCGGATAACAGACCGGGACTTTCTGGTCCAGGTGCTGCTTCAGGTTCTTCAGGGTCTGACGGGTCCTGACGGCGGGGGAGCACAGAATATAATCGGGCACCAGGTCCTGCTCCTGCAGGTAACGTCCCATCATATGGGCGGCCATCACTCCGCGAGTATTCAGCGGCCGTTCGATATCACTGAGGCCGGGATCATCATGGCTAGATTTGGCATGGCGCAACAACAGAAGCCGTTTCATGGTCTATCCTCTTTTGTGAACGGTAGACGAAGCAGGGAAAGAAACCCGAGGTCACCGATTTTCCGGTAGTTCTCCAGACCGACGACCATATTCAGGTACCCGGCGGCGGGCCGCTCCCGGTAGGTTCCCAAAAACCTGTCCCAGCAGGACAGGTTAAATCCATAATTGCTGTTGGTTTCATCCATGTGACAGCTGTGATGAACGCTGTGCATGGCCGGCGTCACCAACAGGCGCCTGAGGACCTGGTCCGTCCGATCCGGAAGACGCAGGTTGCTGT
This sequence comes from Emcibacter sp., assembly GCF_963675455.1. Classification (GTDB taxonomy): domain Bacteria; phylum Pseudomonadota; class Alphaproteobacteria; order Sphingomonadales; family Emcibacteraceae; genus Emcibacter. Next base: position 897,804 of record NZ_OY776217.1, on the reverse strand, counting down.
GATTAAACAGGGCCATGCCATTCAGGATGATTTCAAAAAGGATTACGGCAGCAACAGGGATACCGAGCAGCAGGACAACGGCCATCTTGATCAGCATGGACAGCAGGATTTCAAGCGGATGAAAGCGCAGGGCGGTGGTAACATCCAGATCCAGGTCGGTATGGTGGATCTTGTGCAGGCGCCAGAGCAGGGGCACCTGGTGAAAAACCACATGCTGCAGATATATGGCAAAATCAAGCAGGATCAGGCTGACGGGGATCGTGAACCAGAGCGGCAGATCCAGCATGTTCAACAGGCCGATGTTTTGTGCGGTGGCAAAAAAGGCGGCTCCGGCCGCCATCACCGGCAACAGCAGTTTCAGGGTCATACTGCCGGCAACGACGATGGCAATATTGGTCAGCCAGCGGAAATGGCGGGGAAACTGGTTGGTGCGAAAGGGCCAGCGATTTTCCAGCAGGGCAAACAGGCCGAGCAGGCCCAGGAAAACGCCCAGGCGGATCATCTCTGCATTCTCTGTCAGCCAGTGAGTCATAAGTTACCTGAAACAACTTTCAAAAATCAGACGCAATACCGTTATTTTCCCAGTCGCCGTAACGGACCGGGTCGGGGCCATCCCGGCCGCCGATTTCCTTTGGCGGGGTTTGCGGATCCGGTTTTTCTGCCTTTTCTTTTGTGTCGCTGGTTTCTGTCTTGTTTTTTATCTCATCCATCGTCCGGACCCTTGCGAAAAATAATATCTGTTTCCATATAAGATAAGACTGTTTGTGACGGGTGCAAGGGTTTGGGGTCTTGCACGGCTTTTGATGCGCTGACGCAGGAGGTAATTATGGGATATCTGAGAACTGCAATACTTCTGGCCGGCATGACCGGCCTGTTTCTGGCGGTCGGTTATCTGCTCGGCGGTTCCGGCGGCCTTGTCATCGCATTTGTGGTGGCGCTGGCCATGAATGCCTTTGCCTACTGGAATTCGGACAAAATGGTGCTGGGCATGTATGGCGCCCGGGAAGCATCCCGACAGAGCGCACCGGAACTTTATGATGTGGTGGAGGAACTTGCGCGGCGCGGCGGGTTGCCCATGCCGAAGGTCTATTTGATGGACAATGACCAGCCCAACGCTTTTGCCACCGGCCGCAACCCTGAAAATGCCGCTGTGGCGGCGACCACTGGTCTTTTGCGTATCCTGAACCGGGAAGAGATTGCCGGGGTTATGGCTCATGAGCTGGCGCACGTCAAAAATCACGATACCCTGACCATGACCATCACCGCCACACTGGCCGGCGCCATCGGTATGCTGGCCAACTTTGCCTTGTTCTTTGGCAACAACCGCAACAATCCGCTGGGCATTATTGGCACCATTCTGGTGATGATTCTGGCCCCGATGGCGGCCATGCTCGTGCAGATGGCCATCAGCCGGTCGCGGGAATATGAAGCCGATCGCATCGGCGCAGAAATCTGCGGCCAGCCCCTGTGGCTGGCATCTGCACTTGGCAAGTTACAGCACGCGAGCGAACGTGTGCTCAATGAACGGGCGGAACGTAATCCGGCGACGGCGCATCTGTTTATTGTCAATCCGCTGCACGGGCGCAATATGGACAATCTCTTTTCCACCCACCCGGATATGAAAAACCGCATCCGCAGGCTGGAGGAAATGTCCCGCCCCGGCGGCGGCGGGAAGGGCCCCATCGACTATAGCCGGCCCCGTCAGCAACCAGCGAGTCGCTCCGGCCGCTCCTCTGTGCCCAATACGGGCCGGAAACCGGGATCGGGATCCTCCGGCAGGGACCCCTGGGGGTAATCCGTCCCCTCTGTCGCCCCAACTGCCAAAAAGCTTGGCAATTCGCCGGCCCTGTGCTACTGCCCTGAGCAGCGCGTGGCGCTGGGAAAGGCGGACGGAAATTGGTACATGATCTGAAAAGTCGTTTGGCGGCACTTTATCTTCTGGAACAGATACTGGACCGGGGACAGGCCCTGGACGGGGCCTTTGAAAACTGCTGCCGGAAATTTTCCGACCTCGATCAGCGCGACCGGGCTTTCATCCGTTTTCTGGTCACTACCTGCCTGCGCCGGCTCGGGCAGCTTGATGCCATCATCAATTTCTGTACACCCCGCAATCTCACGCCAAAACAAGTGAAAGTCCGACATATCCTGCAGCTCGGCCTGACCCAGCTTCTCTATATGGAGGTCCCGGCTCATGCGGCGGTGGACAGCAGTGTCCGGCTGGCGGACCAGCAGAAAAACCAGTCGGATCGTCAGCTCAAGGGTCTGGTCAATGCCGTTCTGCGGCGAGTCGACCGGGAGCGGGATGTTTTTGCCGAAAAATTCGCCGATCCTTTCCTCAACCTGCCCCGCTGGCTGCGCAACAGCTGGATTGAAAGGTTCGGCAAAGGTCCCGCGCACCGGATCATGCCGGCCCTTCAGCAGGAACCGCCACTGGACCTGACCCTTAAGCCGGGCGAGGACCCGGCAGGTTGGGCGGACAAGCTTGGCGGGGAGGTTACCCCGTTCAACGGGGTGCGGCTGGCCCGCGCCGGACAGGTGGACAAGCTGCCGGGATTTGAAGAAGGCCACTGGTGGGTGCAGGATCTTGCAGCCCGCCTGCCGGCCGGACTTCTCGGCGCTGGTCCGGGTGACCGGGTGCTGGATCTCTGTGCGGCGCCAGGCGGGAAAGCCGCCCAGAGCGCGGCCAAAGGCTGCCGTGTGACGGCAGTGGATGTTTCCGAAAAACGACTGCGCCGTCTGAGGGAAAATATGCAGCGCCTTGCCCTTGAGGTGGAAGTGGTTACCGCGGATGTCACAGACTATGCACCGGAAGAACCCTTCCCTTACGTTCTGCTGGATGCACCCTGTTCTTCCAGCGGCACATTGCGGCGGCACCCCGACATGGCCTGGACCAAAACGCCGGAGGATGTGGAGAGCCTTGTCGCCCTGCAGCGCCGGGTCCTTGAGGCGGCGGTGAAGATGCTGGCCCCCGGCGGCACGCTGATTTATTGTGTCTGTTCAATGGAGGCCGGCGAGGGGCCGGACCAGATAAGGACTTTACTGGAAAGCGGTGTGCCGCTAAACAGGGACAGTATCCGGCCGGAAGAAGTCCCTGGTCTTGAAGAGTGTATCGGACCGGACGGGGACATACAGACCCTGCCCTATCACTATCCCGGCGGGATGGACGGATTTTATATCTGCAGACTTAAAAAAGACAGGTGAACCATGCAGCAGGCCACTAAAATAGCCCCTTCCATATTGTCAGCGGATTTTGCATCTCTGGGTGCGGAAGTTGCCGCTGTAGATGCTGCCGGGGCGGACTATATCCATGTGGATGTGATGGATGGTCATTTTGTCCCCAACATCACCATCGGCCCGTCTGTGGTCAAGGCCCTGCGCCCGCATACAAAGAAAATATTCGATGTTCACCTGATGATTTCACCGGTAGACCTGTTTATCGAGGATTTTGCCGATGCCGGTGCCGATATCATCACCATTCACCCCGAAGCCGGTCCGCATTTTCACCGGACCCTGCAGCTGATCCGCTCACTGGGCAAGAAGGCCGGTGTTTCCCTAAATCCCGGAACGCCCGTGGAAATGGTGGAAAATGTCATGGATCTGGTGGACCTGGTTCTGGTGATGAGTGTTAACCCCGGTTTCGGCGGCCAGAAATTTATTGTAAGCCAGCTAGAGAAAATCAGCCGGCTGAGAAAGATGATTGATGCCACCGGCCGGCAGATTGATCTTCAAGTGGACGGCGGCATCAATGTGGAGACGGCGAAACAGGCAGTTGCCGCCGGCGCCGATGTTCTGGTGGCCGGCACGGCAACCTTTACCGGCGGTCCGGGCCAATATGCAGACAATATCCGGGCCTTGCGCGGCGAATAAGCGTCTTCATTTTTCAAAATCCTGTGATATGCTCCCGGGCAATCAGATTTTCCCGGAGTAAAGAGAGTCATGGCAGAACTGCGCCGTCCTTCAGTGCGACCCTTTTCCGCAAAAATGCCGGCCCGATTCAAGTCAGCTGTCCGCCAGGCGGGGTATAAAACCCGCTATTATGACATGCGACTAAAGGGGAAGCATCCTCTGCGTCTGCTCGGTACGCCAAAGGATCCCTGGCTGGGGTCTGTTGCCGGGGGCGCCCATATTCTGGCCCGGCGTTTTTTCTGCGCCGGTCAGGTTCTGCGCAATCCGGCCCATGAAAATGGCGAATGGACCCCGGCCCAGATCTGGAGTATCGACAATCTGTCTGACCAGTGGCGGGATTATCTGCACAGTTTTGCCTGGCTGCGGGACCTGAACCGGGCGGTGGATCGGCTGAGCGCCCGCAAACGGGCCATGGAACTGGTGTCCGGCTGGCTCGATATTTATGAAAACTGGGATGAATATGCCTGGCGGTCCGATCTTGCCGGCCGCCGGATTGTCAACTGGCTGGCCTATGCGCCGTTGATTCTGGATACAGACGACCTTGTCTACCGAAGCCGGGTCCTCAACAGCCTTGCCCGCCAGGCCCGCCATCTGATGCATGAAAGTTCGGATTTTCCGCCGGGCCCTGATCGTCTTCTGGCCATTTCCGGTCTGATCCAGGGTGGTCTGTTCATTCCCCACGGTGAAGACTGGCTGAAGCGGGGCCTTGCTCTGCTGAAACGGGAGCTTTCCGAAGAAGTTTACCCGGACGGCGGCGTGTCGAGCCGCAACCCCGAGGATGTGCTGCGTCTTCTCAAGGATTTGATCATGCTGAGGTCGGCCTGTCGCGGGATGGGTCACCAGGTTCCGGAAGAACTGGTCGCCGGTATCGCCCGGCTCGCCGGTCTGTTGCGTATGCTCTGCCACGGTGACGGACGGCTTGCCCTGTTTAACGGCGCCAGCGAAGGATCCGGGGACGATATCCGCAAAACCCTGGAGGCAGCCGGTCAGGGGGATGATCTGCAGCTTGATGCCGTACAGGCCGGGTTTCGCCGGCTCGAAAAGGCAGGCACGTCGATTATTGTCGACAGCGGCCCGCCGGCCCTGCCCGACATCAGCCGGAACTGCCATGCCGGCACCCTGTCCTTTGAAATGAGCAGCCATGCCCAGCGCATGATCGTCAACTGCGGAAGCGGCGCCTTTTATCCCCGGGAAGACGGTGTCGATCTTTTTACCATTTCGCGCATTACCGCCGCCCACAGTACCCTGGTTCTGAACAACCGCAACAGCAGCGAGATCCTGGACAACGGCCTGATCGGCGCCGGCCCGACCGTTGTCTCCAGCCGCCGGCTGGAGGAGCGGGGCGATGTGCTGCTGGAAAGTTGTCACAACGGCTATGAAGACCGCTTTGGGCGGAAACACTGGCGGCTTTTGTACCTGAACCGGGAAGGGGATGATATCCGCGGCGAGGATATCCTGGAAGTGACCTCGAACCGGGTGGAGACGATGCCGTTTGATATCAGGTTCCATCTTCATCCGGATGTGGCGGCAAGTGTTCTGGAAAACCGCAACAAGGTGAAATTGCGTCTGCCCAATGACGAAGTCTGGATGTTTGTTTCCCGCGGTGCTGAAATGTCTCTGGAAGACAGCCTTTATCTTGGCGCGCCCGGACGCATGCAGCGCAGCCGGCAGATCGTCCTTTCCGCCATGGCCGGGGAAGAGGACAGCGTGGTGAAATGGGCGATAAAACGTATTATCGACGCCTGAACAGTGTCTGATTTGGCATAAGGGCAGCCTTTCGGGCAATTAGGCCTTGCGTCCCGGGCGGTGATCCAGTACATGCCCTGAAAGAGCAAGAAATGTGAAGGAAAGATTTATGAGCGACAAGAATCTGCAGCCTGTCAAAAGGGCTCTTCTGTCCGTCTCCGACAAAAGCGGTCTGGTGGAGTTCGGCAAGTTCCTGGAAAGCCAGGGCGTGGAGATCCTCTCTACCGGCGGGTCCGCCAAAATGCTGGCGGATGCCGGCGTCAAGGTGATGGAAGTGGCCAGCTACACCGGCTTTCCGGAAATGATGGACGGCCGGGTGAAAACCCTGCATCCGAAAATCCACGGCGGACTTCTGGCGCTCCGCGATGACGAAGGCCATGTGGCGTCCATGAAAGAACATGAGATCGGCGCCATCGACCTTCTGGTTGTTAATCTTTATCCGTTTGAGGAAACTGTTGAAAAGGGTGCCGATTTCGCCACCTGTATCGAGAATATCGATATCGGCGGGCCGGCCATGATCCGCTCTTCCGCCAAGAACCATAAATTTGTCACGGTCGTGGTGGAAGCGGAAGACTATGAATCTGTCATGACGTCAATGTCTGAAAACAAGGGGGCGACAACCGGCGAACTGCGCAAAAACCTCGCCGCCAAGGCCTTTGCCCGTACCGGTGCCTATGATGCGGCTATTTCCAGCTGGTTTGCCGGTGAGCTCGGGGAAACCTATCCCCGTCGGCTGAACCTGACAGCCACCCTGAAGCAGACCCTGCGCTATGGGGAAAACCCGCACCAGGATGCGGCCTTTTATGTCACCCGTTCCGCCACCCCCCGCCCGGGCATTGCCACGGCGGTCCAGGTCCAGGGCAAGGAACTGAGCTACAACAATCTCAATGATACGGACGCGGCCTTTGAACTAGTCAGCGAATTCAGCACCTCTGACAGCCCGGCGGTGGCGATCATCAAACACGCCAACCCCTGTGGTGTGGCCCGCGGGGAAACCCTGATCGATGCGTATCAGAAAGCCCTGCTCTGCGATCCGGTCAGCGCCTTCGGCGGCATCATTGCCTTCAACCAGCGGCTGGATGCGGCAACGGCAGAGGAAATTTCCCAGATCTTCACCGAAGTGGTGATTGCGCCGGAAGCTGATGAGGAAGCTGTCGCCCTGCTGGCCACCAAGAAAAACCTCCGCCTGCTGCTGACCGGCGGCATGGCCGACCCGCGGGAAGCCGGCCAGATGGTTAAATCCGTCGCCGGTGGTTACCTGCTGCAGGGCCGGGACAATGGCACGATTACCTTGGACGACCTGAAAGTGGTGACCAAGCGGGAGCCCAGCGAACAGGAACTGAAAGACCTGCTGTTTGCCTTCACCGTCTGCAAGCATGTGAAATCAAACGCCATCATCTATGTGAAAGATGAAGCGACCGTTGGTATCGGCGCCGGCCAGATGAGCCGGGTCGACAGTGCCCGCACCGCGGCCCGCAAGTCACAGGATGCGTCCGAGGCCGCCGGTTTCGAGACCGTCATGACCGAAGGGTCCGTGGTGGCGTCAGACGCTTTCTTCCCCTTTGCCGACGGCCTGATCAGTGCGGCCGAAGCCGGGGTGACAGCGGTTATTCAGCCGGGCGGATCAATCCGTGATGATGAAGTGATTGCCGCGGCCGACGAACGCGGCCTGGCCATGGTCTTTACCGGCATGCGCCACTTCCGCCATTAAACAGAATTATAAGCGATGAAAAAGGCCGCCTGAAGAGGCGGCCTTTTTTGTGTCTGGTAGTCGGTTCCTAGCTCACCACATTCCTGATCTGGCGGGCGGCAAAGCCCAGCTTGGTGACATTGATCTGGCCGGACAGCTGGAACTCGCGGATCAGCTTCTGGATCCGGGCGGTTGAGGTCTCGGACTCCGTCAGCCACTCCTTGGCAGCCGCCAGGGAAGAACGGTTCTTGCTTTCATGCAGGGTGCGACGGGTCAGAAGCTTCTGCTGGTCGAGCAGGTCGCTGACCACGCTCTTCACCGCCAGACGGTCCCAATGGTCGCTGGTTTCCGCCATTTCCGCCTGGTCGCGCAGCCAGTCAAAGCCCATTTCATCTCCCAGCATAAAGTAGGCTTTGGCCACATCCACCACATCGCGCTTCTGTTCGTGGGCGACCTGGACGATATCGCAGGCGGCCACTTTCATTTCCAGATTGCTGATATGGGTGGCCAGGTCTTCGCTGACGCTCTGTTCGCAATACATGGCGATTTTGGCCTTCAGGCTTTCCTCGTGGGAGGTCTGGACAACGATCGGCATGTCAAAGAGCTTTTTGATGCCCGGCTGATACTGTTTGATGATTTCCTGGATGGGCTGCTTCGGATCGGAATTATTCAGGAACCAGATGGTCTGACGACGGGCGAATTCCTCCACATCCATCAGCAGCAGGATCTGAATGGTGGCCGGCACCATATAGTCCAGACCTTCAATTTTGCTCCACAGGCTTTCGAGGTCGAAAACTTCCCGGCTGATGATGCTGGCGCGGGCGATTTCCGCCGGCGAGGCGCCGGTTTCTTCCTTGATGTCGTGGATGCCGCCCCGGTTGACAATGTCGTTACACAGGACCTTGGCGATGATTTCCCGGCGCAGGCGATGATTGCCGATGGCTTCGCTGTAGTTTTTCCCGAGCCGTTCCGGGAAAGAAATTTTCAGATATTTTTCCAGATAAGGATCATTCAGGAAGTCGCTGGCCAGCAGTTCGTCATAGAGCCACATTTTGGCATAGGCGATCAGCACGGAGATTTCCGGGCGGGTCAGGCCGGTGTCTTTTTCTTCCCGTTCGATCAGTTCATCGTCGCCGGGCAGGAATTCCAGTTCCCGGTCCAGATGGGCTTCTTTCTCCAGATCATCCATATAACGGACAAAACTGTCCAGCTCCCGGATGCTGGCGGCCCGGGCCACACTGATGGCCTGGGTCTGGAGATAGTTGTCCCGCAGAACAATTTCCCCCACGTCGTCGGTCATGTCTTCGAGCAGCTTGTCCCGCTGTTTGCGGGTCAGGTGGCCGTCGGACACAATGCTGTTGAGCAGGATTTTGATGTTCACCTCATTGTCGGAACAATCCACGCCGGCGGAATTATCCACTGCGTCCGTATTGAGCATGCCGCCTTTCAGGGCAAATTCGATACGACCGAGCTGGGTGCAGCCCAGGTTCCCGCCTTCGCCGATGACCTTGCAGTTCAGGTCATGGCCGTTGATGCGAATGGCATCATTGCCGCGGTCGCCGACCTGGCCGTTGCTTTCGTGGCTGGACTTCACATAAGTGCCGATCCCGCCGAACCACAGAAGGTCCACATGGGATTTGAGGATATAGCGGATCAGCTCGTTGGGGGTGATATTCTTCAGGTCGGCGGGAATGTCGAGAAGCTTGGCAATTTCCCGGCTGACGCTGATGGATTTGGCTCGACGGCTGAAGATACCGCCGCCCTTCGAGATGAGGTCCTTGTTGTAATCTTCCCAGCTCGAGCGGGGAAGATCGAACAGCCGTGCCCGTTCCGCATAGCTTTTGGCCGGATCCGGGGTCGGATCGATGAAGATATCCCGGTGGTCGAAGGCGGCGACCAGCTTGACGGCTTCGGAACAGAGCAGGCCGTTACCGAACACGTCCCCGGACATGTCACCAATGCCGGCGACGCTGATGGAATCGGTCTGGACATTGATGCCTTTTTCCCGGAAATGCCGTTGCACGGAAACCCAGGCGCCGCGGGCAGTAATGCCCATTTTCTTATGGTCATAGCCCTGTGAGCCGCCGGAGGCAAAGGCATCATCCAGCCAGAAACCGTAATCCTGGGCCAGGCCGTTGGCGATATCCGAGAAGGTCGCCGTGCCCTTGTCGGCGGCAACCACCAGATAGGGATCATCATTGTCGCGCCGGACAACTTCCTGCGGAGGAATAACATCCGATACATGAAGGTTGTCGGTAATATCCAGCAGGCCGGAAATAAAAATTTTATAGCAGGTGATGCCCTCGTCGAGAATTTCTTCCCGGCTGCCGTTTTCAGGCAGCTGTTTGGGCACAAAGCCGCCCTTGGCGCCGACCGGCACGATGACGGTATTTTTCACCTGCTGGGCTTTGACCAGACCCAGGACCTCGGTGCGGTAATCTTCCCGCCGGTCGGACCAGCGCAACCCGCCGCGGGCCACCGGCCCGAACCTGAGGTGCACCCCTTCCACCCGGGGCGAGTAGACAAAAATTTCCGCAAAGGGTTTGGGCTTGGGCGCCTCGCGGATTTCCCGGCTGTTGATTTTGACGGAAACATAGGACTTGTGCTGACCGTCCACATCCTTCTGGTAAAAGTTTGTCCGCAGGGTGGAACTGATCACATTGAGATAGCTGCGCAGCATGCGGTCCTGGTCCAGGCTGTCCACCTGTTCCAGAAGATCCCGGATCCGGGTTTCGAGACGGACCCGCTCTGCTTCCCGGTCGGTTCTTTCATCCAGATCCGTGCGGAAGCTGACTTCAAACAGTTCCGCCAGATTGTTGGCGATTTCTGCGTGCTGGGTCAGCGTATCCTGCATGTAGCGCTGGCTGTAAGACAGGGAAAGTTGTCTCAGATACTTGCTGTAGGTGCGCAGGATCAGGACCTGCCGCCAATTGAGGCCGGCCCTCAGCACAAGCTTGTTAAAGCCGTCATTGTCAATGCGGCCGAGCCAGACCATGCGCAGGGTATCCTCCATCCGGTCCTTGATTTCAGACAGGTCGGTCCAGCGGCGGTGCACATCTTCCAAGTAAAAATCATGGATCACATGCAGGACATTCTCGTTTTTCTCCGGCACATTCAGGTCGAAAGCCATTTCCTCGATGACTCTCAGGCCCATATTCTCCAGCATGGGCAGGCAGTCGCTCAGCGCAATGGTCTGGTGGCTGGTATAGATCTTGAGCCGGATGATATGATCCGGATCCTCGGCTATACGAAACAGGTTAAACTGGATATTGCTGCATTCCGGCAGAAGCTCGAGTTTTTCCACATCGGTGACGGCAAAGCGCGGATCAAAACATTCCTTGTAGGCGGAGTTGAAGGATCTGCTGTATTTATTGAACAGTTGATTGCCCTTTTCCTCACCCCAGCGTTCGGTCAGCACTTCCTGCAGATAGTCGTTCCAGCGCTGGGCGACTTCCTCGATCCGGCGGTTGATATCTTCAGGATCGGGGTTTGGTACATTGCCCGGCTTGGTCCGGATAATGAAATGCCAGCGGGCGGACCGGTCGTTGCTGAGCTGGGCATAGCGGGAGGACAGTTCACCGTTATAGGCATCGCAGAGGATGGTCTCGATCTTGCCGCGCAGGGTGGAATCGTAAATTTCCCGGGGAACAAAGACCAGCGCCGAGACATAGCGCTCGAACTTGTCCTTGCGGATGAAAGCACGGCATTTGGGGCGCACATGCAGATGCAGGATACCCATGGCTGTTTCAAACAGCTGGTCCTCATCGATCTGGAACAGTTCGTCCCGGGGCAGGGTTTCCAGGATATGCAGCATGCTTCGCGCATTGTGGCTGCCTTCGTGGAAACCGGACCGGGTGATGATATTTTCCACCTTGCGACCGAGATAGGGAACGGAGCGGGCCCGTTCAATATAGGAATCCGAGGTAAACAGGCCGACAAAACGGGCTTCGCGGATGACCTTGCCTTTTTTATCATATTTCTTGAAACCGATATAGTCCAGATGGACCACCCGGTGCACCAGGGATTTCACATTGGCCTTGGTGACCAGCATCACCTGCGGCTGGTCCATAAAATGTTCGATTTCCGGATTGACGGGCACCAGTCCCTCCGGACCGCGTAGCACATAAACGTCCGGATCCCTCAGGATTCCGAAGCCCGGCTCATCGTCAGCACTGGTTTTTTTCGAGCCGTGCACATATTCCCGGTAGCCGAGAAAAGTAAAATTGTCGTTGACCAGCCAGCGCATGAAATTCTGGGCTTCTTCCACTTCACTGCGCGGCACGGACTTGGGGGCCTGATCCAGGTTTTCGATCATGTCCTGCATTTTGCCGAGAATGGGCTTCCAGTCGGCGATGGCCGTAGTGACGAAATTCATCACCTGCAGAAGCTTTTGTTCCAGCGCCTTCAGCTGCTCCGGGTCGGTCATGGCGGTGACTTCGATGTGCATCATGGACTCGACAATCTGTTTGCCGCCGCGGTCGATCCGAGCGTTTTCGCTATTGCGCCTGATTTTCAGGATTGGATGCAGCAACATATGAAGGTCGCAGCCTTCCTCCAGCAGATTGAAAGTGATCGAATCCAGCAGGAAGGGCATGTCGTCATTGATGATCTGAACGACAGTATGGGAAGATTGCCAGCCGTGTTCTTCGAGGGTGGTATTGAAGACCCTGAGTTTGGTGGTCCCGGGTTCCCGGTCCTCACCATATTTCCACAGCGACAGGGCAATGCCGTAAAGCTCGTCAACCGGGCGGTTGATCAGGTCGTCGGGGGAAGCATTTTCGTAGAGTTGCCGAACAAATTCCGGAAAGCCGGCCTGTTCGATATTTTTCATCCGGTCCGTGGCGAAACTGACGACGGACTCAATGCGGTTGTCTTTTTGTGCCCAGCTGTTCACAATCAATCCTCTTGATCTTACCGGTCTCTCTTTCGGCGTCAGGAATCGGAAATGATCCCGAACAGGTGCCGGAGCCGGTTGTTAATTCTGTAAAAAGAAAAATCAGTGCTGGTCTCTGGCCACTCGCTTCAGAATGGACGAAAGAATCCGTTCATCTTCTCCGAGCAATTTGATGACCTCCACAGACGTTCCTTTTCGCTTACCCAATATCAAACAAATTTCTTCTTTTTCCGGATCCGCCTGATCTTCTGTCAGAAAATTCTCTGTCAGGTCGAAGCCGGTTATTATCGGCATGTTTTTAACTATTTTTTCGGCCTCTTCAAGTGAATTCTTTGCGGTTTCACCGGGGCCATGACCGGCTGTTTCCCGCCGTGCCCGGACACACCCCTTGATGCCGCCTTTGAAGCTTTCCAGAAAAGCCTGTAACGTTGCACCGGTCTGTCCGTTTTTCAGAGCGTGATCAAGGGCTGCGGCATATTCCGTCAGCCGTGTTTTGTCGTAATCTGCGCCGAAACAAAGTTTCAGCACCGGCGTGATCGGGGCCCGTTTCTGGACCTTCAGGCCTTCCTGTTGCAACAGCTGGTGATAGTCGTCCGGAGCGGCGCCGGTATCGATGTAAAAGTCAAGGATGGCGGCCAGTGCGCGGTACAGGGATTTCCGGGACCGGCTGTCGCTGGCACTCTCCCCCTGGATCAGCCGGCGGCATTCCTGCATCTGCTGGTCGAGCGGCACGGCCGGACGGGATGATGGTTGCTCGATTTCGGTCGGGGTGTCTTCTGTCGGGAAGTTCTCAGCCGGGCTGTCTTCTGCTGGGGCAGCAATATGTTCCGACGGTTCCTCAAGCGGCAGGTCTTTTTCAAGAACCCAGCGTACGGCGCCAAGGATGAAATTAATTTCTTCGCCGCCATCGCTAAAAGGCAACAGAATTCCCCGGTACAGGGCGCGTTCCTTTTCCTTGTTGACGAATTCCGCTTCAAAGGAAATTGGCGTGCGGTTAGCAAAAACCTCCAGATAGTGGTCGGTGATGCGGCTGATCATTGTCCGGCGCGGAATATCGCTTAAATTTTTGCCGGTCAGATCCTCTTCCAGATCTTCCTTCAGGGCATGGCCGATGACCTGCAGGGTTGGTTCCTGGTTCCGGTCGCGAATATCGATAAGAACCATCTGGTCCTTGTAGGGGGCAATATCGGAGGGGGCCAATTCACGCAGTGACGGCATTTCCCGCTCACCGGCCAGCTTTTCCCACTGATCATAGAGCTGAAAAGTGATGCGTCTTTCCTGGCCTGAGGTATTTACTGGGTTCATGGGATCTGCAACCGGTTTATTTTTTTGGCGTCCGAGCCGAGTTATCACCCTCTTTGTCGTTCATACTATATGTATGAGCCAACTTTTCAAGGAGTCTGTTTGTTATCAGACAATTATAGCGGGAAAGTGTAAATATCCGGTGAATCGGACAACTTTCCGGAGGGAAGGCCCTCATAGCTTCCGTCAACTAGCCGGTCACCTGGTTGACCAGGATGACCGCAATGGCCACCGGGGCGACAAAGCGCACCAGTGTCCGCCACAGGGAAAACAGAAGATCTGACCTGATCGCAAGCTGTTCTTTCATCAACTGGCTGGACACGAACCAGCTGACAAAGATTGCCATCAGCAGGGCATTCAGCGGCAGGAAGATGTTGGCGACAAAGAAGTCGGTCACATCAAAGATATTCTTGCCTTCGAAAAAAGCGAAGAAACCGAGCGGATGGAAGTCTTTCCATTCATTGAAGGCGCCGACCATCAACAGACCGACGGCCCAGCACACAAGACCCACCAGCCAGCTCATCCGCCGCCGGGGCAGTCCCTTGTCCTCAAGCCAGGCAATGCAGGGCTCCAGCATGGCGATGGAGGAGGTAAAGGCGGCAAAAGACAACAGCAGGAAAAACAGGACGGCGATGACTGCGCCGCCGGGCATCTGGCTGAAGGCCAGCGGCAGGGTCACAAACATCATGCCCGGATCGCCGGTCAGCGGCATGTCAAAGCCGAACACGATGGGGAAAATGGCGAGACTGGCCAGCAGCGCCACGGCCGTGTCCGATCCGGCAATGATAAAAGCGGCCCGCGGCAGTCTGATCCCGTCGGGCAGGTAGGCGCCGTAAGTGATCAGGGCGCCGACCCCGACCGCCAGTGAGAAAAAGGCCTGGCCGAGCGCGGCCAGGACCGCCTTGCCATCAAGTTTTGAAAAATCAGCAGAAAAGAGAAACTCTATGGTCCGGGTGGCATCGCCGATTATCATGTCATAGATCGCCAGGAACAGGATGATCAGGAAAAGCGACGGCATCATGAATTTGATGGTGGTTTCCAGCCCGTGACGAACGCCGCTTGAGACCACAAGGACGATACCAAGGATATAGAGACTGTGCCACAAAGTGAGTTCGCCAAAAGAGCCCAGGTGATTGCCGAAGATGGCTCCGAAACCGGCCGCATCTGTCTGGTTAAGGACGCCGGTCGCGGCCTTGAACACATAGGCCATGGACCAGCCGGCGACGACGCTGTAATAGGTCAGCGCCAACAAGGGCACCAGGATGCTGAACCAGCCGATGATCTTCCAGAAACTGTGTAGCCGGTTTTCCCGGATCAGCTTCTGCAGGGTGCCAAGGGCGCCCATTTTGCCATGTTGCCCCAGCGCGAGCTCGGCCATGATCAGCGGCAGGCCGATGACAAAGATGAACAGCAGGTACAACAGGACGAAGGCGCCGCCGCCATATTCGCCAGTGACAAAGGGAAAACGCCAGATGTTGCCCAAGCCAACCGCGGCGCCGATGGCGGCCATCAGGAAGGTTGTTCGGGAGGACCATTTTTCATGGGAGAAAGTTGTCTCGGACATATGCGGAGCCTTCAGGTTATCAGTATCAAACTGGCAAGAATATAAAGGACGAAGGTCAGGCCGCCCGCCAACAGGGCGTAGGGCAGCTGGGTTCTGACATGTTCCAGCAGATCACAGCCGGCAGCAATGGAGGAGACGGCGGTGGTATCGGATATGGGGGAGCAATGATCGCCGAAGACGCCGCCGCCGAGGATTGCCGACAGGACCAGGGACGGTGGCAGGCCGAGGGTCTGGATCAGCGGCATGCCGATGGGAATCATCAGGGCAAAAGTGCCCCAGCTGGTGCCGGTTGTAAAGCTGATCAGGGCGCCGGCGAGGAACAGCATGGGTACAATCAGGACAACGGGAACATGTTCCCCGGCCAGCCCGGCAATAAAGGCTCCGGTGCCCAGAAGTTTCAGGCTGGCGCCGAGCGCCAGGGAAAACAGCACGATCAGAACCAGTTGGAGAAGCTCGCCCATGCCCTCAAAGCCGATTTTCACCAGGTCATGGTGGCTGAAACGGCGGCTCATGAGCATCATCAGATAGGCGACAAGGGTGGCCAGGAAGGTGGCATAAAGGATCGATTTGGCGCCGTCGCCCCCGGTGAGTTTGCCATTCCCGGTCCAGTACATGAAGGCAAAGATACCGCCAATCAGGACGACCAGCGGGATCACCATATAGCGGGCCCGGGTGGCGGCGAACTCGGGCATGGCTTCCGTTTCCTCGGCGGCCTTGAGGTCGGCACGGGCCATGGGGCCATGTACCCGGTCGCGCAACACCGTATAGAAAACGATCGCCAAGGTGACGAGCGCATAAAAGTTCAGCGGCACGGAACCGATCAGGACACTCACCGGCTGGTCGATGTCATAGGCGCTGACCAGGCCGAGCACATAGGCGCCCCAGGCATTGAACATGATCAGGATACAGATCGGGGCGCTTGTGCTGTCGATGATATAGGCAAGCCGGGCCCGGCTCATGCCGAATTTGTCAAACAGTCCCCGCGACAGAATGCCGGCGGTGAGTACGCTGAGGTTGGATTCGATAAACAGGATCACGCCGGTCAGGGTGGTCATCAGGCCGACCCGCCGGCGGCTTCCGGCAAGACCGCTATGAACCAGCCTTTCCACCAGTGCCGTGACCCCGCCCGAATGGCGAAGATAGGCGAGAAAGGCGCCGATCAGCAGGCTGAACATCAGGATCCGGGCATTGCCGGCATTCTGGAAGACGGCGATGATCCGTTCAATGCTGAACAGAAACCCCATGAAAGGGGCATGTATGCCGGTCGAGGCCTGCAGCAGGGTTTCGGAACAGAAAATAGCCAGGAACAGGGCAAGGATCACTTCCCGGCGCCACAGGACAACGACAATGGCAACCAGCGGCGGCAGGACAGAAAGCCATTCCATGATAATTCCCCGAACAGACTGTTTTTCATTTATTATTTGATCGCCGCAGTATGAAAGAGTGTGCAGAAACGGTCAAGTGGCACCTTTGATTTCGTGAAAAGGCCTTCTGACAAAGAGTTAATGAAAATAATCTTGGTGTCGGGGCCGGTCCCTGTACTAAACTGTGGGGACAGACAGGGGAGCAGGAGGCGGCTAATCAGCCGCATCAGAAATAATGAGGCACGGGAGGCCTACGGATGATTTTTTTCTCAAATAAAAACAGACCATTTCATTACGGTCCCTATGCCCTGGAACGCCTGCCGCGAGACGAAGCAAGGATTTTTCACGAGCATGACGCACCCCGGCGGCAGAGGCCGGAAAGGAAAACGGCCGCGGGAAACAGCCTGACCCATGCCATACAAAAATATCACGATCTTTTCTCCGGCTTTCAGCAGCGCCCGCCGGCGGCAAAAAAAGCGCCCCTGCCCGATGATCCCCGCAAGCTGGTGGCGGATATCAAGGGCGGCGGATATTTTCTTGATGCCAGCCATATGGGCATTTGCGAGATCAGTGAAAATTGCTGGTATGAGGGGGCGGAAATCCTGCCCCACAGCCACGCCATTGTGGTGCTGGTCAAATATGGCCGCACCCCTGAAGAGGGAACCATCGCCCGGGACTGGGTAGCCGGAAATGAACATGCCGCTGCGACGCTCAGGGCGCTGGAAATTGCCGTCTGTCTGGCCGGGCAGATCAATGTCTACGGCTGGAATGCCCGGGTTCATGACGAGCAGGGGGATGTAGACCCCGACCGGCTGGCAGTTCTGGCCGGGCTGGTGGTGCGCCGGGACGGGAAAGTTTCCAGTCCGTGGCTGGGGGAGAAATTCGCCCTGGCTGTGGTGACCACGGACTACGGATTGACCCCGGATATGCCGCTGGCGGACCGGGCCCTGAAAAACGCCCGTGGCCTTGGGTATTTTCTGGGTGTTGGCGGTGCGGTGCCGGGCATCGAATGGGACCGGCGGCAAAAGCGGGCGAGCCATATGAGCATCTATCCCATGGAAGACGTGCAGCGGGTCGAGGAGCCGACAACCCTGATTCTGGAAGATGAAATCCCGCGGGTGCCGAAACGGGCGGCCTTTTTCGAACGCGCCCTGCGCGGCGATCTTGGTGACAAGGCGCAACGGGAGCGCGCCCGTTTTGCCTTCAAGCAGCCTCTGGCCTGGTCCATGCTGGGGCCCATCGGCAGCATGGTGCCCCTGCAGGAGGGCCCGGTGGCGGAGCAAAAACCGGCACGTTGTGAAGATCCGCTTCAGAACAGTATGGCCCTTAAGTCCCTGGCCTATTTCCTCGGCGCTGATCTGGTCGGTATCTGTGAGGTCCCGAGGTACGCCTGGTTTTCCCACAAGGAGGACGGCCGGGAGATCGCGCCCTATCATAAATATGCGGTGGTGATGCTGATCGATCAGGGTTATGAGACTATGGAAGGGGCCTCGGGCGATGATTTTATGTCCGGGCCCCAGTCCATGCGCGGCTATATGCGCGGGGCGGAAATCTCCGGCGTGATGGCCGATCACCTGCGCAGCAACGGCTTTCCCGCCCGTCCCCAGACCAATGCGGATTCAGACGTGCTGCATATTCCCCTGATTCTCCAGGCGGGGCTCGGGGAGCTGAGCCGTATCGGTGAACTGGTGCTCAATCCCTTTGTCGGACCGCGCTTCAAGTCGGTGGTGATGACCACGGATATGCCTTTGCGCGTGGACAAGCCAATTGATTTCGGGCTGCAGACCTTTTGTCAAAGTTGTTTCAAATGTGCCCGCGAATGTCCTTGTGACGCCATTCCCTGGGGCGACAAGGTGATGTTTAACGGCTATGAAATGTGGAAAATCGATGCCGAGCGCTGCACCCGCTACCGGCTGACCAACCAGCGCGGCGCCGCCTGCGGCCGCTGTATGAAAACCTGTCCGCTGAACAAGGTGGTGACCTGGGAAGGGGATCTTCTGACCCGCATTGCCAGCTGGCTGGGTATTCATGCCAAACCCTTAAAACCGCTTATGGCGCCGGTGGCGGCCAGAATGGATGACCTGCTGGGCCACGGGAAACGAAATCCTGTAA
The DNA here is from genome assembly GCF_963675455.1 of Emcibacter sp. Classification (GTDB taxonomy): domain Bacteria; phylum Pseudomonadota; class Alphaproteobacteria; order Sphingomonadales; family Emcibacteraceae; genus Emcibacter. The sequence goes on along the minus strand of NZ_OY776217.1, from coordinate 879,226 downwards.
AGAAATGGTGGATCGATCTGGAGGTCCGGGACGAAGTCGCCATCATCCCGCCCAAGGGAGTCAATGAACGCGATCTGGATGTGGGCCGTAAGCTTGACCCGGCCAAGCAGAAAATTGCCTACTATACAGCCGACATGATGCCGCCGCCTGATCAGTTCGATGCTCCCTTCCCGGTCGACCGCAAGGCCGCCCTGGCCGCGGCGGACAAGCTGGAAACGGTGGCCGGGGCACGGGCGCGAAAGGCTAAAGGCGGTCCAAAGCCGACCCATTATGAACCCTGGATCAGGAAGACCGACTAAGCGCGACGGGTCTGAAGTTGCCGAAGGAGGTCACTGCATAAAGCAGCAGGTTAAGGCATTGCCCCAGCGCGCCGGCGGTAACGAACATGCCGGCGACCCGGGCTTCCGGCGCCTCGACGAAACCGGTCATCGACAGGCAGACCCCCAGAAAGATCAGGTCTGAATTGGGCAGGAAGGGGATCCGCGTGAGGACCATCTGGGCGGTGATCAGCAGCACCCAGGTGGTGACAGGGACTTCAGGCAGGACCAGCGACCATTGCAGGATCTGCAGACCGAGTACCAGAAACAGCCGGCTGACGTGCACGGCCAGAACTTTCTGCACGATCGCTTTTGGCAGGGCCAGGATATGCCGCCGGAAGCGGATCACTACCGGCACCAGAATGACGGTAATCACCGCCGCCAGCAGAAGATAGCTGGAGACCGAAGGGTCGGCGTTGGTGATGACTTTTATCTGGCCGGTCAGGAAAAAGACCGTCAGCAGGAACACCGTCATGCTGTTGGAGGTCAGGGCCGAGAGGATATTGTTGTCCTTGACGGTGGAGAAAATTTCCTTCTGCGACAGGGGCAGGCGTGGAATGGCCCAGAAACAGAGGTAGGCTTCACCGGAATAACCCATGACTCCGGTGTTGAAAATTTTCTTGCGGATAAAAACCGGAAAACAACGCCACAGGCCCACCTTCCAGATGATCCTGTAAATGATCAGCTCGCTGGCCGGCTGGCACAGATAAATGATGAAGAATAACATATAAAAGGCGGGATGCGACGGCAGGGAGTCCCTGATCTCGGTCCAGCCGATCTGTTCTACCCGGTGAATCAGATAGAGGAAGATCAGGCCGGTGATGATCCACTGCAGGATCTTCAGGGCCCGCCGGACAGCAGGATTTTGCAGTCCTGTGCGCAGGTTTTGCGCCAGTTTCTTAAATCCTGTGAGTCGTTCCCTGTTCATCGATTCTGGCCGAGGTCCGCAGATTTGAGGGTCAGCTGTTTGTCGTGCAGGACAAAGGCGTCATCGGTGGAAATCAGGAACTTTTCCAGCAACGGTGCGGCGCCAACCCGTAAAATTTCCTTTTTCAGAAGCTGGATATGATCGCGGTACTGACGGAACAGTCCCTCCCACAGCACATTCTGGTTGCGGGGATGACGATCGGCCAGATGGGACAACTCTCCCCGGGCCAGCTCAAGCCAGCGGGTGAAAAATTCCTCGCCCGGCTTGTTGTTTCGGATGATGCAGAAACCGGCGTTGGGCAGGAAAAGGGTGCCATATTTCAGGGCGCCCCGCAGATTGAGCGGCAGGGCAAGACCGAGGTAAGTGGAAATGTCGGCCGGAAAATAAATGTCCTTTGCCGGGTAACGCTCCAGAATATCCTCGAACCGGAACTCCGGGCGGATGATAATGCTGTCCGCATCCACCTTGACCAGCCAGTCTGCATCACTTTCCCCAAACCGCCGGCGCATCATCTCGATCATGCTCCAGTTGATGTGCATGTCGGGCACAAGCTGTTTGTCGCAGACAATGAAATTATAGCCATGGCGCTCACAATAGGCGCGCCAGTTTCTTTTGGTTTCGTTGGCGTAATAATCAATATTTGGCGTGGCCAGCATCAGAACGTCTATCTTCAGCGGCCGGGGGGTCTGGTCAGTCATTTTTCAGCTGTTCTTTTATTCTTTTCAAGCAGTGTTTCATAATGGGCAAAAAGCCGCCTGAAATGTTCCGTAGGTGTAATAACCTTCCTGCCGGACGCTTCACAGGCGGCGCGCTGCATCTTTTCGGGGTTCCTCAAAAGGAAACGTTGCAGGGCGTCGGCGCAGTCGGTGCTGTCTCCGGCCTTGTAGAGTTCGGCGTAGCCCGTTTCCGCCAGCTCGGCGGCTCCGCCAAGATCCGGCACCACCAGCGGCAGGCCGGCGCAGAGCCCCTCGGCAATAACCAAACCGTAGGTCTCGGCGGCGCTGCCGTGCAGCATGCCGTCGGCGCTGGCCAGAATGGCGGCCAGACGGTCCCGGTCTTTTTCGAAACCGGCGACGAAAGATCCCGTATGACGCCGGGCCAGCCGGTCGACAGATTGCCGGGACGGGCCGTTGCCGATCAGATAGAGTCCGGCCGGGCGCACCCGGTTGACCTTGTCGATGGCTTTGATCATGCAGCCGATCCGCTTTTCCGGATGATGGCGGCTGACGGAGACAAACAGTTTGCCGTCCGGATCGGTGATACCGCATTTCTGCAGCAGTTCCTGGCGCAGCTCCTCTGACCGTTTCTCCGGGGAGAAGGCGGTGCCGTCGATTCCCAGGGGAATGGCGTGGGCATTGTCCAGTCCGAATTTCTTCAGTCTCTGGGCCAGCCAGTCGCCGGCGACAATGGTGGTGTCAAAATGGCGGCCGAGCTTGCGAAGGTAGGCCCAGAACCAGAAAAACATCCGGTCAATTGTTTCGGAGCCGAAAAGACCGTCCAGGAAAGTATGAGGATAGACGGCGACCGGGTCCTGGTGGAAGAAAAAGGACTTCACAGTTTCACCCGGCCATTTGGCGGCGATCCAGCCGCCCCGCCAGGGAGAAGAGCCTTCAACAACATCAGGCTGTTCCCGGTCCAGTATCCGGAATACCTCGTCCGATTTCCAGAACAGGTGGTAGCGTTTATCCACCGGGATGGGCGGTGCCTCAACCCAGATGATGCGTCCGCCGGGTCGCTCTTCTTCGCGGTTTTCAGGGCCGGGCGCGATGATGACACAGTCATGACCGAGCTCTGCTGCCGCCTGCAGCTTCTGATGGATATAGGTGCGTACACCGCCGCCCTGTTCGCTGTAGAACTCGGCAATATCCACAAGCTTCATGAGCCGAGGCTTCCCGGCAGGGGATCTGCCACAATCGGGATTGCCGGGATCACCTGGTCCCGGGTTTCGTCGGGCAGATCGAGGATCTCGATATAGTGGCCGAGCAGGGTCTGCATGATATTCTCCCAGTCAAACCGCAAGGCATTGACCCGGGCTGCAAGGCGCATGACAGTCCGCAGGTTAGGAGAGCTGATTAGCCTTTCGGCTGCGTCGACATACGCTTCCCGGTCTGCCGGGTCAATCAGGTAGCCGGTTTCTCCTTCCTTCACCAGACAGCGACTGCCAGTGGCATCAGCGCATATTGCCGGCAGGCCACAGGCCATGGCCTCCAGAGTGACATTGCCGAAAGCTTCTGTGATGCTGGGATTGAAGAATATATCCGAGGACGCATAGGCCCTGGCCAACTCTTCCTTGTGCAGGAAGCCGGTAAATATGGCGTTCGGCATCATCTTTTCCAGTTTTTGCCGGGCCGGGCCGTCGCCGACAATCAGGATACGGTGGGCGAGGCCGCGTCGGTCAAGGCGTTCTGAAAAATCAGCCAGCACATCAAGTCCTTTTTCCAGCACCAGACGTCCGACAAAGGAGATGACCACTTCATCGTTCTGGATATCCAGCGACTGCCGCCAGTTCAGGTCCCGTTTTTCCGGGTTAAACAGGTTGGTGTCGACCCCGCGGCTCCAGATCCGGATATCACGGGCAAGGTCGTTTTCCCGCAGAATTTCGCCGACAGAGTCGGCCGGCACGTACACATGATCGCAACGCTGATAGAAATGTCTGAGATATTTCAACAGGTATTTTTCCGCCCAGCCGAAACCGTAATACTGCAGGTAGGTTTCATAACGGGTATGAAACGAGGCCACGACCGGCAAGCCGTGTTCCCGGCCGTATTTCTGGGCGGCATAGCCCAGAAAGTCCGGCGCGGACAGATGGATGATATCCGGCTCAAAGTCGTCCAGGCGCTGGCGGATGGATTTTGTCAGTCCAAGGGCAATCCGGTATTCCCTGCGGCCCGGTACCGGGATCGAGGGAACCGAAACCAGGGTGCCGGCATAATCCCGTATGGCCGGGGTGTCGGTGGTGGGGGAAAAGACCAGCACCTCAAAACCCTTGCGTTCCAGATAGGCAACCAGACGATTGAGCGCGAGGGCGGCGCCGTCCTTGATATAATTGTAATTGCCGGAGAAGAGCGCCACCTTCCGGCGGCGACGGCTGCGGTGGTTTCCGGTGAATATCGGGTCCTGAAAATTCCGGTTCATGGGGTGCCTCGGCCACTTTGATGTTCTCAGGCTATCGGTAGAACGGCAATGTGAAACAAATATGATAGTTCCCGCTGTTTTCCGGTGTAACGGTTACGCCGGTCAGGCCCGTTCTGCAAAGCTGGGGATGATGCAGGGTTTTTGCGCAGACTCTTCCTTGACATATAGTCTGGGCATGGCTTAGAAGTTCGTTAGTATATATAATCAGTTTCTATATCAGAGATAAGCCGGGATGTTCCATCGGGAAGGAACAAGAACAATCGGCGCTAAGATATGAAATATATATGTAGCAATGGGAGACATGACGGGCCGCCTGACCGGTTCGCGTGGTTGGCTGATTGGAAGTTTTTGCGACCAGCTTCTCCCTTAATTTTTTTATAGAGAATTAAACAAGAAATTCTTTTCCAATTTGTAGGGAATCGGACGAATGAATTTAAATGTACCTGAAAATGTGAAAAACCAGGCCCTGATTTCATGGGTTGAGGAACTGGCTAACCTGTGTGAGCCTAAAGACGTCTATTGGTGTGACGGTTCCCAGGAAGAATATGACAGACTGTGCCAGGAACTGGTTGATCAGGGCGTATTTATCAAATTGAATGAAGAAAAACGGCCGGGATCCTTCCTGTGTCGCTCCGACCCCCGCGATGTGGCCCGTGTGGAAGACCGCACCTTCATCGCCAGCGAAAAAGCGGAAGACGCCGGTCCGACCAATAACTGGCGTGAGCCCGATGAACTGCGGGCCGAAATGGAAGGTTTCTACAAGGGCTGCATGCATGGCCGTACCATGTATGTCATTCCCTTCAGCATGGGGCCGCTGGGGTCCGACATTGCCCAGATCGGCGTACAGCTGACGGATTCTCCCTATGCAACGGTCAACATGAAAATCATGGCCCGCATCGGTAGCAAGGTTCTTGATGTTCTCGGCAACAACAATTTCATCCGCTGTCTTCATTCTGTCGGCCATCCGCTGGAAGAAGGTCAGGAAGATGTGGCCTGGCCCTGTGACCCGGACAACCGCTATATCACCCACTTCCCGGAAACTCGCGAAGTCTGGTCCTATGGTTCAGGCTACGGCGGTAACGCCCTGCTGGGTAAGAAATGTGTGGCGCTTCGTATTGCCTCTGTGATGGCCCGTGACGAAGGCTGGCTGGCTGAACATATGCTGATCGTCGGCATCGAAAATCCACAAGGCGAAAAAACCTATGTGACCGGCGCCTTCCCGAGCGCCTGCGGCAAGACTAACCTGGCCATGCTGATCCCCCCGAAGGGATACGAAGGCTGGAAAGTCTGGACTGTCGGTGACGATATTGCCTGGATCAAGCCCAAGGAAGATGGCCGTCTGTATGCCATCAATCCGGAAGCCGGTTTCTTCGGCGTGGCGCCGGGGACGTCCTATAAATCCAACCCCGCCGCCATGGACACCATTTCTTCAAATACCATCTTCACCAATGTGGCGCTGACCGATGACGGCGACGTCTGGTGGGAAGGCATGGGCGATGCCCCGGCTCACCTGATCGACTGGCAGGGTAATGACTGGACCCCAGGGTGCGGCCGTCCGGCGGCGCACCCCAATGCCCGCTTTACCGCCCCGGCCAGCCAGTGCCCGAGCATTGATCCGGCCTGGGAAGATCCCAAGGGTGTGCCGATCGACGCCTTTATTTTCGGCGGTCGCCTGAGCACAAACTTTCCGCTGGTATACGAAGCCTCAAACTGGGAACAGGGTGTCTATATGGCGGCGACCATGGGCTCGGAAGCCACAGCGGCGGCAGATAACCAGGCGGCTATCCGCCGCGACCCGATGGCCATGCTGCCGTTCTGCGGCTACAATATGGGTGACTACTGGAACCACTGGCTCAGCATGAAAGACAAGGCCACTCATCTGCCGAAAATCTTCCGGGTCAACTGGTTCCGCAAGGACGAGAGCGGCAAATTCCTGTGGCCCGGGTTCGGCCAGAACATGCGTGTTCTGGAGTGGATCGTTGGCCGCATCAAGCAGGAAAAGAATGCCGAAACCGGCCCACTTGGCGATATCCCGTCTTTCGGCGACCTCAACTGGACCGGCCTTGATTTCGGTGAGGACAGCTTCAGCAAGCTGATGGCGTTCGAGCTGGCTGGGCTGGAAAAGGAAGTGGAGGACGTGATCAGCCATTTCGAAAAAATGGGCGACAGCCTTCCGGAAGCCCTGGAAGCAGAACGTCAACAGGCCAAACAGCGTCTCAGCGCCTGAGCGATACTGCTTAAAGAATAAAAAAAGGCCCCCGGAAATCCGGGGGCCTTTTTTTATGTTTCTTCCACTTAGAAATTATATTAGGACGATCGTACTAAATTGTGGTAGGATCATCTTCCGGGATGATTGGATCAGGGTATATCGTGAGACGGCGGAATTTTCTCAAATCAATCCTGGCGCTTGCCGGGACGGCTGGTTCCATTGGTGTGGCGCTTGGGGCTTACTTGAAAAGCAGCGTGGTGCGGGCCGCAACAGCGATCCGTCCACCCGGGGCGCTTGGCGAAAAGCTGTTCCGCGGTGCCTGTGTGCATTGCGGACTATGTGTCGAAGCCTGTCCCTATGGCATTCTGAAGCTTGCGACGCTGGAAGAACCGGTTGCGACCGGAACGCCCTATTTCACGGCCCGGGACAACCCCTGTGAAATGTGTGTGGACATTCCCTGTGTGAAGGCCTGTCCCACCGGCGCCCTCAATCACGGTCTGACGGACATTCGCGAAGCGCGCATGGGACTGGCGGTCTTTACGGGCGCGGAAACCTGTTACGCCATGCAGGGTACGGCTTGCAGATCCTGTTATATGGCCTGTCCCTTGAAAAACGACGCAATTACCATGACCCAGTTTACGCGGGGAAAAAAAACGGTCTTCCAGCCGACGGTTCATGCCTCGGCCTGTACCGGTTGCGGAAAATGTGAAGAAGCCTGTATCACCCCGGCGGCGTCCATCAAGGTTCTGCCACTGGCTATGGCGCGGAAAGACAGCGGGGTGGATGTCCATGGCTAACCGCGTTTTGGCACTGATGAAACGGAACCGATGGTTACTAGTCCGGCGCTTCAGTCAGGCTGCCATTCTTGGGCTGTTTCTGGCGGGCCCCTATGCCGGACTGTGGATCCTGCAGGGTAATCTGGCGTCAAGCCGGTTCCTGGATTTGATTAGCCTCAGTGATCCCTTCATTTCCCTGCAGTCACTGGCCGCCGGTCATGCAGTGGCGGCGACGGCCCTGTGGGGAGCGCTCGTTATCGGCCTGTTTTATCTGATTTTTGGTGGCCGCAGTTTCTGCGCCTGGGTATGTCCCGTGAATCCGGTAACTGACGGGGCGGCCTGGCTCAGGGACAAGGCGGGGATCAAGACTTCTGTTCGGCTGGATCACCGAATTCGCTTCGCGCTGATCCCGGTTTTGCTTTTGCTTTCCTATGTGATTGGGGAAATCGCCTTCGAGGCGGTAAACCCTATCACCATTCTGCACCGGGGCCTCCTGTTCGGGCTGGGGACCGGCTGGCTGGTGATTTTGCTGATCTTCCTGTTTGATCTTTTTGTAGTCAAACATGGTTGGTGCGGCCATCTGTGCCCGGTCGGGGCTTTTTACGGGTTGGTCGGGCGATATTCCCCGCTCACGGTCAGGGCCAAAAATCGTCAGGCATGTGACCGCTGCGGGGATTGTTTTAATGTATGTCCGGAGCCGCAAATTCTGGCACCGGCCCTTTTCCCTGAAAAGCCGGAAGTCTCATCAACGGTCAACCAGGTCGATTGCCTCCGGTGCGGGCGCTGCCTGGATGTATGCCATGTGGATGTCTTTGCCTTTTCAGCGCCGGGTCTGCTTAATCGTTCCGACCAACATTCCGGACCGCCGAAATGAACATGGACGTGAAGGCGATTACACTCAGGATCAGACCACAGCCCATAAGCCAGGCGAAACTATAGTAGCGCCGGCCTTCAGGCTCCTGGGTTTCCAGGATCGTTGCCCCTGCTGTTTCTTTTGTCATGATATTCCCCCAAGTCATTGAATTCGTCAGTTTGTGGCTGGCCCCTGCCAGCGGGTGACCAGACCGGTGTCCAGATCAAACAGGTCGAGAACCCGGCCGACCGAATGGTCAATGATGTCGTTAATGGTTTTGGGACTTGTATAAAAAGCCGGCATAGGCGGGGCGATAACAGCGCCCAGCTGGCAGGCTTCATACATCAGTTTGCAATGGCCCAGGTGCAGCGGAGTCTCGCGCGGCATGATCACCAGCCGGCGCTGTTCTTTTAAAATGACGTCGGCCGCCCGGGTCAGCAGGCTGTCGGCCCGGGAATGGACGATATCCGACAGGGTTTTCATGGCGCAGGCGGCGACAATCATGCCGTCGGCCTTGAAAGAACCGCTGGCGATGCTGGCGGCCAGGTTGCCGTCCTTGTGCACCACATCGGCCAGCGCTTCCACGTCCTTCACCTCATAGTCGGTTTCCAGACCGATATTCATGCGTCCGGTGGTGCTCATCACCAGATGGCTTTCCACATGGTCAAGTTCCCGCAAAGCTTCCAGCAGCCGGATGCCGTAGATGACACCGCTGGCGCCGGCGATACCGATGATCAGTTTTATTTTCTGTTCCATGCTTCAGCCTTACACCCTCCCCCGTTCCAATGCAACACAGCAAGCGGGCGAAAAAAGATAATCTTCACAGGCTTTTTTTACGTATCAGAAAGCGGAAAGGATTTTCTGATGGTAATCTGGATTACAGGGGCAGGCAGTGGATTGGGGCGGGAACTTGCCCGCCAGTATGCCGCCTTGGGGCACGAAGTGGCAGTATCGGCACGTACGTCCGAGAATCTCCAGTCCCTGGCCCGGGAATGTGAGGCCATGCCGGGCAATATTCATGCCTATCCCTGTGATGTGACGGTTCTTGATAGTGTGAAGTATGCGTTCCACTGGATCACGGACGACATCGGTGTGCCCGACAAAGTTATTTTCAATGCCGGCACGCATATCCCGAGCCCACTGGACCAGTTTGACCATAAAATTCATCGGAGCCTGATGGAAGTCAATTACATGGGGGTTGTGAACGGACTTGAAACTGTCCTGCCGCAGTTGCGTGAAAGGGGATCGGGTCAGATCATCCTGGTGGCGTCCCTTGCGGCCTATCGCGGGTTGCCCTATGCGGGGGCTTATGGGGCGTCAAAGGCGGCCCTGATTAATCTGGCGGAATCCCTGAAGCCGGAAATGGAACGATCCGGGCTGGATCTCAGGCTGGTTAACCCCGGCTTTGTACGCACACAGCTTACCGACCTTAATGAGTTTGACATGCCGTTCCTGATGGAGGTGGACCAGGCGGCACACGCCATGATCCGGGGGCTGGAGGGGAGCCGTTTCGAGATTGTCTTTCCCCGCCGTCTCGGCATTGTCATGTCTCTGTTGAAAGGGCTGCCGGACCGTTTTTTCTTTGCTCTTGGCAGGCAAATGCTGCGAAAAGAACAGGATTAACCGGTCTGTTTTTCAAAACACAGGAATACGGTGCCGATATGGAAACCCCAGCGATAGGCCCGGGCCTTGTTAAGCAGGCGGCGTTCATCCATCAGGAACATGTGGTCGTCGAACCGGACGATCCACTGTTTTTTTCCCACATCAAGTCGGAAATTGTAGGTCCAGTGGAAGTGATGACCATCGGTCCTTCCGGACGCTTCGCCTATGACCGCGTCCGACGTGGCCATATAGTCATTTTCAGACATTTTGTGAAATATCCAGTCCCGCCGGTCCGTTTTTCCGTCCCTGTAGGTGAACTCTTCTGTCAATAAAAGCTTGTTGTTGCGCACTTCACCAAAGGTATGACCGTGAAATTCGTTTCGCACCCGGCCGAAACGGTCCTCGAAAATCCCCCGGGCGATAGTGGTGCCCGAGAAAAACTCTTCAAGCTTCAGGGGTGGATAGTGGTTCGTATTGTCCGACAAAGCCCTGTTCCTATTGACCATCACATTCATCAGTCATCCTTTCCGAGAATAAAATGGGATACATCGATGGTGTTACGACGGAAGCCGGCCTCGCAATAACACAGGTAATAATGCCACATGCGCCTGAAGCTTTCCGGATAGCCCAGAGCGGAGATTTCTTCCTGCCGGGCGAGAAAACCGTCCCGCCAGTGTTTCAGGGTTTCAGCGTAGTCATGACCGTAATCCCTGCGGCCCATCAGATTGAAACCATGGTCACCGGCAAGACTGATGAATCTTTCCGGCGATGGCAGAAGGCCACCGGGGAAGATATATTTCTGAATGAAATCGCTGCCTCGCCGATAATCTTCAAACCGGCTATCGGCAATGGTAATGACCTGAAGGGCGATACGACCGCCTTTCTTCAGCAGGTACGCAAGCTGGTCAAAATAAATTGGCCAATGTTCTTCACCGACAGCCTCAAACATTTCGATGGAGACAATATGATCGAATTGACCGCGGATATCCCGGTAATCCTCGAATCGGAACTGGCACAGGTCCTCAAGACCGGCTCTTTTTACCCGTTCCCTGGCCCAGGCAAGCTGTTCACGAGACAACGTGACACCGGTGACGCGGCAGCCATAGGTGCGGGCGGCAAATTCCGCGAAACCGCCCCATCCGCACCCGATTTCCAGGACATGGTCACCCGGCTCAAGGTTCAGGCTTTCAGCCAGCCGGCGATATTTCTCCTCCTGCGCCTTTTCCAGGGTATCGCGTGTGTCTGTGAAGCAGGCGGCTGAATAGGTCATGCTCTTGTCCAGCCACAGGGCATAGAAATCATTGCCCAGATCATAGTGATAGGCAATATTCCGGCGGCTTCCGGATTTGCTGTTGCGTCTGGCCAGATGCAGCAGCCTGTTCCACAGACGATACAGGCGGTGGCCCTGCAGGCGGTGTTTCAGATGATCAAGATTGCCGGCCAGAAGGTCAAGCAGACCGGGCAGGTCCGGGCTGTCCCAGTCGCCGTCCATATAGGCTTCGGCAAATCCCATCGCACCGCCTTGCAGAATCCGCCGGAGGGCACGATAATTCTTTAATTCCAGAACGGCAGAGGGGTTCTGGTTCTGGATACCCTCGAGCAGTAGTTTCCTGCCGCCTGGAAATATGATCGTCAGGCGACCGCTGTGCAGGGCAGGAGCAAGATGCCTGAAAAAGCGACGGGCCAGGAACGGGAGGCCCCCCGGAACTGTATCCGCCTTGTTGGGCAGGGTGTTTGCATTGCTGCTCATGAATAGACTCCATGATTCCTGGGGCGCGGGTCGTCCGCGGTTGAAGAATGTTCTTCGGGCGGCACAGGGCGCCTGAAAACTTTTTGTCCCTTAATCCAGAGCTTCAGGGCCTGCCAGTGAATGGCGCCGATCACTTTAAGGGTCATCCACGGCATGCCAAGCGCCACCCGAACCATTTGTCGCTGCCCGAGGGTTATTTTCCTGCCATGCAGGGAGGCATAAAACAAGAGGTTGCTGTCTGGATCGAGGTAGCGAATGCCGAGACCAATCTTTCCATCGGGCAATCTGTTACGGAACTGATAAGTGCCGCTATTGTCGAAAAAAGGGGACACATGGAGCAGCTTTTGGCAGTGGTGTCGATGCCTCGGGGCGTCTTTTTCCAAAAGGACGACATAACTGTGACGGTCGCCGAAAGTGTTGTTGACCTCGTAGATTACAGCGACGGCTTGCCGTTGGTTATCGAAGCAGTAATAGATGGAAATAGGATTAAAGACATAACCCCAGATTCGAGGCATGGTCAGGAGCAATATTCTGTCAGCAGAGACCGGCAGTCCCGATTGTTTCAGCAGGTGCTGGATATGTTGTTTCAGTGGTTTTTCTGTGCCGCTGCCATAGTCTTTGTCATGGAAACTGACCAGGTTCGGTCGGTTATGGGAAAACAGAGCAAAGCGGTGGTCCAGTGTTTCGAGTTCGTCCAGGTCGAACAGGAAATAAAATCCGCTGTAACGGAACTCATGCCGCCGGGGCAGATGCCGCAGGTGAAGGACACTGGTCTTGTAGAGGCAGCTGATCATAAGGCCACGGCTTCCCGATCAGGGGAGGTCAGTTCCTCGGCAAGCCCGATGCGGCTATTCTGGTTCGGCCGCCACCAGGGACGCGGGACGCCGCTCAGAAGTTCCGCCACGGCAAGGCCGGACTGCAGACCGTCCTCGTGGAAGCCGGCACCGAAATATGCGCCGCAAAACCAGGTATTTTGCTGGCCTTGGATTGACCAGAGCCGTTTCTGGTTGTCCAGGGCGCGCTGGTCGAAAAGCGGATGCCGGTAACTGATTTTCCGGTGTGTAAGCCCCGCCTGGATTTCCCGATCCGGGTTCAGCGTGACCAGTACCGGCCGGTCTGTGGGGAGGGATTGCAGCTTGTTCATCCAGTAGGTTACACACAGGGAGGAACCGTCACGATTTGCGCGTGAGCCGAGATAATTCCAGCTTGCCCACGCGGCCTGGCGTTTCGGCATCAGCGACAGATCACTGTGCACCCAGACGTCATTATCCTGGTAGGAGAAGGCGGAAAGAATGTCCCGTTCCTGTGGCGTGGCGTCCTGCAGAAGGGCAAGGCTGTCGTCGGCATGGCCGGCCATGATGACGTGGTCAAAGATTTCATCGCCGCGATCGGAACAGACAAGAACCTTGTTGCCGAGCCGGCGAATTTTCCGGACAGGCGTGTTGAGATACAGGTTATTGCTGAAAGGCTTGATAATCCTGTTGATATATTCGCGGCTGCCGCCTTTTACCGTTCGCCATTCAGGGCGGTTGCTGAGCTGGGTCAGGCCGTGGTTCTGGAAAAAGGACAGGAACGCCTGCAGCGGGTAGTTAAGAATATCCTCGCTGGTGCAGGACCAGATGGCGGCGCCCATGGGCGCCAGATGGTAATTGATAAAACTATCGCTGAAATTCTCTTTCTTGAGAAAAGTACCGAGAGAAATCTGCTGATAGTCGTCCAGTTTCATATAGTCGGAACAGTGCCGGTAAAATTTCAGTATATCCCGGGTCATGCGCCAGAATTGGGGACGCATCAGGTTTTTTTTCTGGGCCAAAAGCCCGGTGAGCCCGGTGCCGGAATATTCCATCCAGCCGTCATCGAGGGAGACGGAAAAGGACATTTCTGTCGGTTCGGTTGGCACGTCGAGTATATCAAAAAGGGCTACCAGGTTCGGATAATTCTGCGGATTATAGACAATGAAACCGGTATCTACCGGGAACGACATATGCCCTAGTTCAAGATCAATGGTATTGCTGTGGCCGCCTATATAGTCATTTTTTTCAAACAGGCTGACATGATGAATTCGGGACAGCATCCAGGCGCTGGCCAGGCCTGAAATGCCGCTCCCGACGACAGCAATTTTCTGTTGTCGATCGCCACCGGCAGGCGGAAAGGGAAAGTTCATTCTTGGTGTTAGGTACATTTCATTCTGACCTGACAATCATTGAAGTTATTTCTGATACGGGATAGGCTGGCGACTGGATTTATTTTTCCGGGTATTTATTTTCCAGGTTGTGATCCGGACCGGCAATCAAATCGTATCAGTGACATGAACATGATTGCTGTGACAGAGAAACCGGGTCATTCCTTGTCTCTGCACCCCGGAGTGTACAAACCGGCCGTTGTGGAAGATATTGAGACGAATATTTCAAACACCATGCGGCAGAAAAACGGGCGCAATGCAGTCCCGCTGGAGGAAAAGCACATTACCGGGGAAAGGGACCAGGAGGAAGGCGCGAAGTTGCTGGACCGGATCGCCCAAAGGCGCGACCGCCAGGCTTTCGTTCGCCTCTATGAAATGTATGCACCGCGGTTGAAAAGTTTCCTCATGTCCCGGAAAATGGATGAACAGCAGGCGGAAGACCTGCTGCAGGAAGTCATGTTGAAAATATGGCGCAAGGCGGACAGCTATAATGCGGACAAGGCCCGTGTCAGCACCTGGATATTTACGGTCGCCCGCAACAGTCATATCGACATAATCCGGCGGCGAAAGGTTATCGAGCTTGATGTTGATGATCATTTGTCTGAACTGGTGGATGAGGCGAAAACAGATGAAATGGTTTCAGCCGGCCAGACAGCTGAAGCAGTGCGGGGAGCTATTGACAGCCTTAGCCCTGAGCTGAAACAGGTGATCGCCAAGGCGTTCCTTGAAGAAATGTCTCACACGGAAGTTGCTGAAGCGCTGGGCCTGCCACTGGGTACGGTGAAATCCCGGATCCGGCTGGCCGTGCGCAAACTGAGGCCATCGCTTGAAAAACGCAGAGAGAATGTAACATGAATACTGGTCTGGTGACTGATGAATGGATCGTGTCATATGCTTCCGGCGGGCTGAACGAAGGGCATGCCCTGTTGGTGGCGTCTCAGGCTGCATTACGTCCTGAGGTGCGGCAAAAAATCAACGAGGCGGAAGCCCTTGGCGGCGCTTTTCTGGAAACCGGCGCCAGCGTGCCTGTCAGCGACACGTTGCTGGATGAAATTCTGGCTCGCCTGCCTGAAACTGAAGATGGAGTTGAAGAGCCACATTATAGAAACCCGTCTCTGCCGGCGCCTCTGGCGGACTATCTTGGCTGCGGTCTGGACGATCTTAAATGGCGGTTTATGGGCCCGGGTCTTCAGAATGTCAGACTGTGGACCGGACCCAATGATGAACGTCTGTGGCTGCTTCGGGCCAGAGGGGGCATTACCATTCCCGAACATGGGCATCGGGGTAATGAAATGACGCTGGTGCTGCAGGGCAGTTATCATTGTGGCGGGCAGCAGTATGTGGCAGGCGACATGGACCTTGCCGACGGTGACGACGTGCATCAGCCGATGATTGATCCGGGCGAGGAATGCATCTGTCTGGTGCTGACCGAGGCATCGCTCAGGTTCAATTCTTTCTTGGTGCGCCTGGTCCAGCCTCTGATTGGCCTTTAGTCATGTTATCCAATGTGCCGGGCAACCGTTTTTGAGTTGCCCGGGCTTGTTACCCAAAGTCAAGGTGAAGTCTGATTGCGTGCGGCTTTATTTTCTTTTATTTCCTGCTGCCACTGGAACAGGTTCATTTCGATAAAGGCGAATGCCACCAGCCACAGGAACGCATCCCAGAAATCCAGAAATTCGCCCAGAATTCCCCAGATGATGGCACAGACCAGGAGGCTGATGTACAGAGCGGCCTTGAAAAATTTGCTGATCCTCAGCAGGGGCCCTTTGAGCAATCCCTTAAGCTGGAACCAGACATCCACCTCCAGAACGACAACAATCCAGATCCAGGTGCCCGCATTGATGACATCTATCCAGGCAAGTTCTCTCGTGTCCGCCAGCGCCTGCGCATCGGCAATCAGCGCCTGCCCCTGTATTTTGAACAGGTCCAGCCCCGCGAGGCTTTGACAGTTTTCGGCTGTCAGGATCTCATACTCGTCCAGGGCGATAACCTTGGATAATACTCCATCGACCATGCTGCAGACGTCTTCGACAGGAAACGGAGTGACGCCATAGAAAAGCATCAGTTTTATATAATAGCCGTAAAAAGCATATAATATCAGGCTGTAACACAGGCTCCGAACCGCCATCAGGCTCCATTTGAGATGTTTTTTCTCCAGGGCTTCATCGGAAATCACCCAGGTTTCCAGCTCAAACAGGAGCAGCAGGATCACCCAGTTCAATGTATCGGCGCTGGCCGTGAAGGCTTCTATAATCTGGGAAAAATGGACCCCATCCTGGAAGGTGTGTGACGAGGCGTCCCAGTCCTGTTGGAAAAACAGGTAGGTATTCCACATGAGAAGCAGATAAATCGTATATTTAAAAAGATTATACAGTTTTTCCCGAAAAGCCGGATGCGCAAATTTATCCTTCATTTTCCCGTTATCTTTCCATTGCTAACACACTAAAAAATATCCTTGATGCGATAATATAACATGCCCAGCGCGATAATCTGGTTTCCCAGCCCGCCAGGGACGGGTAGACGGGTATGTTTGGCCTTGGCAAATATATCAAAACGTTCCATTTGTCCGCTAGTGGCGTCACTTAGAATTTCCCCGATAATATGGGTGGTGTTGACGCCATGTCCGCTGTAGCCCTCTGAATAATAGATATTATCATTGATCCGTCCGACGTGGGGTGTGCGGTTGATAATAATGCCGATTTTCCCTCCCCATTCATAGTCGATGCGGGCATCCTTCAGCTGGGGGAAAGTTTTTAGCATGCGGGGAAGCATATTGTCCTTGATGCTTTTCGGATCCCGGCCTGAATAGTTACACCGGCCGCCGTATAACATCCTCCGGTCGGCAGAAAGACGGTAATAATCCAGCAGCTCGTTCAGGTCGCACACCGCCTGGTCACGGGGCAGGACCTGACGGGCCATTTCCTCGCTCAGGGGCTCGGTCGCAAGAATATAGGTTCCGGCGGGAAACAGAAAGCCGCGCAGGTGCTTTCTTTCCAGATGATGATAGGCATTCCCTGCCAGCACCACCTTGTTGGCCCGGACCTGTCCGGTTGCTGTTTTTACGACAGGTGTCAGGCCGTGCTCGATATCGATCACGGCGCTGTCTTCATATATCCGTCCGCCCAGGGAGGAAAAGGCGCGGGCTTCACCCAGACACAGATTCAGGGGGTGCAGATGGCCGTCCAGGTCATTGTACAGGCCGCCGCAATAGCTGTCCGTGCCGACATAGTCCGCCATGTCGCGGGCTTCGACCAGGCGAAAATGCTCTTCAAGGCCGTTCGCAGAGAAATAGTCATATTCTTTCCTGAGATGGTCCATATGGCGGTTTTTAACCGCGGCATCCATATAGCCGTATTTCAGGTCACACTGGATGTTATATTTCTCGACCCTCTCGCGGATGATTTCATTGCCACGCCATTTGATGTCATGGATGAGTTTTTCGGCGGCCGGCCCCTGGCTGCGTCTCAGGTTGTCCTCGCCGGAAATGGCATGGATCATCTGGCCGCCATTGCGCCCGGAGGCGCCCCAGCCGACCTGGTTTGCCTCAAGCACCACGACCTGGAAACCTCTTTCCGCCAGGGTCAGGGCTGTTGCAATACCGGTAAAACCACCTCCTATCACGCATATGTCGGCGCTTGTCTCTCCTTCAAGAGACGGATAACGGGAAGTATCATTCACCGTTGCGGCATAATAGGAGGGGCAGTGTTTCTCGGCCATTACATCAGTCCCAGATCCCGGGCTGTTGCATCAAGACAGAGTTTTCCTTTCTCAAGGAGCTCGTCAATCTCGGACTTGGAAATGGTCAGCGGCGGACTGATGATCATCGATTGGTCAACGGCCCGCATGATCAGGTTGTTCTGGAAACAATAATTTCGACAGATTGTGCCGGCGTCTTCGTCTCCGCTGAAGGTGGTGCGGGTGGCCTTGTCCTTGACCAGCTGAATGCCGGCCATCAGGCCGCGGCCCCGGGTTTCGCCGACGAGCGGGTGATTGTCTGCCAGGTCCTGTAGTCCGGCATGAAGGTAGGGGCCGGTTTCTTCCCGGACTTTCTCCACCAGGTTATGGCCCTTGATATAATGGATATTGGCGATGGCGACCGCACTGGCGACCGGGTGGCCGCTGTAGGTATAGCCGTGGTTGATGTCGCCGCCGCCATTCAGGACTTCGAACACTTCATCCGTCATGCCAACCGCAGCAATCGGCAGGTAGCCGGAAGACATGCCCTTGGCCATGGTCATCAGGTCCGGTTTTATGCCCATGGTTTCGGAGCCAAACCAGTTGCCCGTCCGGCCGAAACCGCAGATCACCTCGTCAGCAATCAGGAGCACATCATATTTCTTGCAGATGCGCTGGATTTCCGGCCAGTAGGTGTCGGGCGGTACGATCACGCCGCCGGCGCCCTGAATGGGTTCGGCAATGAAGGCGGCTACGGTATCGGCGCCGAGTTCCAGAATTTTTTCTTCCAGTTCCCGGGCGCGTTCCAGGCCGAATTCCTCCGGTGTCATGTCATCGCCTTCAAGATACCAGAAGGGCTGGCCGATATGCTCGAATCCCGGCAGGAGGGAGGCGTTCTTGCCGCCCATGTTATGCATGTAACCCATACCGCCAAGACTGGTGGCGGCCAGCGTACTGCCGTGATAGGCGTTCTTCCGGCTGATGAATGTCATCTTGTCGGTCTGGCCTTTGACATCCCAGTAATGGCGCACCAGGCGCACATTGGTGTCATTGGCTTCGGATCCGGAACCGGCAAAAAAGAAATGATTGAACCCTTCGGGGGTTACTTCGGCCAGCAGTCTGGACAGTTCGATTTGCGGCTGATGGCTGGTCTGGAAAAAACTGTTGTAATAGGGCAGTTCTTTCATTTGTTCATGGGCTGCGTCGATCAGTTCCTTGCGACCGTAACCCACATTGACACACCACAGGCCGGCCATGCCGTCAAGGATCTTGTTGCCTTCGCTGTCCCAGATATAGCTGCCTTCGCCCCGGGTGATGACGCGGGTGCCTTTCTTGCCAAGGGCGGCCGGGTCCGTGAAGGGGTGGATATGATGTTCACGGTCAAGTTCCTGCCACTGGGCAGTATCTCGGTTAAATTTAGTCATTTGAATTCTCCAAACGTGAATCCTGATCCGGCTCTCAGAGCTGTACCCATGTGGTTTTGAGATCAGTATATTTTTCCAGGGCGTGCAGGGACTTGTCGCGCCCGAAACCGGACTGCTTGAAGCCGCCGAACGGAATTGTCATGTCGCCGGTCGGATCCCAGCAGTTGACCCAGACGGTGCCGGCCCGGACGGCCCGCGCCATGCGGTGTGCCTGCGATATGTCGCGGCTCCAGACGGCGGCAGCAAGGCCATAGATTGTATCATTGGCAATGCGCACCGCTTCGTCCTCGCTGTCGAAAGTCAGAACGGACAGAACCGGGCCGAAAATTTCCTCTCGCGCAATGGTCATGTCAGGTGTCACATCGTCAAAGATGGTGGGGTCGACGAAAAATCCTTCCCGTCCGGCACTTCTGCTTCCGCCCAGTTTGAGGCTCGCCCCTTCTTCATTGGCTTTGTCGACAAAACCCAGCACCCGGTTCATATGGTGCTCCTCAACCAGCGCCCCCATGGTGGTGGCGGGGTCAAGCGGGTCGCCGACGGTATGCTGGAGGCCGGCTTTCATCAGCTTGTCCATGAATTCGTCCTTGACCGCGCGGTCAACCAGAAGCCGCGAGCCCGCGGTGCAGACCTCGCCCTGATTAAAGAAGATGGCGCTGGCTGCGGCTTCGGCAGCCTTGTCCAGGTCCGGGCAGTCCCGCATGATAATGTGTGGCGACTTGCCACCACATTCCAGCGAAACCCGCTTCAGGTTGGACTGACCGCTGTACTGCATGAAGAATTTGCCGACCTGTGTTGAGCCGGTGAAGGCAATCATGTCCACATCCATATGAAGACCGAGCGCCTGTCCCGCCGTTTCACCAAAGCCGGGAATTACATTCAGGACACCATCCGGAATTCCGGCCTCGGAGGCCAGTTCCGCCAGGCGCAGCATCGACAGCGGTGATTGCTCCGCCGGTTTCAGGACGATACTGTTGCCAGCCGCCAGGGCCGGGCCGATTTTCCAGCAGGCCATGAGCAGGGGAAAGTTCCAGGGAACGACAACGCCGATGACGCCCAGGGCTTCCCGGGTAACCATGGCCAGGGCGCCCGGATCGGTGGGGGCGATTTCATCCATAAGCTTGTCAGCCGCTTCACCGTACCAGTGGATACAGCGGGCGCTGCCTGGTATATCAATGGACATGGCATCGGAAACGGGTTTCCCCATATCCAGACTTTCCAGAAGGGCAAGCTCTTCCTTATGTTCGAGAATAAGGTCGGCAAGACGCATCAGGTGCCGGCCCCGCTCGGCCGGATGCATGTTTGACCAGCGGCCGTCTTCGAACGCATTACGCGCGGCTTTCACGGCAATATCCACGTCCTCTTTGTCACACTCTGCCACATTGTTGAATATCTGCGCCGTGGCAGGATTGACATTGGCGAATGTTTTGCCGGACAGGGCGTCAACGAACTTCCCGTTCACAAAGGCCTGCGTGCGGAATGAAAGACCGGCGGCCTTGTCTTTCCAGTAATCAAAAGTTTTCATAGTTCAAAACTCCCATAACGACAATTACACAAGGCTGATTACCCTCTGCCCCGTGTCAAAGCTTCTGAAATCAAATATAGAATGTCACAGGCCAGCGTTGCGCCGGCCAAAGCTGTGACGGAACCAATCGGATCATAGGACGGCGCTACTTCAACCAGGTCGCCACCGACGACATTCAGCTCTTTCAGGCCGCGCAGGATTTCCCGGCCCTGCATCACGCTTGCCCCGCCCGGCACAGGGGTACCGGTGCCTGGGGCAAAGGCCGGATCCAGAAAGTCTATGTCAAAACTGACATAGGCCTTTCTGTCCTGCACCCGGTTACAGATCGTTGCAGCCACTTCCTTGTTGGTCATATTATCCAGCGCAATGGCGTCCACAATCTGGAGCCCGAAGGTATCCGGGTTTGGGGTCCGGATTCCCAGCTGGATTGAATGCTCCACATCAATCAGCCCTTCCTGGATCGCGTGGTAGAACATTGTGCCGTGATTATAGTCTTCGCTGACCCAGGTATCCGTGTGGGCGTCAAAATGGATAAGGGCCAGCGGCCCGTATTTTTTGACATGCGCCCTGAGCAGGGCCAGAGAGATAAAATGGTCTCCGCCGAGGGACAGTAACGCCGTGTCCTGCGAGATAATCTCCGATGCCATCCGCTCGAGTTCTGCGGTCATGCGTTCAGGATAGGCGGTAAAATCACATACATCGCCGTAATCGACCACGGTGTGCCGGTCGTTCAGGTGATAGTCCCAGGGCCAGACGCCCCATTCAAATTCACCAACCAGCGAAGATTGTTCGCGGATTGCCCGCGGTCCGGAGCGCGCGCCGGAACGGTTTGTCGTTCCCAGATCATAGGGAACGCCAAGTACCGCCATATCGGCACCGGCCAGATCCCGGGAAAAGGGAAAGCGCAAAAAACTCAGGATTCCCGCATAAGCGGTTTCCCGATAGTCCTGTGGTGTAAGTTTGGTTCCGGTCATTTCATCCTCCTGGGGTTCTGGCTGGCCTGTTTTGTCAAAAATGGTGCATCTGCCGCCCGTAAAAGCCGGTCAGTTCACTTCCAGTGACATTACTGCTTGTCGGCGCCAGACGCCACATAATCCGCTATACGTTGGTCAGCAAATAACGAATTTCCCAAGGGGAAAGCATGCTGTAGTTAGCGGAATATTCCTCTTCCTTCACATCCACATAAGTTGAAATAAATTCATCATGCAAAATATCTTTTAACACCTCAGATTCCCTGAATTGATTCAGGCTGGACAGAAAATGAAGCGGCAGGCGCTGGCTGTCCACATCGTAGGCAGATTCGTTCAGGGCTTCCGTCGGCGTCAGGTTTTCGACCATACCCAGATATCCCGCCAGCAATGATGCCGCGATGGCCAGGTAAGGGTTCACATCGGCGCCGGCAATCCGGTTTTCGACCCGTCGTGCAGCCCGGCCGCCGGACGGCACCCGCAGACCCACTGACCGGTTTTCCCGACCCCAGTGAAGGTTGGCCGGAGAGCTCATGCCGCTGCCGATACGCAGGTAACTATTGGCATAAGGCGCCAGCAGGGGCATCAGTGAGGGAATATATTTTTGCAGACCCGCGATGTGGGCATGAAAAATTTCCGTATCAGTGCCATCGTCATCAGCAAAAATATTTTTACCATCGGATATATTCACGACGCTCTGATGGATATGCATGGCGCTGCCATACTGGTCCGGGTAAGGCTGAGCCATAAAACTGGCGAACATACCGTGCCGGATGGCAACCTGTTTCAGCAGGCGCTTAAAGTTAAAGGACTGATCCGCCACATTCAGCGGATCGCCGTGATAGACATTAACTTCGAACTGGGCAGGCCCGGCCTCGTGTGTAAGGGTATCCACCTGGATATTCATCTCATCACAACAGTCATAGACCTGATCAAACATGGGGCTGAATTCATCCAGGGCATCCAGGGATAAAACCCCTTTGTCCATGGACATTTTTCCGGATCTTCCCCGGGGCGGGATTGGATCGCTTTCAATTTTTTCCTGACGGGCCAGAAGGAAAAATTCGAATTCCGGCGCCACCACCGGCTGCCAGCCTTTTTCATGGTACAGGGAGAGAACTTTTCGGAGCACCTGTCGCGGCGAGTTATGCGCCGGTTCGCCACTTTCCTTGTAGACGTCACATATAACGCAGGCGGTCGGCGTATCAGGCCATGGCAAAATCTGGAGGGTATCCAAATCCGGCTGGAGTAAAAGATCCTCCTCAAGCGCCGTGATGTAATCGTTGGCGATAAAATCGCAGTTGATTGTCAGGGCAAACAGGGAGTCCGGCACCCGGTGGCCACCGGTTCTCAGTCCTTCAATAAACTTGGCCCGGGGCGTGACCTTGCCGCGGCTGATGCCGGCAAAATCACTGACCATAACTTCCACGTCAATGATATCATGTTGAATCAACCATTTTTCGGTTTCTTCGATAAGTTTCTCGTCTACCATAAAACACCTAAAATATCGCCCGCTTGATTGGGGCGACCTGCCTAAAGTTTTAAACTGTAGCCCAGTATGCCTTAATTCACATTAAAACACCAGAAATTTGTGATCACATTCTAAAAAACAATAATCGTGCCTAATCTGATCTGAACATTTGTTGGAAAATTATAAGTTCCACGAGGCACATAAGAGATCCCGCAGGTCTCTAGGCCATCCTTAATATGTGATCACATAATGGCTGTTTTAACGAATGGTCCGGACTTATCAGCTGGCTGGCGAGTCGATAAAGTCAAGCCAGTTACTGATCTCGCGCAGTCTGCAGCAGGGATCCAGCACATCCGGGCCCATGTCGTATTTTTCCCGCAATTCCTTATGCTGTCCATCCGTCTGGGCCAGGCGATATTCAGAAGAAAGCTGCTCTACGGCTGCTTCGTCCGGGCAGAACCCTTCCTCAACCATCCGCTTTTTATATTTTTCCATCAGGGAGGCTATATAATCGAGATCAAATTCGGGGTGATACTGCACGCCCCAAAAAATGGCAGGTCCGTTCCGGATTTCCACGGCCTGTACCTGACTCATGCCGTTTCCCGAAAGCACTGTTGTTCCTTCGGGTAGTTTTATCACATGATCCAGATGAATGGCAACGGCATCGAACGGCCCGGTCTTGTCTTTGTAGAGCGGGTGAGTCTGTCCGGAATCGGTGAGTTTGATGTCGCGGGCGATGCCTATTTCCCGTCCTTTGTCATTGCGGGAAACGACACCTCCGGCCGCGACAACGGCTACCTGCAGGCCCCAGCAGCTTCCGAATATTTTTACCGGCAGCGCAAAACATTTTTTCATGAATTCGATCTGCTTGGTGATGGCCGGGTTCTGATCATATATATTCAGTGCAGAGCCGGTCCAGATAATGCCGTCATAGCCGGCCAGGCTGTCATCATCCGGCAAATCAGTCCCTTCATCTGCGGGATAGACGACGTCGCAATGGAGGCCAGGCCGCAATGAAAGCAGGGTCTTTTTATAAAGCTCGCTCTGGGTGAGAGCGCCGGACGCAGTGGTCTG
This sequence comes from Emcibacter sp., assembly GCF_963675455.1. Classification (GTDB taxonomy): domain Bacteria; phylum Pseudomonadota; class Alphaproteobacteria; order Sphingomonadales; family Emcibacteraceae; genus Emcibacter. Next base: position 855,340 of record NZ_OY776217.1, on the reverse strand, counting down.
CTCACGGGCCTCGCGGGTATTTCCCTCAACGATCAGTAAATTTGTCATGGTTGAACATCCATACTGTTATGCGGACAGTGATTTGTGATCACAATTTATGCTTTTATATATGGGGAATTTCAAGTAAATTATTTTTGATCACAAAATACATAAATAGTTTATTGGTTTTATTGGCATTTAGAGTAAATTATTTTTCCGCTTAATGAAGGGGCGAGGTGCAGGACCTGCTTTGTGCCGTATTTTCTTTGCAGGCATGCGATCATAAACAGATCGAATTCATTTTTTGAGACGGCTGAAAACCCGGACAAAACAGATTGTGTGCCCTGAAAAGTTTCAAAAAACCTTGACATAATGTGATTTTTAGGGCGATTCACGAAAAGTTTGAACTTGGCATTCTGTAGCAGGACGGGGTTAAAACCGTGAGTAAAAAAGAAAGGGAACTGTAGTGTCGCAAACCGAGCCCATTCAGGATGAGGACACCTCAAGCCGTAAAATTACATATGAGACGGTATATAAAAGTCTGTACGATTCCATAATAACGGGCCGATTTGAACCTGGAAAGACACTTACCATCCGCGGGCTGGCGGAACAGCTGGGGGTCAGTCCCATGCCTGTTCGGGAAGCGGTCCGCCGGCTTGTCGCTCTGGGTGCTCTGGAGATGCAAAGTACCCGCCGGGTTGCCGTTGCCCAGATGACGGAACAGCGATTCCGCGAAATATTCAAAGCCCGTACATTGCTGGAACCCGAGATTTCTGCCAGTGCGATCGCAAACAGCAGCAACGCCCTCATCCAGAAACTGGAAACCATCGACGACGAGATTGAGGACGCCCTCGATAAAGGGGACGTGGACCTCTACAGCCTGAAAAACTGGGAATTTCATTTTACCCTGTACCGGGCGGCAAACTGCCCGATCATTCTTCGGTTGATTGAAAGCGTCTGGCTTCAGTTCGGGCCTTTCATGAGAATGATTGTTGGACGCCTCGGAACCTCCTATATCGTTGATCAGCATATCAATGCGATTAATGCCCTGAAAAACAAGGACGAGCAGGCCCTGCGGGAGGCGATCCGCCTGGATATCTTTGACGGGATGGACCGGATCGGCGAGAAACTTTTCGGCCTGCATTCGCAAAAAGAAGCGTAATTCCCTCTTCCAAAGTCCGCGTACGGCGAAAAATAACCTTGACAAAATTATTTTGTGATCACAAAATAATTTTTTATGTGATCACATTTGAATATTTGTTCCGGTGATTGCATTCTCGTTTGTTCAGAATGCATGTCATTTCCCGCATCAGGGGCTTAAATTACCGGATTTTTATACATTTATATCCAGTTGATATCAGGATAACGCTGTTATACATGCATTATTTTTTATAAATTCTGGATCACAATTTTGGCGAAGAGTTTGAGTTCGTAACGATGACAGGCAACCGAAATATCAAGAAACAGGTTTCAGAACAGCATCCTGATTCCTATTATCTTGCGACAGCGAGCAGCCATGACAGTTTTCCGACACTGTCTGGTGAGGAAAGCTGTGACATTTGTGTCGTCGGCGGTGGCTTTACCGGTCTTTCGACAGCTTTGCATCTGCGGCAGGCCGGATTTGACGTAATTCTTCTCGAGGCGAATCTTGTTGGCTGGGGGGCGTCCGGCCGTAACGGCGGCCAGCTCGGGTCAGGTCAACGGGCCGATCAGGCCACTCTGGAAAAAATGGTCGGTACCGCCGGGGCACATGTCCTCTGGGATCTGGCGGAAGATTCCAAAAATCTGGTCAAGCAACTGGTCAGGGACCATAATATTGACTGCGACCTCAAGCCCGGTGTTCTGCATGCCGCCCATAAAAAACGCTATACCGAAGATTACCGCGAGGAAGCGCTGAAGCTCCGGAATGAATATGGCTATGACCAGATTCGTTTTGTTGATGAAGACGAAATGGCGGAGATGCTGGGGATGCGCACCTATTTTGGCGGGACGCTGGATATGGGGGCGTGTCATCTTCATCCGTTAAATCTGGCGTTGGGCATGGCCGGGGCTTGCAAAAAAGCCGGGGTCAGGATTTATGAAAACAGCCGGGTTGAAAGTTACAGGGAAAATAACGGAATAACTGTTTGCACTGCCGCAGGCAGGGTCAGCGCCCGACAGCTTGTCCTCGGGTGCAATGGCTATCTCGGCAATCTGGAGCCCCGTCTCGCCGGCAAGATCATGCCGATCAACAACTTTGTGGTCGCAACGGAACCCCTTGGTGAAGCGCGGGCAAGAATGATCAATCGGGACGATGTTGCCGTCGCCGATTCAAAATTTGTCATCAATTATTTCCGCATGTCTGCCGACCACCGGCTATTGTTCGGTGGGGGAGAAAATTATACCCCTGGTTTTCCGGCGGATCTTGCATCCTTTGTGCGAAAATATATGCTGGAGATATATCCGGCCCTTGAGGATGTCAGAATTGATTATGCCTGGGGCGGCACACTGGCAATAACCATGAACCGGCTGCCGCACATCGGAAAACTGGGACCAAATATTTTTTATGCCCAGGGGTTTTCCGGCCATGGTGTCGGTATGGCGACCCTCGCCGGGAAAGTTGTGGCAGATGCCATCTCCGGCCGTCACGACAGTTTTGATGTTTTTGAGAAATTACCGACCCATTCCTTCCCCGGCGGCCAGTTTTTGCGCTGGCCTATGATGGTTTTGGGTATGATGTATTACGCATTGAGAGATAGAATATAAATAAGGGAACATGGGAGAAATACAACATGAGGAAAGGAATACAAACTATGAAACCCTGCGACCAGAAAACCAAGGTCAAGGCCCTGATGACAACGGCGTTAACGGCAAGCCTGTTATCCCTGTCATTCGCTTCCTACACCAACGCGCAAGAAAATGAAGCTCTGGCAATTGAAGAAATCATCGTATCAGCCCAGAAGCGCGACCAGTCCATTCAGGATGTGCCTATCGCCATCTCGGCGTACGATTCCACTTTCATCGAAAAAACCAAACTTGACGACGTCAAGGATATGATTGATTTCACCCCCGGTTTTGCAGGCAAGTCCAAGGATAGCTTTGTCGATGCAATCTCCATCCGCGGGATTGTTACCAACAGCTTCGGCGCCGCCGTTGACCCCTCTGTCGGGATTTTCAAGGATGGCGTGTATCAGGGCCGCACAGGTTCCGCGATCACAAGCTTCTTTGATGTCGAGCGTACCGAAGCCCTGCGTGGCCCGCAGGGCTTTTTGTTTGGCCGCAACGCAAGTTCCGGCGCCATCAGCATCATCACCAAAAAGCCCGATACAGATGCCACCAGCGGTTATTTCCATGCCGGTGTCGGCGAACGCAATCATTATGAACTCGACGGCGCGGTCAATCTGCCGCTGAATGAAAACTGGGCCGTTCGCGTTGCCGGATATTATTTCAACGAAGACGGTTATGTAAACAACGTCCATTTCCCGGAAGATGACGACCTGCAGAGCCAGGAAAAAGGCGCCGGCCGTTTCAGCCTCGGGTATACTGGTGAAAAACTGTCCATGAACCTGATCGCCGAATATGAAACCCGGAAACAGTCCGGCACCATATATCGGGCGCTCGAAGATGATGAGACCCTTGAATTTCTCGGTGTGACCATGGGCGGCAACCCGAATGAGGCCGACAGTGATCTGCGGGATGACAAGGATGATGGTGACATCTGGAGCTTCACCGCTCTTATTGACTGGGATCTTGGCGACATGACCCTGTCCTCTATCACGGGTGTCAGAACCTATGATTATCAATATGCCGAAGATTTTGACGGTGCGCCATTCAGGTCCAGCCATTATTTCCAGGACCAGGAAGGCGACTATTACAGTCAGGAAATCCGCCTGGTATCTTCAGATGAAAACCGTCTGACATGGTATGTGGGTGTTTCCGCCTATCAGGAAGAAATCAAGGTTTCCTTCTCCCAGGTTTCGGATGAAGAAATCATGTGTGCCGTCTTTGAGGAAACAACCTGCGAGGATGCTTATGGTGAGTTTACGGCAAATCCGGACGGGCTTGTTGAAAGCAATGATGTGGACGGGACCTACAAGGGATGGGGCGCCTATGCCGACCTGACCTATGCCGTCACAGACAAGCTCGAGGTCAGCCTCGACCTGCGTTACACCTATGACAAAAAGGATTTCGGTCTGAATATCCTGCCGGTGGATAGTGAGCTTGGCCCCTATTATGTTTTCGGCTACACCACCAACGGATTTGTCCGGGACAGTAAAAGCTGGGATGATTTCACCCCGCGGGTCGTGGCCCGTTATGCGGCAACCGATGATCTGAACCTCTGGGCCAGCATCACCCGCGGGTACAAGGCGGGTGGCTTTGGCTCCTTTGGGCTCGATATTCCTACTGGCCCCGGTGAAGACATTTTCGAAGTTCTCAACGATGACGGCACCGTTCCTGAAGGCACCACACCGTCTGCCTTCGAACCGGAAACCCTGTGGAGTTATGAGGTCGGCCTGAAAGCAAACATGGCAGACAACCGGGTCCAGATGGCCGTTAACGCCTACTATTATGACTTCAAAAACCTGCAGGTCAGTTTCTTTGATGGCGACCTGAATAACACCGTTGTCGAGAATGTCGGCCAGGTCGATGGTTATGGCGTGGAAGCTACGGTCCGTGCCCTGCCCAATGAATATATCGATATGTTGCTGGGCGCGGCCTACAGCGATACCAGCGTCGAAGGGGCCGGGGCGATCTGTGATGATTGTGACGGCAACCGCCTGACCAACAACCCGGAATGGACCTTCACAGGTGTCATCAATGGTCATTATCCGATGCAGGGCGGCGAGGTCTTCTCAACCCTGGAATTCAGGTACCAGAGCCGGACTTATGGCGGTCTCGAGAATGAAGAGCGTTATTCCGTTGAGGGCTATGCTAATTTCAACCTGCGCGCGGGTTATGAATCCGACAACGGCTGGGATGTATCGCTCTATGTGGAAAACCTGTTTGACCAGTTCCATTATGATTCCGTCATTGGCGGTGAAATACCGATCCCGGGACATTATATCGGCCCGGCACGACCCAGGTCTTTCGGTGTCGACTTTACGGTGAAATTCGGCGGCTAACCGATCCGATCTCCAAAGAAAAAGGGAACCTCCGGGTTCCCTTTTTTATTGAACTCTGTACGGAAATAAATGATCAGCCGAGTTGTTCCGATACGGCCCGATGAGCGGAATCAAAAGCGCCGTTGACATAGGCCAGGGACTGGGAATCTGTATTGGCAATTGAAATGCGCCCCAGTTGCCGGCGCCCCAGGACATGGGGGCCGTCCTCGGTCTTGTCGACCCAGCCCCAGGGCTCCCAGAGCTCATTATATTCATAGGCATATCCGTGCGGCCAGCGGTTGACCGTGATCGCGGAAATATCGTGCGCCGCATCGAAACCATAAGGGCCGAACATTTCCTCAAGCTGGGCGATCAGCCTTGTTTCATAATCCGCAAAAGTCATGTTGTAGATATCGTGGCGTCCCAGCCGGTGTTGTTCCAGTGCCGGCAAACCCAGGTTCTGATGGACCGGGGTGTGAAGAACATGCAAAATCACCGGCTCTGTCGTCTCCTGCGCATAGGCATATTCCCCCATGCTGACCGGGAAATCCAGTGACATATTATGGAAAAAACCATGTGGGCAGGTTAAGTGGTGATATCCTGCTTTTTTGACGGCCTGCCAGTTGCTCAGGGCGACGTTAATATAAGTGAGCGGAACCTTCTGGGGGAAATTCAGGGCCTCTTTCTGGTCTTCCGGTATCTCGGGACAGACATGCGGCAGGATATTATTGTAGCAGGCCATAATCACATGGCGGCCACGAACCTTTTCCACCTGCCCGTGACGGACATAGGTCACATCAACGGCTTCCCTGTCGCCGGTATGAACGACCTTGACTGCGGTACTCAGGAGCCGCAGGCGTATCGGGGAATTTTTCTCATCCAGGCGGCCATAATCAAAATCCGTGGTGACGATGTCTTCCATGCTTTCCCCGGGCGCAATGTCGGGGATCAGTTTGCGGACCAGGAGGCGGGCAAGGCTGGCGTTGCCGTCCGGGAAATGAAAAATATAAGGCTCGTTCCATTCATAGGGAGATGGCACCAGGTCCGGGTTGAGGTTCATGCCTTCAAATCCGGGCATTTCCAGCCGGTAGCCTTCCAGGGCGGACAGCGCGTCAAAGCCGAGCCCCCACAAACCGATCCCCTGGTTGCGCAGTGTTTCGACAACCTCCTCCGGCATGCCGGCATGTTTGCGCAGAAAATCATCGTAGCTGAGGCCGCGCAGATATGTGATTTTTTCCTGCACTGACATGTCTTCAAGATAATCCTCTTCGGCATGCCAGAGACGGATAAGCGCTTCCCTGCCGGCGTCAGACAGGGGATAACTTTCCACAAGCCGGTCTATGGTACTTTCCCCGGCCGTCTCAATATTGTCAGCCAGGCGACTTTCTCCGAAATGGGCGCGGTCAAAAAATGTTCCCCGCACCATCTTCCGTTTGTGGAAATAGTCCTGATCGTAATAGTCATAGAATTTCTTCACCTCGACCCCTAGGTCCTTGAGGATCTGCAGGGCTTCGGGGGAAAAATTCGCCGGGCCGTCAATGGACTGGCTGCCGCCGTAACCGATCAGCTGTTTGCCCTGTACGGAGAATTCATTGCGTTTGGCATGACCGCCGAAATCATCATGATTGTCCAGAATCAGAATACGGGCATCAGGCTGTTGTTTCCGGAACAGATAGGCACTGGCCAGGCCGGACAGACCGCCGCCGACAACGACCAGATCATAGGGGTCATCGGCGAGCCGGTCCGGGTCGGGCCAGCTTTGCCCGTCCCAGGCAAGGGCATGGGCAACCTCGAAAGATCCGGCATGGCTGCCCCTTAAGCCGGTGAGCGAGGGTGGATAAGGCAAAGCCCCGGACGCTGTTGTCCGGGGCGCAGAAGTCTCTGCCAAAGCAAGGCATTCGAGGGGGGAGAGAGCGGTGCCGGCCGCCAGACTGAGAGCAATTCCCCCCATAAAATCCCTTCGTGAAATTCCACTCAGGTCCTTTTTACTCATATCTCTGTCCTTGTTATATTTTTGCCAGAATATCATCCAGGGTATTGACGATGAAATCAATCTGTTGTTCGGAAATGATCAGCGGTGGAGACAGGGCGATAATATCGGCAGTGGTCCGGATCAGAAGGCCTGTTTCAAAAGCCTTCATGTAGGCTTCAAAAGCCCGTACCGTCGGCTGTCCTTCCCGCGGCCTGAGCTCGATGGCGCCGACCAGTCCCAGGTCCCGGACATCAATGACACACTCATGACGCTTAAGGCTGTGAAGCCCCTTCTGCCAGTAGGGGGCAAGGTCCCTGGCCCGGCTGAACAGATTTTCCTCTGCATAGACCTCCAGCGAGGCAATGCCTGCGGCACAGGCCAGGGGGTGGCCGCTGTAGGTATAGCCATGAAACAGCTCAATCATGTTTTCCGGCCCGGTCATCAGCGCGTCATGAATTTTGTCGCTGACCATGACGGCGCCCATGGGAACCGCGCCATTGGTCAGGCCTTTGGCGGTGGTGATCAGATCCGGCTGTATGCCAAACAGGGAGGCGGCACAGCTGTCGCCGAGACGACCAAAGGCGGTGATGACCTCGTCAAAGATCAGCAGAATGTCGTGGTCGGTGCAGATCCTGCGCAATTTTTCCAGATACCCCTGCGGCGGGATCAGAACCCCGGCAGATCCGGCCATCGGTTCAACAATGACAGCGGCGATGGTGTGGGCGCCGTGCAGGGCAATAAGGTCCAGCAGGCGGTCGGCCTTGTCTGCGCCATGTTCCGGCTGGCCTTTGGAAAAGGCATTTTTGGCCAGGTCATGGGTGTGCGGCAGGTGGTCAACCTCGGGCAATAACGGCCCAAAGGTATGACGGTTCGGCATGATACCACCAACAGAAAGCCCGCCAAAATTCACCCCGTGATATCCTTTTTCACGACCGATGAATTTGATTTTTTCGGGCTTTCCGGCGGCTTTGTGGTAGGCCCGGGAGATTTTGAGAGCCGTCTCGACGGATTCAGAACCGCTGTTGGTGTAGAAGACATGGTTGAGGTCGCCGGGAAACAGGTCGGCAAGCTTTTCGGCAAATTCAAAAGCCAGGGGATGACCGGCCTGGAAAGCCGGTGAATAGGTCATCCGGTCAACCTGCTTTTTGATGGCCTCATTGATCTTTTCGTTACCGTGACCGGCATTGACACACCATAGTCCTGCACAGCCGTCGAGGATTTTGTCGCCGTCTCTGGTCTCGTAATACATGCCGGAGGCGGCCTGAATGATGCGGGGATTTTTTTTGAAGGCACGGTTTGCCGTAAACGGCATCCAGTAGGCTTCTGTGTTTATTTCGTTGGTGCTCATGTTGCAGTATCCCAATCAGTCTCATCTTGAAAGAGGAAGTATATGCAACCTGTAAACGGACAAACAAGACGTTATTTTTGCAAAAATAACTCCTTGAATCTAAAGGAAAATACCAGACAATCGTTTAGGATATCAAACACCCCTCGGGCCATCGTGAAATTCAGAAGGACGGCGGGGTGCAGGCGCTGACAATTTCACAGACTTCCGAGCCGACATTTTTGAATTTGTGAGGTTTCTGGCTGGCAAAGTAATAAGCGTCTCCCGGGCCCAGAATTTTCTTCTGGTTGCCGACCTCAACTTGCAGATGCCCCTTGAGAACAAGGCCGCATTCCTCCCCCTCGTGGGTCAATGCCGTCTTGCCGGTGGTGGCGCCGGGCTGGTATTTTTCATGCAGAAACTGGATCGCCTTGTTTTTCAGGTTGGCGCCGATCTGACGGAAAGATATTCCCTTGTCCCCGATCTCGGCCAGTTCCTCGGCGGCAAAGAAGATTTTTTCCTCGGACTTGTGATCTTCGTCAAAGAACTCGGAAAGACTGATGGGAATGCCGTCGAGAATTCGCTTCAAGGCGCCCACTGTCGGATTTAAATGATTGGATTCAATCTGGGATATGCTGGCGTTGGCGACGCCGGTCCGCTTGGCCAGCTCCCGCTGGGACAGCCGGTGTTCCGTTCGAATTTCCTTTAGACGCTTTCCGATATCCAATGTCATGATTTTCCTGAAACCTCTGCCGGGATCAACTGCGTATCTTATTTCTAGCACAGCGCTCCGGGCCTCTCAATGACAAGAAGCCGGACCCCTTGTGGATCCGGCTTCATATTGTTCATTTGCCTGGGTGGGGCAGGATATTTTTAAGCGGCCTGATCCCGGAAAACCTGTTCGAGGATATCCAGGCCCTCATTCAGGACGTCGTCAGACGCGGTCAGGGCCGGAAGGAAACGGATAACATTTCCGCGCACCCCGCAGCTGAGCAGAATAAGCCCCTTGTCGGCGGCTGCCCGGACAATATTCGCAGTCAGGGCAGCATCGGGACGATCGGCATCGCCGTCCTGGACAAGTTCCATGGCAATCATGGCGCCAAGGTTCCGGATCTCGCCGATGGCATTGAGCCCGTTGCCCTTGAGGCGCAGAAGGCGTGATTTAAACAGCTCACCGATCTCGACGGCGCGTTCGCAGAGGTTATCCTGCTCGATGATTTCCATCACTTTCAAACCGGCCACACAGCCCAGCGGGGAGCCGCCGTAAGTGCCGCCGAGCCCGCCGGGCGCCGCCGCGTCCATGACGTCCGCTTTGCCGACCACGGCGCTGATAGGGAAACCGCCGGCCATGGCCTTGGCCACTGTCATCAGGTCCGGTTCGACACCGCTGTATTCGGTGGCAAACATTTTGCCGGTACGGGCAAATCCGGTCTGGATTTCATCGCAGATCAACAGGATGCCGTGCTGGTCACAGGTGTCGCGCAGGGATTTCATGAATGCAGGACTTGCCGCATAAAAACCGCCCTCACCCTGAACAGGTTCGAGGATAATTGCGGCCACCCGGGCCGGGTCGATATCCGCTTTGAAAAGGTTATCAAGGGCGTTGAGGCTGTCTTCCTCGGTAATTCCGTGGTAGGCAATGGGGAACGGAACATGGTATACATCTGTCGGGAATGGCCCGAAACCGACTTTATAGGGGGCAACCTTGCCAGTCAGGGCCATTCCCATCATGGTACGGCCGTGAAAGCCGCCCTTGAACGCAATAATGCCGGAACGTCCCGTTGCGACCCGGGCGATCTTGACGGCATTTTCAACCGCTTCGGCCCCGGTGGTCAGGAAAATGGATTTTTTCGGACTGTTCCCCGGCGCGGCTTCGTTCAGCTTTTCCGCCAGCTCGATATAACTTTCATAGGGGTTAACCTGGAAACAGGTATGGGAAAAGTTATCGAGCTGTTCCTTGACCGCATCGACAATGCGGGGATCACTGTGCCCGGTATTGTTGACGGCTATGCCGGTGGCAAAATCAATATAGCGATTGCCTTCCACATCCCACAGTTCGGCATTTTTGGCTTTTGCTGCAAAACGCTGGTGCATGGTACCCACACCTCGGGGGATCGCCTTTTCCCGGCGGGTCCAGAGTTCACTATTCTTCATGTCAGAGCCCTCCTATCAGGCAATATTTGATTTCTACATAATCGTCGATGCCGTAACGGGATCCTTCCCGTCCGATACCGCTCTCCTTGATGCCGCCGAAGGGGGCGACTTCCGTCGAGATAATTCCTTCGTTAATACCGACAATGCCGTATTCCAGGGCCTCGGCGACCCGGAATACACGGCCCAGATCGCGGGCATAGAAATAGGCGGCCAGACCGTAAGGCGTGTCATTGGCCATGCGGATCACCTCTTCCTCGTCCCGGAAACGGAACACCGGCGCTACCGGTCCAAAGATCTCCGCCCGTGAAATGTCGGCGCCATGTTCCAGATTGGCCAGAACGGTCGGTTCAAAGTAGTTTTCCCCGAAACCATGACGACTGCCGCCGATGGTGGCGGTACCGCCGGTGGCCAGCGAAGCCTGGACCAGTCCTTCGACCTTGTCGACGGCGGCCCGGTTGATCAGCGGTCCCACGGTGATGCCTTCCTCGGCACCGTCGCCCACTTTAAGGCCGCTCACGGCTTCGGTCAGTCTTTTGACAAATTCATCATAGACGCCGTCCTGCACATAAAAGCGGTTGGCGCAGACGCAGGTCTGGCCGGCATTGCGGTATTTGCTGGCCATGGCGCCCTGGATGGCGGCGTCCATATCCGCATCGTCAAAAACGATAAACGGCGCGTTGCCGCCAAGTTCCAGCGAAACCTTCTTTACGGTTCCGGCACACTGGGCGGCCAGAAGCTTGCCCACGGCCGTGGACCCGGTGAAGGTAAATTTGCGGACCGTCGGATGAGTGGTCAGAACCTTGCCGACGTCTGCCGGCCGGGCCGTGGTGACGATCTGCAGGACGCCCTCGGGAATACCGGCGTCACGGGCCAGCTTTTCCATGGCGAGGGCAGACAGCGGTGTAGCCTCGGCAGGTTTGACAATGGCGGTACAGCCGGCAGCCAGGGCCGGCGCGACCTTTCGGGTAATCATGGCATTGGGGAAATTCCAGGGCGTGATGGCGCTGATGACCCCGATCGGCTGTTTCAGCACCATGATCCGCTTGTCCGGTCCCTGGGCAGGCACCATGTCGCCGTAAAGGCGTTTGCCTTCCTCGGCGAACCATTCGATGAAGCTGGCGCCGTACGCTACCTCGCCGCGGGATTCGGGCAGCGGCTTGCCGCACTCTGCGGTGATAATCTGTGCCAGTTCTTCCTGGTGATCCATGATCAGCCTGTACCAGCGCATCAGAATGCCTGCCCGGTCCTTGGCGGTTCGTCTTGACCACTGTCGGAAGGCCTTATCAGCTTTCTCAATAGCCTGAATTGTATCCTGTTCATCCAGATCCGGAACCTGGGCGATGGTTTCGCCATTCGCGGGATTCAGAATTCCAAAAGTTCTCTGCTCCCGGCCGGTTACCGACGGAGCCTGGAGAACATCCCGAAGAAAGTCGGCATAATCCATAGTTCACCTCTTAAATTGAATTCACTCAGAGATGATCCTAGCGTCGACTGCGGGCGCGGTAAATACTCCCTTGGAAGTATGAAGGCTAAAGATAACGGGAAAGGGGATCTTCCTTTTCACCCGGCTCCATCGTCGACAGGGCGTCTATGAACAGGGAAAAAAGTTCGGAATGGGAGGAGATATCAAGTTTCTGGTATATGTGTTTGCGGTGAACCTTGATTGTTGTAGGCGAAATTTTGAGGCGTTCGGCTGTCGATTTGATGCTGTGACCCCGCAACAGATACTGGGTAATTTCGCTTTCCCGCTCTGTCAGAACAGAACGCCCGAAATTATTCATGGCGGCGATCATGTTGTCATGGAGGGTCTGTTTCATCTGGGACCCGACGGCCAGTGTCGGCTCGAGCTTGGTCCAGTAATCCGTTACGATGGCATCAATCAGCGGAAGAACCAATTCGAGCTGGTGAATATCCTGTTGATTAAATGACCGGTTATCCAGATTCCGGGACAGGGATATGGCCACCGTCCTGCCGTTCCCGACGGGCACAAAATAATTCACCTCGTCCCGAAGGCCGGCATATTTGAACCAGGTTTCATAATACTCGCTGTCGTAAAACCCTTCATGGGAGATATTCTCGAGATGGACAAGAGCCGTTTCCCCATAATGGCTGCTGAGCTGGAAAAACGGATCCAGAAGGTAATAGCCGGACAGATATTCATCCACATTCCGCTTTCGCAGGCCATGATCCGCGGCTTTATAGAGGAAAACCGGGGGCTGGTTTTCAGTATACACCATCATCAGAAGGCTGTCCGCACCGGACAGATACTTGAGCGCAGCGGTCAATGCCGGCAGCAGCTCTTCGGACTCCCGGGAGCCAAATATTTCCGCCAGATGACGATACCACTGGGGCGATGCAATCAACTCTTCATTCAAGTGCGGTTTCCTTAACATCCACCATTACTGTCTGTCGCCATCCTAACGGTGTCTGCGACAGGATACAATCTGGCATGAACCATTATCTCATATTCTTTATTTGCCGGCACCGAAAGCAAAAATAAAGCTTCCCGTGATCAAATCAGGCACCATCTTCCCGGCCGGCTGTTTTCGGCAAAGCCCTTCCGGTCATGATCCCGGAAAACTACCAATATTGATAGCATGAGTCCGGGGCGGTATAAATCCGGCTACTCCCTATATTTACCCCGACCTACCAATTATAGCTTTTGCCTTTAGCGCAGGCATTTCCCCATACTTGGAATGAGAGAATTCAGGTATGGAGCATGATGAATGAGACTTGGCGTAGACGTGGGCGGGACAAATACCGACGCAGTCCTGATGGACGGACGGAAGGTGGTTGCCACCCGGAAGACCCCCACAACCGGCAATGTAAGTGACGGGATCGTCAAGGCGATTACGTCGGTACTGGAACAGTCCGGCACGGCAGCGGAGGCCGTCAAATGTGTCATGATCGGTACTACACAGTTCACCAATGCCTTTGTGGAGCGCAAGCATCTGGTTCAGGTCGGGGTGATCCGGCTGGCGTTGCCGGCAAGCCGCGGAATTCCCCCATTGACCGACTGGCCCGAAGATATCCGGGATGTAATCGGGGATAACATGGAAATGGTCCGGGGCGGATATCAGTATGACGGCCGCCTGAACAGCGAATTTGATGAATTCGGGTTTCGCGCCGCCGCACGGCGCCTGAAGGACAAAGGACTCAGGGCAATTGCCGTTTCCGGCCTGTTTTCCCCGGTCAATAGCGAGATGGAGGAACTGGCAGAGCAGATTCTGCTGGAGGAAATACCCGACTGTACTGTCACGATTTCTTCCCGTATCGGCCGCATCGGCCTGATTGAACGGGAAAATGCCGCCGTCATGAATGCCAGCCTGGCCGATCTGTCGGTGCGGGTGGTCTCCTCCTTTCGCAAGGCGCTGGCCGACCTTGGAATCAGGGCGCCTTTTTTCGTCAGCCAGAATGACGGCACCCTGATGAAGGCAGAATTTGTCGAGAAATATCCGGTGCTGACCTTTGCGTCCGGACCGACCAACAGCATGCGGGGGGCGGCCTATCTGTCCGGCCTGGAAAATGCCCTGGTGGCCGATATCGGCGGCACGACCACGGACATTGGCATGCTGGTCAATGGTTTTCCACGAGAATCCTCCCTGACGGTGGATATCGGCGGGGTGCGGACCAATTTCCGCATGCCTGACGTTTTTGCCCTTGGCCTTGGGGGCGGGTCGCTGGTCACCAGGGATGACCATCCCAGGGTCGGCCCGCAATCGGTTGGCTATCGCCTGCCGGACGAGGCACTTGTCTTTGGCGGCAGGACCCTGACGGCCAGCGACATCGCCGTGGCGGCCGGTTATGCCGACATTGGCGATCCGGCCCGGGTCGCCGCCCTGGACAGCAAATTTGTCCTGCAGGTGGTAAATAAAATCCACGACATTGTCGCCGACGGCATTGACCGGATGAAAACCAGTGCGGAACCGGTTCCCCTGATCCTGGTTGGCGGTGGCGCCGTGCTGATCAACCGGGACATTCCGGGGACCAGCGAAACCATCATCCCGGACCATGCCGGTGTGGCCAACGCAATCGGCGCTTCCATCGCCCAGGTCGGCGGCGAAGTCGACAAGGTTTATTCCTATGACCAGGTTGGCCGGGACGCGGCCATGGCCGAGGCAAAGGAGGAGGCCATGCAAATGGCAGTGGAAGCCGGTGCCGATCCGCAAACCATCCAGGTGGTGGATGTGGAAGAGGTGCCTGTAGCCTATATTCCGGGTGGATCGGTGCGCCTGCGCATCAAAGTGGCCGGGGAACTGGATTTGGACAAAGTAACGAGGACAGAAGTATGAAACTGGAACTGACCGATCTGGAGGATTTCGCCCGGGGCGCGGCTTTTCTGGGAACCGGCGGTGGCGGCGATCCCTATATCGGCAAACTGCTGGCACAGCATGCCATTCGGGAATTCGGCATGCCGACAATCATCGAGCCTGATGAGCTGAAGGATGACGATCTTGTATTTGCCATCGCCATGCTCGGGGCACCGACGGTTCTTGTGGAAAAAGCAGCTTGCGGCGATGACATTGATCTGGCCATCGACAAGCTGGCGGAACGCCTGGGCCGTCGCCCGGACGCCCTGATCCCCATTGAAATCGGCGGCATCAATTCCACTGTGCCTGTTGTGGCTTCGGCCCGGACCGGCATTCCGCTGGTCAATGCCGACGGCATGGGGCGGGCCTTCCCGGAAGTTCAGATGGTGACCTTTAATGTCTATGGCCATCCGCCTACCCCCATGTCAGTAGTTGACGAGCACCTCAATGCGGTGGTGATTGACGCAAAAGACGCGAAAACTGCCGAGGATCTGGTGCGATCCGTGGCGATCCAGATGGGATTGAGTGTCATGACGGCCAACTATCCGGTGTCCGGTGAGGTGGTCAAGAAATATGCAGTCAAACATACCCTGACCCTGGCGCTGGAAATCGGCCAGGCGATAAAAAGGGGGCGTCGCGAGGGCAACCCGGTGGAAGTTCTGGCTGATTATCTCAGGTCCACGGACTATTACCGCCACTGTAAAATTCTCTATGACGGCAAGGTTACCGATATCAAACGGGAAACCGCCCGCGGTTTCTCCGTCGGCCATTGCCGCATTGATCCCCTGACCGGGACCGGCGAGGCGATGGAGATTGTTTTCCAGAATGAAAATCTGGCCGCCCGGATCAGCGGCAAAACCGTTGCCATGGTGCCGGATCTGATCTGCATCGTTGATCGTGAAACCGCTGAGCCGGTGCCGGTTGAGTCTCTGCGCTATGGTCAGCGGGTCAAGGTCATTGCCGCCAGTGTGCCGCCGATCATGCGCACGCCGGAGGCGCTGGCCACTTTCGGTCCCCGGTGTTTCGGCCTGGAAGAGGATTATGTCCCGATCGAGGAGATCGAAATGCCGTAACGGCAGAGGAGATGCAATTGACGGCTACAAGGCCCGTGATATAGTTGTGCCATGAGTAACGATGTTCCCCAGGTTCCGGTTGACCCGATCCCCTGGCTGGTTTCAGCCAAGGTTGTCCCGCCCAGAAAAAATTCGGTGCTGGCGGAACGGTCAGCCATACTTGACCGTCTCTCCGGGCATCAGGAAAGAAGGGCGACCATTCTGGAAGCACCGGGAGGCTTTGGCAAAAGCACGCTGCTTGCTCTTTGGCGCAGCAGGCTTCTGCAGACCGGTGACCGGGTCGCCTGGCTGACGCTGTGTGCGGAAGACACCGGCGGTACCCTGGTGACCTATCTGGCTTATGCCCTGCATATGGCGGGACTGGATGTCAGCAACACCGGACTGTTGGCCAACAACAATTCTGCCTCCGACGATAGTCTATATAATCTCAACCTGCTGATCGGCGCAATCCAGACTACCGGGGACAACTTCACCCTGATCCTGGATGATGTGGAATTTGTTGCGGAAGAAGAGGCCGTACAGGTTCTGAATGTGCTGTTCCGGCATGCACCGGAAAATCTCCATCTTGCTGTGGCCTTCCGGCGTAATCCCGGCCTGTTGCTGAGCAATCTGTTGCTGGACGGCGCCGCCATTCGGTTGACGGCCGAGGAAATGCGGTTTTCTGCCGAGGAAGTAGAGGCGTTCTTTGATCACACGCTGTCACAGGCCGACATGCAGACGGTGCTGGACCGCACCGAGGGCTGGCCGGTCGCCCTGCGTTTGATCAGGGGGGGGCGTGCCGGAGGTGGATTTGACATCGAACGAATCCGCCTGTTTTCCGGAGAACGCGGTCTGGCGGCTGAATATTTTGCGGAGCAGGTTTTTGCCCGTCTGTCCGAGTCTGAGCAGAAATTCCTGCTGGACGTCTCTGTTCTGGAATGGCTGGAAGTGCCGCTGATCGATGCCATACGGGAAACTGAAGATGCGGACCGGATGCTGGACGGGCTATCCCATCTCGAAGGCGTCATTGTTTCGCTGGATGCCCAGGAAGAAGTCTATCGCCTTCATGCCCTGTTTCGGGAGTTTTTGCTCAATACATTGCAGCGGGACGATATTCGCCGCTATATGGACCTTCAGCGGCGGGCGGCCAGAATTCTGGCCGACAAGGGACGCCTGTTGACGGCTTTGCGCCATGCCAACCTGGCCGGCGACAACCAGCTTTTCGGTGAAATTCTGGAGCAGGCCGGCGGGATCACGATCTGGTTCAGGGAAGGGATGACCCGGGTCTATCAGGCAGTGAAGCTGATGGATAACGAAATTCTGAAGCTGTTTCCGCGGATCGCCTTCCTCAAATGTGTTGTCCTGATGAAAGAGGGGCATATGAACGAGGCGCAGAGCCTATTTAACCGTCTGGAGGAAGAGACGGAGGGATTCCACAAGGACCGGGAAGGGGGCGATGATGCCGCTTTGTATCAGGAACATATTTTTGTGCGGTCGACCCTGGCGGCCTATGGCTGTCGTACCCTGGATGACGAGATGTTGTCTGTTCTGACGGATGAAAATCCCGAGCCGGGACACAGAGTGGCTGATGCCACCACATTGGCCCATCACAAAACCCTCTTGTGTCTGGCAAACCAGCAGAAGGCGGATTTTAAACGGGCCTGGCGGATTGGCCGGGAAGGGATCGAGCATTTCAAGCAGATCAATTCCATTTACGGCGAACTTTTCATGGATTTTCATTTCGGCAGTATCGCCATGGCACAGGGTGAACCCCATGATGCCGAAGCTCATTATGCCCGGGCCCAGAAATATGCCCGAAAATATTTCCCGCGTGATGGCGGAATTCAGCTGGTTGGCGATATATTGATGGCTGAACTGGATCTGGAGCGCAATCTGCTTAAGCGCCTCAAGCGGAAGCTCAACAATATCATCCAGCGCCTGCATGACAGCGAGGCCTGGTTTGATATCTATGCCGCCGCCTACAGCGTTGTGGTGGAAATGATCCTTGAAGAAGAGGGCGCAGAGGATGCCCAGGCATTTCTCAGGGAAGCTTTCGAGCGAGCGGAAGAGCAGGGGCTGACCAAAGTCTCTATTTTTCTGGCGGTGCAGCGCGTGGCCATACAGTTGTCCCAGGGACAGCTGGAACAGGCGGGCATAATGTATGAAAAATTTGCGTTGCCCCGCGAGGCGCATGAAATTTTTGACATGAGTAAATACAGCTGGCGGGAGGCGGAAATCATTGCAATAACGCTTCTTCAGCTGCATATCAGCGCGCGCGAGTTTGACGAGGGCAGGGCACTGCTGGCGGCCTTTCTCGAATTTACAGAACAGAAAAGTCTGGTCCGCAGCAGAATTCGGGCACTGGTTCTGGGTGCTGTACTGGAAAAAGCGGCGGGGCAGGGGGATATGGCTCTCGAGTTCGCCCGGCGGGCTGTGGAGCAGATCAAGTTCAATGATTATATCCGTCCGTTCGTTCGTTTCGCGGACCAGATCGGCAGCCTGCTGCACAGGCTGGCTGCAAATGCCGGGGATGAGGATATGAAGGTTCAGCTGGACAAGCTGATTGCCCAGTTGAAGATCGCCCGGGAGACAAGTGATGCCGGCGAATTTTTCAGCCACAGGGAGATAGAGATCCTGCGCGGCCTTGAACGGGGTTTCCAGGATAAGGTCATCGCCAAGGCGCTGAATGTCACGCCACACGCCGTAAGGTATCATCTGAAAAATATCTATGCCAAGACCAATGCCTCCAACCGCATCCAGGCCCTGAACAAGGCAAAAAAGATGGGGGCCTTTACCACACAGGGCTGATCGGCGGTGCCGGAACTATCTTTTTTGGTAGTGTCTGATACCGGCTATTCCATATCCAGACTACCTGTTTTTATAAGAAATCTACCCAAAGCTTTCTTTGCGGATCCGTCAGGGGAAATGTAATACTTCATTTTTTTGTAACAGTATTCCGGTGCCGGAAAAATCTATCAGGAGGAGTTTCATGACCAAAGTTATTCACATTGTCACGCCGATTATCACCCGCGGCATTCGCTCGCTGGATGATGTTGCGCCCCTTGCTGAAGACAATAACATCGAATTCCGCCACTCCCTGCTGGACAGGGGGCCGTCCTCTATCGAGAGTGAGTATGACGAGGCCCTGGCGATACCTGATACAATTGTCAAATGTGTCGAGGCGGAAAAGGCCGGTGCCGATGCCATTGTTATTGACTGCATGGGGGATCCCGGTCTGAAGCCGGCCCGTGAAATGGTGTCCATTCCGGTTCTGGGACCCGGGGAGAGCAGTATGCATACGGCGGCCATGCTGGGGCACAAATTTTCGGTAGTGACAGTGTTGGACAGTGTGGTGCCCATGCTGACCAATCTGGCAAAAATCTACGGAGTATCTGAAAAACTTGCCTCCATTCGATCCATCAATATGCCGGTTCTGGAAATTGAAAAGGATTTTGAAAAAACCCAATGCCTGCTGGCGGAGGCTTCTCTGGCGGCGGTGCGTGAAGACGGTGCCGATGCGATTGTGCTGGGTTGTACCGGTTTTCTGGGTTGTGCGGAAAAAATCACGGCTCTTCTGGAGAAGGAAGGATATGACATCCCGGTCATCGACCCGATCCCGCTGACGGTGATGCTGGCCTCGGCCCTGACCACCGTCGGCTTGTCTCACAGCAAGAAAACCTATGCGGTGCCGCGGGACAAGGAAATAGCAGGATATTGATATACCTGATGGGGATTGTAGAAGCCGGCGATCTTGCGCCGGCTTTTTGCATGGCTGTCCCGGAAAAAGCGCAGAATTCAGGCAAATAATATTTCAAAAACTACTAAAACAAGTAGCCTGATTTTTAGGGTGTTTTAATTGGCTCACTACTGCTTTTTCCCGCGGACTACCCGTATTCTTTGTTGAAGTGTGCGGGCTTCGGAAGGCAAGCTACTAGTCGAAGTCACAAAAGAAAAAGAAGTCATACAAAGAAATAAAGTGCCCCGAGGGGGCAGTAGTTCAGTTCAGGAGAGGAAAATTATGCCGACAACATCAACATTTTTGACCAGAGCGCTCATGTACTCCACCTGCGTGGCGACACTGGCCGTCACTTCAGCTCCGGCATTTGCCCAGGGACAGGAAGCAGACAGCACTTTCACGCTTGAAGAAATAGTCGTAACCGCCCGGAAGCGGGCCGAAAGCCTTCAGGAAACACCCATTGCCATTTCTGCTTTCTCTGCAGAAGCCCTGGAAGACCGGGGTGCCGGCAACATCAATGACGTGGCCGGCCTGGTGCCGAACCTGCAATATTCTTCCTCGGCGTCGGGTACCGTCGGGGCCTCATCCTTTGCCATTCGCGGCATCGGGCAGTCCGACTTTATCACCACAACCGAGCCCGGTGTCGGCGTCTATCTGGACGGCGTTTACCTTGCCCGCGTGACCGGTGCGGCCCTTGATCTGGCCGATGTGGAGCGGGTCGAGGTCCTGCGTGGTCCCCAGGGCACCCTGTTCGGCCGCAATACCATCGGCGGGGCTGTCAGCGTCATTACTGCCAAGCCGACCGGTGAACTGGGCGGCAAGGCGGAAGTGACCGTCGGCAACCATGCCCGGTTCAACGGCCGCTTCTCGGCGGATTTCCCGATCGTGAAAGATGTTCTTGCCGGCAAGGTATCTTTCCTCGCGAAAAACAGCGACGGCTACGGGTATGACAATGACCCGGCCGGCGGCGGCGGAAACCTCGGTGAAGAACGCGATGTGGCCGGTCGTGTGCAGTTGCTGTACACACCGAAGGACGATATGTCCTTCCTGCTGTCTGCCGATCACACCCGCCGACGTGGCACGGTGATGCCGCTCGGTCGTGTGGGTTATGTCCAGAATGCGGGCAATGCGGCCTTTGACGATGGCGGCACCAACTCCGTGATCCCCTATGATGACCCCAATCTGGTTCGGTATGATACTCCGGCAGATGATGAGCTGGATGTATATGGCGTGTCCCTGACCTCCGATTTTGGTCTGGGTAATATGGATCTGAAACTGATCACGGCTTACCGCGAACAGTCCGGCGTTTCCGGACAGGATTTTGACGGTGGATCCTCGCCGATCCTGAACCAGGTGATTGACAGTTCCCAGGACCAGTTCAGCCAGGAAATCCAGTTGACGGGCACCTCCTTTGATGACCGGCTGGAATGGCTTGTCGGGGCTTATTATTTCCGGGAAACCGGCCAGTTTGACCAGGACGTCGTTCTGGGTGGCGTGCCGATCCTTATCTATACCGGCAGCACCACGGATTCCTATGCCCTGTTTGCGCAAGGATCCTACAGCCTGACTGAAAAGCTGAGTGTGACCGCAGGGCTGCGCTGGACCAGCGAAAAGAAATCTGTGGACGTGGATACTTTCTTCGGTCCTTTTCAGCTTGTCGATGAAGTCCGGGACGAAACCTTCAGCGCCTTCTCTCCCAAGGTCAGTGTGGAATATCAGGCGACTGATGACGTGATGGTTTATGCCTCTGTCGGCCGCGGGTTCCGGTCCGGTGGCTTCAACGGCCGTCCCTTTTCACCAAACGACCTGTTTCCTTTCGATGAGGAAACAACCACAGCCTATGAAGTGGGCCTGAAATCCGACCTGATGGACCGGAAGCTGAGAATTAACGTTGCTGGTTTCTATACCGATTACAAGGATATCCAGCTGACCGCCACAACCCAGAATGACCTTGGACAGTTTGTTGTCCTGACGGCCAACGCGGGCAAGGCGGAAATCTATGGCATCGAGGCCGAGGTGCAGGCCATGCCGGTTGAAGGGCTGTTTGTTTACGGCGGCCTCGGTTATGCCAACAACGGCAATCTCGACCCGCAGACCGGCTTTACCTTTGACACCAGCGCCGGCAAGAATCTGCCGGGGGCGTCCGAATGGACCCTGAGCCTCGGCGGGGACTACCGCTTTGAGGTTGGTGACGACTGGATGGCCATGATCGGTGCCGACTATTCCTGGCGCAGCCGTTATGACCATCAGGCCAGCAACCAGACCGCGACTGTGGAAGAGGACGGCTACGGTCTTCTCAATGCCCGCCTGACTGTCGGGCCGGAGGATGAAAGCTGGAAGCTGACCTTCTACGGCAAGAACCTGACTGATGAAGTGTACCGGGTTTACGGCCAGGATTCCATGTCCAGCCAGGGGGTGGCAGTTGTCTGGTTCGGCCCGACCCGGGAGTATGGCGTCAAACTGGGATTTAATTTCTAGAAATAGGGGCCAGTAGTTGTATTGCCTCTGAAAGCCCCGGCTTCGGCCGGGGCATTTTTATGTCCGCATGGTCGCTTTTGCGTAGGGATATGGTGCCGCTGATAGGACTTGAACCTACGACCCACGCATTACGAATGCGTTGCTCTACCAACTGAGCTACAGCGGCCCGGGACGGCTGGTCCGGTGAAGAGTGGGTGTGTTTCCGCGCCAGGCACGAAAAGCACACCCTGGTTAAGCTTCATAACCGCCGGCCAAGTTAGCAGATTCCCTTGTCCGCTCAAGCGAAAAATCCGTTTTGCCGCGCTTTTTTACAGGTTGGGCAAAGCGAACTTACTCCACCCACTCGAGGCCGTCGAACTGGTCGCATTCCGGGCAGTTGCTGGTATAGTGCCGGGGCTGGTGTCCGCAGCTTGAACAGTGCCAGTGGCCGTCCCGTTTCGCGCCCAGCGCCTTTTCCATATATTTTTCAGCGGCGATCTGGTCCTTTTTCTGTTTCTGCTCGAGCCGGGCGTAGAGATTAAAGGTGCGGGCGGTGGCCCGGCCCGAGGTGACCAGCCGGTCGAGAGCCTTGCGTGCTTCCGGCCAGTGCTGGGCCTCGATGGCCTGGGCGGCCAGGAGGTGCAGGCTTTCCCGATGGTCCGGATTGAGCTTGACCAGTTGCTGGATGCGGCGCAGGCATTCGGTCGGGCTTTCCATTGGCTCAAGCTCGATAAACAGGCTGGCCAGTTCCGGGTGCGGGCCGCCTTTCCAGGCGGTTTCCAGAATTTTACGGGCGCGTCCGCCTTCCTTGCGGGACATCAGGATGCGGGCGGCAAGCTGGGCCGCCGGGGCAAAGCCCGGGTCTTTTTTCTGGGCCTCCAGGGCGAGGTCAAGGGCGTTGGCCCGCTGGCCGGAGACGTCGGCCTCGACGGCGCGAATATAGGATAGAAGGGCTTCGTAATGGGCGATTTCGGGCGCCTCCAGGACCTTGTTCTTGCGGGCGGTTCTGAGTGTATCGGCCGCCGCCTCCCATTTGCCGTGGTGGACCTCGATATCAAACAGCTTTTTCAGGATTTTCCGGTTGCCGGGGGCCAGCGCTGAAAGTTCCCGGGCGAGACTGAGGGCCAGTACATAATCTTCTTCCTCCATGGCCTCTTCCAGCAGGGTATAGAGGGCGAAGGGCGCCGTCGCCGGTTTGGCGCGCAGGTCTTCCAGAATGGCAATCCGGCGTTTTTCCGTTTCACAATGGCTGAGCAGCAGCAGCGGGCCGTTTTCGTGCGGCAGATCCGTTCTGGCCCGGCGGGCATGTCTCAGCGCCCCGTCCTTATCACCCAGCGCCCAGGCGGACCAGCCCCGGTCCAGTTCGCCGTGGCCCCGGCGTCGTCTGGCCGCCTGCCGTTCCGGTGAATTCAGCGGGTTGGCGTTCCTCAGGGCGCGCCAGAATCTGCACAACAGCCAAACGAATACAGTATAGAGGAGGCCAAGGGCAGTCAGGGTGGCAAAGGACATCCTGAGTTCCCAGTTGCGCCAGGTCAGCACCATGTCGCCGGGCTGGGCGACCATCCAGGCGGTGCCAAGGGCAACCAGCACGCCGAGAATGATATAGAAGGTCAGGCGGGTCATAGGCTGGTTTCCTCCGGCGCGGCACCCTGCCGGGCAGGGGCGTTATCGAGCAGGGTCTCGCCGGCGATTTTTTCAATCTCGGCCAGTGCCTCGCGGGAATTGAGCCACAGTTCCGCGTCAAACATCCAGTCCTTGAGAACTTTCTGCACCTGGTTGGGGAGTTTTTTCATCAGGGCCAGCGCATCCTCCAGATCGAGGGCATTGAGGTTTTCCTCAAGGCTGCGCAACAGGCTGTCAAAGGTTTCCTCGCCTGCGGCATCCTTGTCCCGGATGGTGATCAGATTTCTAAAACTGTCTTTCACCTTTTGCCACCAGCCGGCATCCGCCGTGGTTTGTTCGGCCCGGATCAGGGCCGGGATCAGACCTTCAAATTTCTCCCGCAGCTCCACCGCATTGGTCAGGCCCTGTTGTGCCTGTTCCTCGAGGGTTGCCAGCGCCCGCTGCAGGGCCGGATTGCCGGCGAGTGTGCTGCCGGCAAGCTGGTTTTTGAAATTTTCCAGCTCTTTTGCATAAGCCGCGCCAGAGACAACTTTATCCCGAAGCCGGCTCAGGCTGAAGGCCAGGGAAGCGCCCCGGTTGCCCCGTGCGGCAAAGGCTTCCACCTGTGCCAGACGACTTTCCAGCTGGGACAGAAGATCATTCTGATGGGTGTTTTCTGCAAAGAGCCGGGCACGTTCTTCGGCCGCCTCCCGGGCCTCTATCAGGTTTTTGCTGAGCGGCACAAAGGAGGCTTCAAGTTGGCTCATACGACCAAGCAGCATGTCGATGCGGGCGGCCTGGGACAGGTCCTGTTCCGCTTCGGGGCGGTTTTCCTGTATCACAGGGCGTTGTTCAAGCTGTTCGATCCGGGCCAGAAGCTCTGCGGACGGGGCCGCGCCGCCAGCCTGCGCGAGGTCCTGCAGCCTGAGGTTCAGGTTGCGTGACTTTTCCTCCAGCGCGGCAATGGCCTGGTCCTGGCGATCAAGGCGTTTTTCAACATCGGCCAGAACCGTTAAGTCCGCCGGCAGGCCCGGCGTCGCTGCCGGGCTGTGGCCGGTCCATTGGGTAATTACCGGCAGGCGGTCTTCAAGCCAGGGCAGGAAATAAAGGGTAACGGCCCCGCCGGCCAGGAAAAGCAGCAGCAGGAGAAGAATTCTCAGCGACCAGTTGGCTTTGCCGCCCGGTTTTGCGGAGGGCTTCTCGACAGATGGTTTCGCCGGGCCGTTTTGCCCCGCGACGGACGCAGGGGCCGGTTTGGCAGCGGCGGCAGGCCCGGTGCCGGTTTCGGTTTTTTTCCCGTTATCCTTTGTCCCCATGTCTGGCTTCTCTGGGGAATTATTGTCGGCTGTGGTCATGATGATTTTTCCTCAAGCTCAATATTTATATCCCGGAACAGGCTGTGCTGGTTCGGTTCGGGCGCCACCCGTATTTCCTTCCATGCAACTGACTTTATCACATCCATTATGGCATCACTAAGACAAAGCGCCTTGATCTGTTTCAATGGGTGCTCCCGTCCCGCCTGTCGGACCAGATCCACAAAGATGCGGGCCGTGCGGGGGGAGAAAAAGGTAATGGCATCGATTCTCCCCTGATCCAACATTTCCAGAGTTGGGTTCGAAAGTTGGTCTGCCCTGATTGCCTCATAGAGTTGCCAGCGGTCAACGGAAAAACCAACTTTTTGCAGTAACTTTGCAAGGTCGCCTGCAACAACTGTGCCGGCCACATGTAATAGCGGCCGGTTTTTATCCAGTTCCGGGTCGCAGGCGATCAATTGAGACAACTTTTCCACATCCCGGCTGCTGGATTTGATGTCTGTGAAGCCGGCAAGACGGGCTTCCGCGGCGGTGGCGGGGCCGACCGCATAAACCGGCAGGATGACGTCCGGGAAATGGTGACGGAAGGCGCGTACGCCATTGGCACTGGTGAAAATCACGGCCTGGTAGCCGGACGGATCCTTTGGCGGATCAAAAGCCAGGACGCGGATGTCCATCATCGGCTCGATCATTGCCTGATGTCCCGCTGCTTCCAGCATCTGTGCCAGTTTTGTGCTGTCTTCCAGAGGACGTGTCAGCAGAAACCTCATGACGATCAGGTCCCGCTCGCGGCCATAAGTTTGTCGTAGAAGGCTTTACCGGCTGTCTCCTTCATCCGGCGTCCCAGTATGCGGCCGATGTTCTCGGCCTCGCCGGCGGAACCTTCCTCCCGGTCTTCGTAAACTTCACTGCCGTCCAGGTCGAGCAGGCGGCCGCGTAACAGAAGCCTGCCGCCATCAAGGGTGGCAAGGCCGGCGATGGGGGTGCGGCAGGAGCCGTCCAGTTCGTTGAGAAAGGCCCGTTCCGCCACCACCTGTTGCTCGGTGGGCGGATGATTGAGCGGGCTGACAAGAGCCATGGCCCGGGCATTATTTATGGCAATTTCGATGCAGATGGCGCCCTGGGCGACGGCGGGCAGCAGTTCGCCGATGGCCAGCGGATGCACCCGCCCGTCTTCCAGCGCCAGCCGGTTGAGCCCGGCCATGGCAAGGAAAGTGGCGTCTACTTCGCCGGCCTCCAGTTTGCGCAAACGGCTTTGGACGTTGCCGCGGAAGGTCACCACTTTGAGGTCGGGCCTGAGGGCCAGGGTCTGGGCCTGGCGGCGCAGGGAGGCGGTGCCGACAACGGCGCCGGCCGGCAGTTCCATCAGGCTTGCAGCCTTTGATGAGATAAAGGCATCGCGCACATCCTCCCGCTCGAGATAGGCGGCAAGCTCCAGCCCCTCCGGCAGTTCGGTTGGCATATCCTTGAGGCTGTGCACGGCCAGGTCAATTTCCCCGGCCAGCAGGGCGGCCTCGATTTCCTCGGTAAACAGGCCCTTGCCGCCGATCTCCGCCAGCGGCCGGTCGAGGATGCGATCGCCCCGGGTCGACATAACCACAATTTCGATCTGCGCTTCGTTCAGTTCCGGATGGGCGGCAAGAAGCCGGCCTTTTGTTTCATGGGCCTGGGCCAGGGCAAGCTGGCTGCCCCGGGTGCCGATACGGATGTTTTTATTTCCAAGCTTTTCTTGCACGGATCATTCCCGGATGTTAGAGCCTTTTTTCTTGGGGCCAAACGCCTTATATAGGTGTTTGTAGGATATAATCCAAAGCAGTACCAGTGGAAATGGCAATAAACAATCCGGAAAATTCCGACCAGAAAACTCCCCCGGCATCCCCCCTCGTCTTGGGGCTGGAGACCAGCTGTGACGAGACGGCGGCGGCGGTGGTCGACGGCAAGGGCCGGATCCTGTCCAATGTGGTGATGTCCCAGCTGGACGAACACCGCCCTTATGGCGGGGTGGTGCCGGAAATTGCCGCCCGCTCCCATATCGATCATCTGGATGACATTATTACCGAGGCCCTGCAGATGGCCGGAATCGAATTTTCAGAACTGGATGCCGTGGCGGCGACCTCTGGACCCGGCCTGATCGGCGGAGTCATGGTCGGCCTGATGACCGGCAAGGCCATCGCCAGCGCCTGCGATATTCCTTTCATGGGCATCAACCATCTGGAGGGGCATGCACTTTCGGTGCGTCTCAATGACGCGGTGGCTTTTCCCTATCTGCTGCTGCTGGTGTCCGGCGGCCATTGCCAGCTACAGGTGGTCAGGGGTGTGGGCCGGTATGAACGGCTCGGCACCACCATTGACGATGCGGCCGGTGAGGCTTTTGACAAGACCGCCAAGCTTCTGGGGCTGGATTATCCAGGCGGTCCGGCGGTTGAGAAGGCGGCCCTCAAGGGCACAGCCGGACGTTTCAGCCTGCCCCGGCCGCTGAAAGGGCGGCCCGACTGCAATTTCTCTTTTTCCGGTCTCAAGACCGCCGTGCGCCGCGAGGTCGAAAAGCTGGGCCAGGAAATTACCCAGCAGGATGTTTATGACCTGGCAGCCGATTTCCAGCTTGCCCTGACCGAGGCCATTATCGACCGGGTGGGACGGGCGCTGGATATTTATCTTGAACAATATCAGGCGGAACAGCATATTCTGGTTGTGGCCGGTGGTGTCGCCGCCAACACATATCTGCGCAAGGGTCTCGAAGCGGCCTGCGGACAACGCGGCGTTTCCCTTGTTGCCCCGCCGCCAGCGCTTTGTACTGATAATGGCGCCATGATTGCCTGGGCCGGGGTGGAGCGCCTGCGTCTTGGACAGGTCGACGATCTGTCGGTGGGGGCAAAAGCCCGCTGGCCACTTGATCCGGATGCCCCGGCCGTTATCGGGGCCGGTGTGAAAGCCTGAGTAACAGACAAAAACAATAATAAAGGAAGTCATCAGATGGGAAAAATTGCAGTTGTCGGCGCCGGTGCCTGGGGCACAGCACTCGCCATTACGGCGGCCCGGTCAGGTCATGACGTGATACTCTGGGCGCGGGAGCCGGAAGTGGTGGCGACTGTCAATCAGGACCGGGTGAACAGCCTTTTTCTGCCGGATGTAAAAATGCCGTCAAATATTACGGCGGTGAACAGCTATGAACAACTGGGCACTCCCGACTTTCTGCTGATGGTGGCGCCGGCCCAGTTTGTCCGCCATGTGGCCGGAGACCTCAGGAATCATCTTAAGGAAAGCGTGCCTGTGGTGCTCTGTTCCAAGGGCATCGAGCAATCAACCGGCAAGCTGATGAGTGACGTCATGGCCGAGATGATGCCCAAGAATCCCCTGGCGGTGCTGTCCGGCCCGAGCTTTGCCGGTGAAGCCGCCCGCGGCCTGCCGACGGCGGTGACCATCGCCTCCAAATACCAGAAACTTGCGCATTCTCTGGCCGAGGCCATCGGCCAGCCCACCTTCCGGCCCTATCTGTCCCGGGATGTGATCGGGGCCGAGATCGGCGGCGCGGTCAAGAATGTATTCGCCATTGCCTGTGGTGTGGTGGCCGGCAAAAACCTGGGCGAAAACGCCCGGGCCGCCCTGATTACCCGCTCGCTGGCGGAAATGGTCCGTTTCGGGGAAAGCCGGGGGGCGGATCCCGAAACCATGGTCGGCCTGTCCGGTCTTGGCGACCTGATGCTGACCTGCTCCTCGCCGCAGTCCCGCAATATGTCTCTGGGCATGGCGCTGGGACAAGGAAAGGATATCTCGGAGGTGATGGACAACCGCAAAACCGTTGCCGAAGGTTATCATACCTCGGAAATCCTGCACCGGATCGCCAGCGAAGAGAAAATTGACATGCCTATCGCCCGGGCGGTTTATGATTTGCTGCATGGGGACAAGAATGTGGATGAGGTGATTGCGGAACTGCTCAGCCGCCCCATCAGCAAAGAAGAAATGTTCTGATAAGGGGAAATAAAATGCATTTTGTCATTCTGGCCTATGACAAGGCCGACAGCCTGGATCTTCGCATGTCCGTGCGTTCCGACCATCTGGCCTATGCGGAAAAGTCCGGCGTTGTAAAGTTGGCTGGCCCGATTTTAACCGAAGAAGACGAGCCCAAACCCCGGGGCAGCATGATTGTGATCGATGTTCATAACCAGGCCGCGGCGCAAAATTTTGCCGATAATGATCCCTATGCCAAGGCCGGTCTGTTTGACAAGGTTCGGATCCTGCCGTTCAACCCGGTGCTGGGAACCTGGCTGGAAGGTTGATGTCAGGCGGCCAGGACTTTGATATCTGGGATATCTGGCTGCCGGACGTGGCAAACGGTCCGGAAAAAGGCCATGTGCTTTGTGCGCTGGAAGATATCGGGGACGGCAAGGGGCTGGAATTTACCTTTGGAACCGAGAAGGAACCTTTTGAGTTCTTTGTTTATCGCCGGAAAAATGAGGTCTTTGCCTATCAGAACGCCTGTCCGCATATGTATGTGCCGTTGAATCTTAAAGAAGGCGTATTCACGGAAAAAAGCGGACAATATTTCCTGTGTAATTTTCACGGCGCCCTGTTCCAGATTGATGACGGCAAATGTATGGCCGGTCCCTGCCGCGGCCGGTCCCTGCGGTCCGTGGCGGTGGGGATTGAAGACGGCAAGGTTATCGTTCTCTGATTGTCTTTTGGGGGCGATCATCTTTTTGTGAGGTCGTTGACCTGATATCATCTGCTCCCAGATAAAAGAGCCAGAACCACAAAATTCAAAGGAATTTCCCATGATCGACCTTTATACGGCCGCCACGCCAAACGGATACAAGATTTCCATTGCTCTGGAGGAGCTCGGGCTTCCCTACACTGTTCATGTGCTGGACTTCGGCAAGAATGAACAAAAATCACCGGAATATCTGAAGATTAATCCCAATGGCCGGGTGCCGGCCATTGTCGACCGGGGCAACAATGACCTGGCCATATTCGAGTCCGGCGCCATTCTGCTTTATCTGGCGGAAAAGTCCGGCAAGCTGATGCCCAGGGATGAAAAAGGCCGTTACGAAGCGATGCAGTGGTTGATGTTCCAGATGAGCGGTATTGGTCCCATGCAGGGCCAGGCTAATGTCTTTTATCGCTATTTTCCGGAAAAAATCCAGCCCGCCATCGACCGCTACCAGAAGGAAACACTCCGGCTGTACGGCGTTCTGGAAGGCCAGCTTGAGGGTCGGGATTATATCTGCGGCGACTTTACCATTGTGGACATCGCCACCTGGGTCTGGGTGCGTTCCTATGCCTGGGCAGGGCTCGAGATTGGCCAATTCCCGAACCTTTCAGCCTGGATCGACAGGCTGGCCGCCCGTCCGTCCTTTGCCAAAGGCGTGACCATCCCGCCCCGGGCCGAGGAAGGGGAAACCCTCAAAACCGGCGCAAGTATGATTGTAAAATAAAACATGATCGTGAAATAAGGAACGATATATGGAAAGCATCGCCGACCTGCCGGTGCTGTGGAACGGACCGGAAGACGCCTCCATCCTTATCATTCTCGCCCATGGTGCGGGAGCGCCAATGGACAGCCCTTTTATGGACTATTTTGCGGAGAAGCTGGCGGAGAATGGTTTACGTGTCCTGCGCTTTGAATTTCCCTATATGGCCGAGCGGCGCGAAACCGGCAAGAAACGCCCGCCGGATCGCCAGCCGAAACTGTTGACGTCATGGCGTCAGGTCTTTGAAGGCACTGGATTTACAGGCAAAATCTATATCGGCGGCAAGAGCATGGGCGGCCGGATGGCAAGCCTGATCGCCGATGAGCTTTCCCCCGCCGGCCTGATCTGCCTCGGTTATCCCTTCTATGCGCCGGGCAAGCCGGACAAGCCGCGGACCGATCACCTGAGGGACCTGAAGACGCCGTCCCTGATCCTGCAGGGGGAACGGGACGCCATGGGTAACCGGGAGGCGGTGGCAGGATATGATCTTTCCGATAAGATTACTATCGAATGGCTGGATGACGGCAATCACGATCTTGTCCCGCGCAAGGCCAGTGGCCTCACTGCCGAGGACAATTGGGACCGGGCTATCCACAGGATTGTCGACTTCACGTCTCGCTAAGAAACTCTTTTGTTTTTTGAATGGCCTCGGCAAGACCGATCCGCTCCACTTCCACTCCTTCCGGGAACGCACTCAGCAATCTTGACGGCGTCGCCCCGTCCAGCATGACAAACACGCCGCGGTCGCTTTGCCGCCGGATCAGGCGGCCATAGGCCTGCTTCAGGCGTAGCCGGGTGATCAGGTCGTCATAGGACTGACCGCCGAAGCGTTTGCGGCGCGCCTTGTGCAGCAATGTGGGACGCGGCCAGGGTACCTTGTCGAACACACAGAGCCTGAGCGACGGTCCCGGCACATCCATGCCGTCACGGACCGCATCGGTGCCCAGCAGGCAGCTGTGCTCCACCTCCCGGAAAATGTCCACCAGGGTTGCCACATTGATGGGGTCGATATGCTGGGCATAAAGCGGCAGTCCCTCATCTTCCAGCGGTCCGGCCAGACGCTGGTAAACCCCGCGCAGGCGGCTGATGGCGGTAAACAGGCCGAGCGCCCCGCCGCCCGCAGCGAGAAACAGCTCCCGGTAGGCGGCGGCAAGCTGGTCAAGGCTGCGCTTGTTCATGTCATTGACGATGAAAATGCGGCTCTGGGCCGGATAATCGAACGGGGAATTGAGGCTCTGGCGCAACGGCGGGCTGATCAGGTGGGCGGCGCCTGTGCGCACCTCGGCCGTATGCCATTCCACATCCGGATTGTGATTTTCCGTCAACCGGTCCCGGAGCGTGGCCGAGGTGATCATGGACCCCTGGGCGCTTTTCAGCACGGTGCTGGCGAACGGCAGGCTGGGATCCACCCAGTGGCGGTAAAAACCCACATTGACTTCCCGGCCGCCCTGGCGGTCCAGCTCAAACCAGTCGATAAACTCCTCATCCGGCGCCTTGTGGCCAGCCAGCACATCAAGCATGGGGATCCAGCCGAATTCAATAGTTTCCCGTCGCCGGCTGATGCTCTGGCTCAGGGATTCCAGCCGGTTGCGGCTGGCGCTGTCCAGTTCGTCTGCTTCCTGGTCCAGTTTTTTGAGCAGTCGGGCGCTCAGGCCCTTCATCGGCGTGACCAGGGCTTTCAGGGACTGTTGCAAAGCTTCGGCCGCTTCCGGCAGGCCTTCCACAGGTGGCATGGGGGGGCATTCGATGGAATGGAATTCCTCACGACTTCCGTTGCGGGCATAGAGTTGCTGGCGTATCGCGGCGAGGAAATGTTCCGCCGGGCCAAAGGGGGATCCGTCAATGAGCCGTCCATGCCAGCCGTCGGCCGGCAGGCAGCGGGCCGCATGGATCACTTCCTGCAACAGGCTCCTTGCTTCGTCGTCACCTGCAACCAGTTCCTCGAGACGTCCTTCCAGGCCCCGGCCGCGGCGTTTTGAATTTTCCGCACCCCGGACCCAGCGTCGCAGATCGAGGCCTTCCTGACCGGACAGATGGGCGGAAAAGGCGCTGTCAGCGGCATCAAAGATATGATGACCTTCATCAAAGATATAGCGGCTGGGCAGGTCCGGGTCCTTGACGGACTCCAGTTTACCGTCCTTGTTGACGGCGGTGCGGGTTGCCGCCTGTATCATCACCAGGGCATGGTTGGCGATCACCAGCGAGGCTTTGCGGGACCGGCGGCGGGATTTTTCAATGAAGCATCTTTTATAGTGGGCGCAGGCGGCATAGATACATTCGCCGCGCCGGTCGGTTAGTTGCGCCAAACGACTTTGTCCGAAATGTTCGCCCAGCCAGCTTGGGAAATCTCCCCCGATCATATCACCGTCCCGGCTGTATCGGGCCCAGCGCTGGACCAGGCCAAGCAGGATGCGGCCTTCATTCTGGGTGGCCGACTGGGACAGTTCCTGCAGGTTCAGCAGGCACAGGTAATTTTCCCGTCCCTTGCGGATTACCGCTTTGCGGGCCTTGGTGGCTGGATCCGGGTAAAGCCGGTCCAGTTCCTGGTCCAGCTGCCGCTGCAGGTTCTTGGTATAGGTGGATATCCACACGGTGCCGTCGTTTTTCTCGGCCCACAGGCTGGCCGGCGCGATATAGCCCAGGGTTTTGCCGATGCCGGTGCCCGCCTCGGCCAGCACAACAACCGGTTCTTCAGCGGTTTCCGGCGGATCAAACGTATGGGCGGCCAGCGCGGTATAGTCTTTCTGGCTTTCCCGTTGTTCGGCATTTGCCCCGATCAGCGCGCCAAGGCGTTCGATGGCTTCTTCCCGGCCCACGGGTTCTGTGCCGGGCGGGGCGGGCGGGGCCTCTTCCTCCCATTCCGGCAGATGATCCCAGACCCGCCATTCTGTTGCAGTCTCTGAGGATTTCAGGGCGCCGAGGATCAGCGGGCCCCAGCTCCAGCCGGCCTCGGCCATCTGCCGGGCCTGGGCGAGGAGTCCCTCGGGGTACGGGTAATTTGGCGCGGCAATTTCCCGGATCAGCCGGCGGGCCGCCTCGATCAGGATCAGGCCTTCATCCTCAAGACTGTGGTCTGCGATCTCTATTTTCAGGGCCCGGGCCAGACCGCGGGGCAGCGGCAGGCAGAATTGTGCCGGTCGGACAAAGGCAAAAAGCTCAAGAACGTCGAGCGCCTTCTGACCGGCCATGCCGAGCCGCCGGGCAATAACCGGAGGGTTGCAGATGAGAAAAGCCTGACCACGGATTTTGCGCCTTAAGGCTCCATGGTCATATTCCTCCACTTCCCCGTCCGGAGAAATGATCACCCCATGGGTGGGCCCGGCGACCAGGGCGCTGGTGCGGCTGAGGACTTCCTCGGGATTGGGGAATGACATGAGACTGTCAGTCATGGGCTAAAATGGCCTGAATGTTCCGGTTTTGTTTCATTCACTATAGACAGCTATAGTGAAAGGCAAAAGCTTTTTAACGGGGAAAGAAAATTATTGCCACTATTTCCCGGCCGGGAAATTTAACGGTCGGGAAATCGTGACAGTTGACGAAGGCGACGCTTGGCCTTATGAAACCTTCGGTTTACACTAGTTTATTGGTACCCAGAACAAAGGTTTTTTATCCATGACTGCATCACCGGAAGTTATCGCCCAAGCCCTTGACAGCAAAGCCTGGCCTTTCCAGGAAGCCGAGAAGCTGGTGAAGCGTGTTGAGAAGGCCGGGAATAATAAGGATCATGTGCTGTTTGAAACCGGTTACGGTCCCAGCGGCCTGCCCCATATCGGCACCTTTGGCGAGGTGGCCCGGACGACCATGGTGCGCAAGGCCTTTGAGCTGATTTCCGATGTGCCGACCAGGTTAATCGCCTTTTCAGACGACATGGACGGATTCCGCAAGGTGCCGAGCAACCTGCCCAATCAGGAGATGCTGCAGAATTATCTGGGCATGCCGCTGACCAAAGTGCCGGACCCGTTCGGTACCCATGAGAGTTTCGCCCATCACAACAATGACCGGCTGTGTAAATTCCTCGACAGTTTCGGCTTTGACTATGAATTCAGAAGCGCCACCGAGGCTTATCTTTCCGGCGAGATGGATGAAACCCTGCTCAAGATGCTGGCAAACTACGACAGGATCATGAAAGTGATGCTGCCGACGCTGGGCGAGGAACGTCAGAAAACCTACAGCCCCTTTCTGCCGGTCTGTCCGCGTACCGGCCGGGTGCTGCAGGTGCCGCTGGTGGAACGCAATGTGGAAGCCGGCACCATTGTCTATAAAGACGAGGAAACTGGCGAACTGGTGGAAGTGCCGGTGACCGGCGGTCACTGCAAGGCCCAGTGGAAGGCCGACTGGGCCATGCGCTGGGTGGCGCTTGACGTGGATTATGAAATGTCCGGCAAAGACCTGTATGAGAGTGTGAAACTTTCCAGCAGCATCGCCCGCATTCTGGGCAGCGAGCCGCCGGAAGGGTTTAACTATGAACTTTTCCTGGATGAAAACGGCCAGAAGATTTCCAAATCCAAAGGCAACGGCCTGACCATGGAGGAGTGGCTGCAGTATGGCACACCGGAAAGTCTGGCCCTTTATATGTTCCAGGCGCCGCGCAAGGCCAAAAAACTCTATTTTGACGTTATTCCCAAGGCGGTTGATGATTATCTGACGTTCCTGTCCAAGTTCCGTGAACAGGAAGGCAAGGAGAAATTCGCCAATCCGATCTGGCATATTCATAGCGATAACCCGCCGGAAGAGGATGTACCGGTGACCTTCTCCCTGTTGCTCAATCTGGTCAGTGCCAGCAATGCCCATGACACGGAGACCCTGTGGGGATATATCAGCGCCTATGCGCCGGATGCCACGCCGGCGGATCATCCGCTGCTGGATCAACTGGTTTCCTATGCACTGGTTTATTATGAGAATTTTGTCAAACCGACCAAGAAATACCGGACGCCGACAGAGCAGGAAATTACGGCTCTGGAAGATCTGATCAAAGAACTGGAAGGATTGCCGGAAACAGCCGAGGCCGGTGACTATCAGACAGCGGTCTTTACGGTCGGCAAGGCCCACAATTATGAAAATCTGCGGGAATGGTTCCAGACACTTTATGAAATCCTCCTGGGTCAGCAGCAGGGTCCCAGAATGGGATCTTTTATTGCCTTATATGGTCGTAGCGAAACTATTAACCTGATGAGGCAGGTGATTGAGACAGGGGGTCTCCAGCAATAGCCGGACCTGAGAGCTTAATCAGACGTGAAATCTGACGTTAATATTTTGTTGCTAATGCAAAAGCACTATATTGGTTTTTATTGGTTTTTTCTCCTTGCAATAGAGAATCAGTGATGTTACTTCAAAGTTAAATTTTCTAGGGGGCGTTGCAATTAATACTTTTTCAGGTCGGTTTTGTTTAGTGTGCGATGATCATAATCTTGTCACGATCTGTATTTATTCTTGCAAAAATTGGGGGAGTTACGACAATTGCAGTTCGTTAAGGCGCCTGTTAATTGCTCGTTAACTTTAAATGGTTAGTGTCTGGCTAACCTGAAAAGAATGAGGAAGTGATGTTAGGTCTTACATATAAGAGGTTCTGGAAAAGAATTATCGACATCCTGGGGGCAGCTACCATACTGGTTATGATCTCCCCCCTGTTGATATTTGTGGCCGTTGCAGTACGCCTCAAACTGGGATCTCCTGTACTTTTCAAGCAGGAACGGCTTGGCCTCAATGGCCGTACATTTGAGATTTACAAATTCCGGAGCATGACCAACGAGAGAGACGAAAACGGCGTTCTTCTTGAAGACCAGCATCGACTGACCAGATTTGGGAAACTTCTTCGGGACTGGAGCCTGGATGAACTGCCCCAGCTGTGGAATGTCCTGATTGGCGATATGGGTCTGATCGGCCCGCGGCCGTTTATTGCAGAATATGCTTCCCGCTACACAACAGAGCAGATGCGCCGTCATGAAGTTCGTCCCGGGATCAGCGGCTGGGCCCAGGTGACAGGCCGCAATTCCATCAGCTGGAACCAGAAATTTATTCTCGATGTCTGGTATGTGGATCACTGCAGCCTTTTCCTGGATCTGAAGATCCTGCTTTTGACATTGCCTGTTGTTCTGAATCGTACAGGGGTCTCTGCCGACAACCATGTGACCATGCCGAAATGGACTGGTCGGGGCGAGGACATGGAAGAAAAGGTTCTTTCCGAGTAACAGAGCCCCCGGATATTTTTTCAAGGCCGTATTCTCGCAGGGAGTACGGCTTTTTTGCTGCCTGACATTTATATGGGACGCCGCAGTGTCAAAACCGCGGGCGGCACCACCACCACCTTCCTGCATGACGGGGTGGAAGAAATTGCCGATTATCAGGGTTCAACCCTGTTGCGCCGATATGTGCACGGCCCGGGGGTTGATGAATATCTGGTCATGTATACCGGGTCAGGGACCGCGAACAAGTTTTACTACCATGCCAATCACCAGGGCAGCATCATCAATTACGGTGACAGTAACCAATTACGGTGACAGTAACCGAATTTAACTTTTCTCCCGCCTTCTGCCTTTTCCCGGGCCGCGGGTGCTGTTATAGACGGTGAGATAAGGGGCAATACAGTGCAGAAGCCGCGGGGAAATTGTCTCAATGCAGCCGAGATCATAAATGGACTTGAAGTGGACGGAGGCGCTTTCCTTCCTGAGGGCACAAGCGCAAAAGAAAACAGGCCCGCTACCGGGCCTGTTTTAGCAAAGACTGGTCCCTGCTGCACGCAGGGTTAATAGGTTAGCTTTTCACCACCTGATCGATGAAGTCATCGATTTCCCGTTCCATGGACTGGCTTTCCTTGACCAGTGAGGCGGCGGCGTCCACAACCTGTTGGGCGCCCTGTCCCACTTCAGAGGAGGATTCATGCACGCCGGTGATATTTTCCGAGACTTTCTCGGTATCCCGGGCTGCCTGAGAGATGTTTTTGGCAATCTCGCTGGTGGCTGTTCCCTGCTGCTCCACGGAGGAGGAAATTGAAGTGGCGATATTGTGCAGGCCGTCAATGGTCTTGCGAATGGTGCCGATGGCGCTGACCGCCTCATTTGTGGAATTCTGCATCTCCTGGATCTGAGCCGTGATCTCTTCCGTCGCGCTGGCTGTCTGGTTGGCCAGGTTTTTGACTTCCGAGGCGACAACCGCGAACCCCTTGCCGGCCTCTCCGGCGCGGGCGGCCTCGATCGTCGCATTCAACGCCAGAAGGTTTGTCTGTCCGGCGATATCGTTGATCAGTTTGACCACATCCCCGATCCGGGAAGAGGCTTCTGACAGGGTCTGTACCGTACCGTTGGTCCGGTCGGCTTCTGTAACGGCATTTTCCGACATTTGTGAAGATTCCTTTACCTGACGGCTGATTTCGAGAATGGACTGGGAAAGTTCCTCGGCAGCCCGTGAAACGGTCTGAACATTCTGGGCGGCATTTTCAATGCTGCGGGAGGCCGAATTGGAATCCGTATTGGCCTTGCCCGCGGTGGTTGACATCTGCCGGGCGGTTTTTTCCATATCGTTTGACGCGTTGGCAACCATGCCGGCCATCTGCCGGACACGCTCGGACAGGTGCATCTGTTCCGACATATTTTCCCAGATGATCATGTTGCCGATATAAAGTCCCTGTTCGCTGCTGATGGCTGATATATTCAGTTTCAGCGTTACATCGCCGATTTGCACCAGTTTGACAGCCGGCAGGTTGGCTGGATTGGACATCAGTTGACGAAAGGCAGTCTCGTCCTTATCCAGAACGCTGATGTCCGTACTGACCAGTCGGGAAGGATCAAAGGGCAAAATCGCCTTCATTTCCCCAAGGGCTGCTTCACAGGCCTTGTTGACATAATTAATAAGGCATGACCCGGGATCGCACAGAACGACATTGGCCGGCATATTTTCTATCATGGCGGTTAGTTTGGTAGCATGGGCGTCGGTATTTTTCTGTTTTGTGACCACGTGCCATGTGACCAGAAGCTGGCCTGAAGTCTTGCCGTTTTGCAGAACGGGAGTCACCAGTATATCGAGGAATTGATCACCGATTTGCACGGACTCACGCAGCGGGAAACTTTCCGGATCAGACATAAGGTCGCGCGGAGCGCCAATATCGCCAAAAAGAATGTCCAGGGACTTGCCGATCAGGGCCTTGCCTGTGACGGGAAGTATGTCGTGCAACTGATCTGATGTTTGTATGCATTTATCGTTACAGTACAGAATTTCCAGTGTGCCCGCGTCACAAATCATAAGGTTTACGAGCATGGATTCGATCCATTGCTCCCTGTCTGAACCCTGTTCGTTTGTCTGCCTGACCAAAGTAATATTATTGTCGGATGCGATGTCCGCCTCTGTTTTTTTTATAAATTTCGAAAGCATTCAGGTTCCTCGCAACTATATTTTAAACCTAATTATATATTTTTTATTTAACTGCCCATTGATAACCCAGGCGGATTAACTTTCCGTAAACGATAGTTGTGCCAATAAATTGCAACGCAACACAACATAAAGCTTTCTTTATATAAAAGATATGTTATATGGTTTGGGTTAGAAATTTGAATTCAGGAGATATCAGGTGTCCAGGCAGAATTATTTATTTACCAGTGAATCCGTTTCAGAAGGCCATCCCGACAAGGTCGCCGATTGTATATCGGATTCCATTCTGGACAGGTTTCTGAGTGTGGATCCGGAATCCCGGGTTGCCCTCGAAACCCTGGTGACGACGAACCGGGTTGTTCTTGCCGGTGAAGTCCGGGGGCCTGAGTCCATTGACTCGAAAGCAATGGAGCAGATTGCGCGGGATGCGGTTCGCCGGATTGGCTATGAGCAGGATGGTTTCCACTGGGAAAATATGGAAGTGGATTGTTATGTTCATGAACAGTCTGCAGACATCGCAGTGGGGGTTGATGCGGCCGGCAACAAGGATGAAGGTGCCGGCGACCAGGGTATTATGTTTGGATATGCGACGAAGGAGACGGAAGCTCTCATGCCGGCGCCGATATATTATGCCCATAAAATCCTGCGGTCTATGGCTGATGCGCGGCACAGCGGTGAAGCGCCGGAACTTCAGCCCGACTCCAAAAGCCAGGTCACATTGCGTTATGAAAATGGTGTACCGGTCGGGGCTTCTTCGGTGGTTGTTTCGACCCAGCACGGTGCAGACGTGTCCCAGGAGCGGGTCCACGAGGTTGTTCGTCAGCATATCGAAAAATGTCTGCCCGAGGGCTGGATGTGTTCCGAGGACGAGCTCTATATCAATCCGACGGGCATTTTTGTGATTGGTGGTCCGGACGGGGATGCCGGCCTGACCGGGCGTAAAATCATTGTTGATACCTATGGCGGCGCTGCGCCCCACGGCGGTGGTGCTTTTTCCGGCAAGGATCCGACCAAGGTTGACAGGTCTGCGGCCTATGCGGCCCGCTATCTGGCCAAAAATGTGGTTGCGGCCGGTCTGGCCGAGAGATGCACCATTCAGCTGTCCTATGCCATCGGTGTTTCAAAACCGCTGTCCCTTTATGTGGATTTCCATCAGACCGGAGACGTGGATGCAGCCCGGCTGGAAAAAATTCTTATGCAGGTAATGGACCTGAGCCCGCGGGGAATCCGTGAGCACCTCAAGCTGAACAAGCCGGTTTATGCCCGGACCGCCGCCTATGGTCACTTCGGTCGTCAGCCGGATGATGACGGCGGCTTCTCCTGGGAAAAAACCGATCTCGTGGACGAGTTGAAAAAACTTTTCTGACCGCTTTTCCCGTGGACAGTGAAAGGTTGCATGGGTATATGAGAGCCATGCGAGACCTCGAGAACATTCAAAGCAGCAGAATATTCGGTCGCCGCCAGGGCAAGCCGCTGAAAGCGGCCAGCCAGGAGCGGCTCGATCGCCTGTTGCCGGCGCTTGAAATCAAGCTGCCGGAAGAGGGCGGGCAGCCATTGCACCCGTCGGTGTTTTTTTCAACGGAGGGCGACGGCGTCTACAGGGAATTTGCGCTCGAAATCGGATTTGGCAAAGGCGAACATCTGGCCTGGCAGGCCCGGGCCAACCCGGGCCGGGGTTTTATCGGCTGTGAACCTTTTATCAATGGCGTTTCGGGCCTGGTTGACAAGATTGACGAATATGGGCTTGAGAATGTCCGGATTTTTGCCGATGATGCCCGTCTTTTAATGGACCGGCTGGCGGACCAGAGCCTGGATCATGCCTATATTCTGTTTCCGGATCCCTGGCCCAAAAACAGGCATCACAAGCGGCGGGTGATCAATGAAGGCAATATTAAAGCCCTTGCAAGGTTGCTCAAAGATGGCGCCAGATTGAATATCGCAACAGACCACCGCGAATATTGCCGCTGGATATTGTCGCACATGCTGGCCAGCCCGGATTTCACCTGGCTGGCTTCCGGTCCGGAGGACTGGCATGTGCGCGGTGACGACTGGCCCGCGACTCGTTATGAGGCCAAGGCGCTGGAACAGGGGCGAAGAAGTACCTATCTTCGTTTTGGGCGTCGTTGTCGGCAAGCCTGACGATCCCTCGATTTATCCGCAATTGGCCGGGGAAAAAGCTCTTGAAGTTCCGTTATTTTCAGCTATATATATAGCATCCGAATCACTTGAGATTATTTTAGGTGCGGGCAAGTGGATCACTGCCTGCATTTTTATTTTCGGGAATTGTTCGTCTGGCAGGGCAGGTATACTGGTTGAAAACCTCTGTCCCGGACCAGGGACGGAAAGAATAAACGAGGAAAATGGCAACCGCTCTGACGGACAGAATTACACGACTGGTTGAACCGGTGGCAACGGCTCTTGGATATGAGCTGGTGCGTGTGGCTATGATGGGCGGGCCCTATGGTGGTTCCGTGCTGCAGATCATGGCAGAGCGTCCCGACGGGACCATGCTTGTTGAGGATTGCGAAAAGCTCAGCCGTGAAATCTCGGTGATCCTGGATGTGGAAGATCCGATCTCCGGCGAATATACGCTGGAGGTGAGCTCCCCGGGGGTTGATCGCCCGTTGACGCGCAAAAAGGATTTTGCTGCTTACGCCGGTCACCTGGCCAAGTTCGAGCTATCCGAAGCGGTCGACGGTCGTCGCAGGTTCAAGGGTATGCTTCTGGGTATGCAGGACGATATGGTCCAGATTGATGTTGAGGGCGAGAAGGTCGAGGTTGACCTTGGGAATGTGCACAAGGCAAAACTTGTGCTGACCGATGAATTGCTGAAGAAGGCCGGTGCGCAAGCGACCGGCTGAATGAGAGAATTGAAAGTATTACGATGATCAAAAGGGCCCGGCAAGGGGACAAATCGGAGTTCAAGGAATGACAACGGCTGTAAGTGCAAACCGGCTCGAATTGTTGCAGATCGCTGATGCTGTAGCGCGTGAAAAGAATATCGATCGGGATATCGTGCTCGAGGCGATGGAAGAGGCAATTCAGAAAGCTGCCCGTTCCAGATATGGTATTGAGAATGACATCAAGGCCTATATCGACAAGAAAACGGGCGATATCAAGCTGTACCGGGTTATGCAGGTGGTGGATGAAGTGGAAAATTTTTCCACGGAAATCACTGTCGAGGATGCTCGTGCTTCCAAGCCGGATGCCGAGGTCGGTGATGTGCTGGCTGATGAGTTGCCGCCGATGGATTTCGGACGTGTCGCCGCCCAGACTGCCAAGCAGGTCATTGTGCAGAAAGTGCGCGATGCCGAACGTGCCCGTCAGTATGAAGAATACAAGGACCGCATTGGCGAGATTATCAGCGGCGTGGTCAAGCGTGTCGAATATGGCAACGTGATTGTGGATGTGGGTCATGCCGAGGCGATTATTCGCCGTGACCAGCTGATCCCCCGCGAGCATATCCGCACCGGGGAGCGCGTTCGCGCCTATATTGCCGATGTGCGCCGTGAGCCGCGCGGTCCGCAGATCTTCCTGTCCAGGACCCATCCTGATTTTATGGCCAAATTGTTTGCCCAGGAAGTACCGGAAATTTATGACGGTGTTATCGAGGTCAAGGCTGTCAGCCGTGATCCGGGCAGCCGTGCCAAGATTGCCGTATTCAGCAACGATGGCTCTATCGATCCGGTTGGTGCCTGTGTCGGCATGCGTGGCAGTCGCGTGCAGGCGGTGGTCAATGAACTGCAGGGTGAAAAAATCGACATTATCCAGTGGTCACCGGATATCGGCACCTTTGTCGTCAGCGCCCTGGCGCCGGCTGAGGTGTCCAAGGTGGTTCTGGATGAGGAAAAAGAACGGCTTGACGTGGTTGTGCCCGAAGATCAGCTCAGCCTGGCGATCGGTCGTCGCGGCCAGAATGTGCGTCTGGCCTCCCAGCTTGTGGACTGGCAGGTCGATATCATGACCGAGGCCGATGAGTCCGAGCGCCGCCAGGCAGAATACAAACAGCGGGCCGACCTGTTCGTCGATGCGCTGGATGTGGATGAAACACTGGCCCTGCTGCTGGTGTCCGAAGGTTTCCGCAATCTGGACGAGGTTGCCTATGTGGCCCCTGACGAGTTTGCCGGAATCGAAGGCTTTGATGCGGAACTGGTTGAGGAACTGCAGAACCGTGCCCGTGAAGCTCTGGCCGTCGCGGCGGCAAAGGCGGAATCCGAGCGTGTGGACCTTGGTGTTTCCGACGAGCTTGCCGCAATTGAAGGACTGACGTCACCGATGCTGGTGACCCTTGGTCAGGCCGGCATCAAGACTCTGGATGACCTTGGTGACCTGGCTGCAGATGAGCTGACCAGCAGTGAGGACGGGATCCTTCGTGAATATGGCATGAGCGAAGACCAGGCCAACGAGATTATCATGGCGGCCCGCGCTCACTGGTTCGAGGATGAAGAGGACGCCGCAGAAGCTGAAGAAGCTGAAGCCGGTGCAGATGAGGAGCCTGCCGGCGAATAACCGGCTGGTGGCAAAACGGCACCTTGGCAAAAGCGGTTCGTGAAAGAAAATGCCTGGTAACGGGCGAGGTTCTTCCCTCCGAAAGGATGATCCGCTTTGTTGTTGGGCCGGATGATGTAATTGTTCCTGATCTGGCGGCAAAGCTGCCGGGACGGGGATGCTGGATAACAGCCGACCGGACCTTGCTGGACAAGGCAGTGGACCGGAAGCTTTTTGTCCGCTTCGGACGCAAGGCCCTTGGCCGGGAAGGAAAGATAACCGTTCCGGAAGGGTTATCTGTTCAGGTCGCTGATCTGTTGCGCAAAAGATGCCTGGATTATCTGGCATTATGCAACAGGGCGGGGCAGCTGGTCGGTGGATTTGAAAAAGTCCGAAGCCGGCTCGAAGGTGGCAAAAGCCGCCTCGTGGTGATGGCCTCTGATGTGGCGGATAACGGGCGCAGTAAATTGTGCCGGGGCATTGAAAATATACGGGTAATTGATATTTTTACCCGTGACGAACTAAGCCGGACCCTTGGTCTGGAGAATGCAGTACATCTGGCATTGTTGCCGGGTGGAATGTCGGAGAGTTTTCTGAAAGAAGCAGGTCGTTACCTGTCTTATCTCGGAAAAAATGAAGATCAGTGATTTAAGGCGAAAAAAGAATGAGTGACGATAAAGACAAACAGAAAACACTGTCGACCTCGGGGCGGAAAACTCTCCAGTTGAAACCATCAACTGCGGCTCCTGCGCGCGGCGGTAGTGGTGTCGTTGTTCAGCGCAAGAAGAAACTGATCCTGAAACCCGGCGAGACAGCCCCCTCCCCCGTGGAAACATCAGTTTCTGTACCGGCTGTGAAAAAAGGCGTGAAAAAACCGGCTTCGCCGGCAGCGGAAAAGAAAGCTTCGGTTGATCTGACCCTGACGAAAGGTGAGCGGGAAGCCCGGCTTAAGGCCCTTGATCTGGCCAAGAAAGCCAGTGAACAGAAGGCTAAAGAAGAAGCGGAGGCAGCCAAGAAACGGGCTGTTCTCGAAGCGGCGCGCGCCAAAGAACTGGAAGTAGAAAGGGCGAATAAGCCTGTTGTTTCTGAAAAAGACCGCCAGGAAGCTGAAGAGCAGGAAAAAGAAAAAGAGAAAAAACGGCAGGCCGAGCTTGAGCTGAAACGCCAGAAGGAAGAAGAAGCCCGTAAAAAAGCGGAAGAAGAAGAGAAAAAGTCTGCGGCAAAACCG
The DNA here is from genome assembly GCF_963675455.1 of Emcibacter sp. Classification (GTDB taxonomy): domain Bacteria; phylum Pseudomonadota; class Alphaproteobacteria; order Sphingomonadales; family Emcibacteraceae; genus Emcibacter. The sequence continues at coordinate 810,815 of NZ_OY776217.1, read as the reverse complement.
GCGGCAAAACCGTCTGTTGCAGCTCCGGAGCGTGATGATGAAGCCGCCAGGGCTGCCCTTAAACCAGCACGTGGCAAAGCTGATCAGCCGCGCCGGCGTAGTGGAAAAATGACTGTAACCCAGGCGCTTGTCGGTGGCGAAGGGGAAACCCGTCAACGATCCCTGGCCTCTCTGAAGCGGGCTCAGGCGAAACACAAGCGACTTGTGGGCGGGGCGGCAAAGCCGGCCCAGAAGCTCTATCGTGAGGTTGTGGTGCCGGACTTTATCACTGTCCAGGAACTGGCCAACCGTATGACGGAAAAGGGCTCCAACATTATCAAGGCGCTGATGAAAATGGGTGTGATGGCTACTATTAACCAGACCATTGACCAGGACACGGCGGAACTGATTGTCGAGGAATTCGGTCATAAAATAAAACGCGTCAGTGAATCCGACGTGGAGCTTGAACTGACAGGTCCCGAGGATCGTGTCGAAGACATGAAACCCCGCGCGCCGGTGGTGACCGTCATGGGCCATGTGGACCATGGTAAAACATCAATTCTGGATGCCCTGCGCAAAACCGACGTGGCTGCGGGCGAAGCCGGCGGCATTACACAGCATATCGGCGCCTATCAGGTGCGTATGCCCGGCGGTGAGCGGATCACATTCCTGGACACGCCTGGCCATGCCGCCTTTTCCGCCATGCGCTCCCGCGGTGCCCAGGTAACGGATATCGTTATTCTGGTGGTTGCGGCAGACGACAGCATCAAGCCCCAGACCATCGAAGCGATCAGCCATGCCAAGGCGGCTGGCGTGCCGATCATTGTTGCCATCAACAAGATGGACAAACCGGACGCCAATGCAGACCGGGTCCGTCAGGATCTTCTGCAGCACGAAGTGTTTGTGGAAAATATGGGCGGTGACGTTCTTGATGTGGAAGTGTCCGCCAAGAAGGGCACCAACCTGGATAAGCTGGAAGAGGCAATTCTTCTTCAGGCCGAACTCCTGGACCTGAAGGCAAATCCCGATCGTCCGGCGGAAGGTGTCGTTGTCGAAGCGAAACTGGACAAGGGACGCGGACCGGTGGCGACAGTGCTTGTCAACCGGGGCACTCTGCGGGTTGGCGATATTTTTGTCGCCGGATCCGAATGGGGCCGGGTGCGTGCGCTGATTAATGACCGCGGCCAGCAGCTTCAGGAGGCCGGCCCGTCCGTTCCGGTTGAAATTCTTGGCCTGAACGGCACACCTGAAGCCGGTGACGAGATGGTCGTGGTGGAAAATGAGGCCCGGGCCCGGGATGTGACTGATTTCCGCTCCAGGCAGAAGAAAGAGAAACAGTCTTCCCTGCCGAAGGCCAGCCTGGAGGCCATGTTCAGCAAACTGGCCGAGAAAGAAGTTGCGGCTGTTCCTGTGCTGATCAAGGCCGACGTACAGGGTTCTGTGGAGGCCATTTGCGGCGCGCTGGATAATCTGAGCACGGAAGAAGTCACCGCACGGATCCTGCATTCTGCAGTTGGCGGCATATCTGAATCAGACGTTCAGCTGGCGTCGGCTTCCGAAGCGCCGATCCTTGCCTTTAATGTCCGCGCCAGCCGCAAGGCGGCTGATCTGGCGCAGCAGGAAGGTGTGGAAATCCGTTATTATTCCGTGATCTATGATCTTGTGGATGACATTAAAGCCGTGATGTCAGGCCTGCTGGCCCCTGAACTGCGGGAGACCATCATCGGTACTGCCGAGGTTCTGGAAGTCTTTGCGGCCGGCAAAACCGGCAAGGCCGCCGGGTGTCTTGTCGTTGACGGTATTATGAAAAAGGGTGCCAAGGCACGCCTGCTGCGGGACGATATCGTTATTTACGAGGGCGACCTTGGGTCACTGCGGCGTTTCAAGGATGACGTCAAGGAAGTCAAGGCCGGTACAGAATGCGGTATGAATTTCGAAAATTACAATGACCTGAAAAAAGGTGATTTGATTGAATGTTTCGAGGTTGAGGAAATTAACCGCGAGCTTTAAAATTCAAATTCTGCCGGTGCAGAACAGCCCCCTGTGATATAGTCTTTCGCAGGGGGTATCTTATTTGAGGTGCATATTATGTCCAGATCATCACATTTTCAGGATGAACGTAATCCCGGACACCGCCTTTTGAGGGTGGGGGAAAACATCCGTCACGCCATGTCAGAAATATTGTCGCGGGAGGACCTGCAGGATCCTGCCCTGGAAGGCGTTTCCGTCACGGTGACCGAAGTGCGCTGCAGTCCGGATCTCCGCAATGCCACCATTTTCGTGATGCCTCTGGGCGGCGTTCATGAAAAGGATGTTGTTGACGGCCTTAACCGTTGCAGCAAATTTCTGCGCGGCCAGCTGGCACGCCATGTGAGCATGAAATATCTTCCCCGGCTTAAATTTCAGGCCGACAGCAGTTTCGGTGAAGCAGATCACATCGAAAAGCTGTTGCACAGCCCGCGTGTTGCCCGGGACCTGGAACCGCGGGACGGGGAATCGGAAGACGAATAGTGGCGCGAAAACGCAAGGGCAGCAAGATTGACGGCTGGCTGGTTATTGATAAACCCCTGGGCATGACTTCTACACAGGTGGTCGGCAAGGTGCGTTGGCTCACCAAGGCGGCTAAAATCGGCCACGGCGGCACCCTTGATCCGTTGGCAACCGGCATTTTGCCCATTGCCATGGGAGAAGCGACAAAAACCATCCCCTTTATCATGGAGGCGCGTAAAACCTACCGCTTTACCGTGACCTGGGGCGAGGAGCGCAGCACCGACGATGCAGAGGGCGACGTCACCCTGACGTCCGGGTGCCGGCCTTCAGAGGCTGAAATCCGCAATATCCTGCCACAATTTACCGGTACAATCCTGCAGTGCCCGCCTGCTTTTTCGGCCATCAAGATTGATGGGAAAAGAGCTTACGACCTTGCCCGGGCGGGGGAAGCGCCTGAGATGAAGGCGCGTGAAATAACCATTTTCAGCATCAGGCCCCTGGAGCTTCAGAAGGACTGTGCAACCTTTGAAGTGGAGTGCGGAAAAGGCACCTATATCCGCTCCCTGGCGCGCGATATGGCGCGCGCGCTCGGGACTTGCGGTTATGTTTCCATGCTCCGGCGAATGAAAGTCGGTTGCTTCGGGGAAAGTGAGTCGATTTCGCTGGATAATCTGGAGAAATTGGTTCATAGTGCGCCGCTTGAGGACCGGATTCTTGCCGTTGAGACCGTGCTGGACGACATCTTGGCACTGGCCGTTACGGAAGAAGAGGCGAAGCGCCTGCAACAGGGGCAGAAACTCCCGGTTCCCAACCGCGCCGAAGGACTGGTTCGGGTCACATGCGAAGGCAGGTTTATTGCCCTGGCGGAGATTTCGGAAGGTATCGTGAAACCGGTGCGGGTTTTTAATCTATGATTTAAGGAGTATACGATGTCGATTACTGCAGAAAAGAAACAGGAACTTATTAAAGATTTCGCTACAGTTGACGGCGATACTGGTTCCCCCGAAGTTCAGGTGGCGATCCTTACAGAACGGATTGTAAATCTCACCGATCATTTCAAAACACATGCCAAGGATAATCACTCACGTCGCGGCCTGCTGATGCTTGTCAACAAGCGTCGTCGTCTGCTTGATTACCTGAAGAAAAAAGATGAGGCGCGTTATCAGTCACTGATCAAGCGTCTTGGCCTGCGTAAGTAAGGCTAAAAAGGATACAAGTGCAGCCATAGGGGCTGTGCCGGATATTCAGGGCGGACCGGTGGATAGGCCGCCGGTCGCTGCCTGAATGTCGCAAAAAGGTTTGGATATGTTTAATATACATCGCAAAGAAATCACTTGGGGGGGGCGTCCCCTCGTCATTGAAACAGGACATTTTGCCCGTCAGGCTGACGGTGCCGTTATGGTGTCCTATGGAGAATCTACAGTTCTTACGACGGCTGTCGGCGCGAAAAAGGCAAAACCCGATATCGACTTTTTCCCCCTGACCGTAAACTATCAGGAAAGAACATACGCTGCGGGTAAAATTCCCGGCGGCTTCTTCAAACGTGAAGGGCGTCCGAGCGAAGCAGAAACGCTGATCTGCCGTCTGATCGACCGGCCGATCCGTCCTTTGTTTGTTGACGGATACAAGAATGAAACGCAGGTTGTGGCCACCGTTATGGGCTATGACCTGGAAAACCAGACAGATATTCCGGCTCTTATCGGCGCCAGTGCAGCGCTGACCTTGTCCGGCCTGCCGTTCATGGGGCCCATCGGGGCTGCCCGTGTCGGATATATCGACGGTGAGTATGTTCTGAACCCGACCATTGAACAGCTTGAGGACTCTGACCTGGACCTGGTGGTTGCCGGAACCCACGATGCGGTTCTGATGGTTGAATCCCAGGCTAACGAACTGAGCGAGGAAATTATGCTCGGCGCTGTAATGTTCGGTCACGAACAGATGCAGCCGGTTATTGAAGCTATTATTGAATTGGCAGAAGTCGCGGCGCGTGAGCCGATGGAATTGCCGGAACAGGAAGACCATTCCGACCTGATCAAGAAAATTGCCGACCTGGCGGAAGCCGACCTGCGGGCGGCTTATGCTGAAACTGTGAAGCAGACCCGGACCAGCAAGATTTCCGAGATCAAGGATCGCGTCAAGGCTGAGCTTGTCGAAGAAGGAAATACCGTTCAGGCACTTCTGGTTGGCGGGCTTCTGAAAGATCTCGAAAAGAAAATCGTCCGTGGCGACATTCTGAAAACAAAGAAACGTATTGATGGTCGTGACCTCGATACGGTGCGCTGGATTGCGTCAGAAGTGAATGTCCTGCCGCGCACACATGGCTCTGCCTTATTCACCCGTGGTGAAACCCAGGCTCTTTGTGTGGCTACACTCGGCACCGGCGATGACGAACAGTTCATCGACGCCCTGCAGGGCACCTACAAGGAAACCTTCATGCTGCATTATAACTTCCCCCCTTATTCCGTGGGTGAAGTTGGCCGCATGGGCGGTGTCGGCCGTCGTGAAGTCGGCCATGGCAAGCTTGCCTGGCGGGCGCTGAAAGCGGTTCTGCCGGAACGTGATGCCTTCCCTTATACCATTCGTATCGTGTCAGAAATCACAGAATCCAACGGCTCGTCCTCCATGGCCACCGTCTGTGGTTCTTCCCTGGCCATGATGGATGCCGGTGTGCCGCTGAGCCGTCCGGTGTCCGGGATTGCCATGGGCCTCATTATGGAAGGTGATGACTATGCTGTGTTGTCCGATATCCTGGGTGATGAAGATCACCTGGGTGATATGGACTTCAAGGTGGCTGGTACCTCCGAAGGGATCACCTCCCTACAGATGGACATCAAGATTGCCGGTATTACCCGGGAAATCATGGAAGTTGCCCTGAACCAGGCAAAAGGCGGCCGGTCACACATCCTGGCCGAAATGAGCAACGCCCTGTCCGGTGCCCGCGAGGAAATGAGCGAACATGCACCGCGCATCGAGACGATCCAGATCAACAAGGAAAAGATCCGCGAAGTCATCGGTACCGGCGGTAAGGTTATTCGCGAGATCTGTGAAGTAACCGGCGCCAAGGTGGACATTGAAGACGATGGCACCATCAAGGTGGCGTCTTCCGATGCCAAAGCCATCGAGGCTGCGCTGAAATGGATCGAAGGCATTGTCGCCGAGCCGGAAGTTGGCAAGATCTATGAAGGTAAAGTGGTTAAAACTGTGGACTTTGGCGCCTTTGTCAACTTCCTCGGCAGCCGTGACGGTCTGGTTCACATCAGTGAGCTGAACAAGGAACGGGTAAACCAGGTCACCGACGTGGTCAAGGAAGGCGAGATGGTCAAAGTCAAGGTGCTGGGCATCGATGATCGTGGCAAGGTTCGCCTGAGCATGAAAGTCGTTGATCAGGAGACCGGTGAAGACCTGTCCGGAGCCGACAAAGAATAACCGTTTTTAACGGTTAAATTATGCCAGAAAGCGCCAGATTACTTGCAAACAGCGGAGTTTCTCTCCATATATTAAGCAAGGCTGGCGCTTTTTCCGGCTTTACAGTGAGGTAAATTGGGTAATGAAGTCTATTGAACCGCTCATGATATCGGGCAAACGTGTTCTCCCGCTTGTGGAGGGAGGCAAGGGCATTTCTGCTACCAACGGTATCAGTTCCGGCGCATGGGCGGCTGCTGGCGGTGTTGGCACAATCTCCTGTGTTAATGCGGACAGCTTTGATGATGATGGCAACATTATTCCCCAGGTTTACAATGGTACAACCCGTCTCGAACGGCATCAGGAACTGATCCGTTACGGTATTATCGGCGGCATTTCCCAGATTCAGAAAGCCCATGAAGTGGCTGGCGGTGAAGGCCGCCTGCATATCAATGTGCTGTGGGAAATGGGCGGTGCGGAAGCCATTCTGCAGGGCGTTCTGGAAAAAACCAAGGATCTGGTGCACGGCATCACCTGCGGCGCCGGCATGCCCTATCGTCTCAGCGAGATCGCGGCCAAGTACGGCGTTTATTATCATCCGATCATTTCCTCCGCCCGGGCCTTTGGTATTCTCTGGAAGCGGGCTTACAAGAAATATGCGGACTGGCTTGGCGGCGTGGTCTATGAGGATCCGTGGCTGGCTGGCGGTCATAACGGCCTGTCAAACGCGGAAGATCCGCGCAAACCCCAGGACCCCTATCCCCGTGTGGCGGCGCTTCGCAAGCTCATGAACAGTTTCGGCCTGCAGCATGTGCCGATCATCATGGCCGGCGGTGTCTGGTATCTCCGGGACTGGGAAAAATGGCTCGACAATCCTGAAATCGGTCCTATTGCCTTCCAGTACGGGACCCGGCCGCTGCTGACCAAGGAAAGCCCGATCCCGCAGAAATGGAAAGACGCGCTGCTTGACCTGAAAGAAGATGACATTCTTCTGCACCGGTTCAGCCCCACTGGTTTTTATTCCTCAGCGGTCAAGAACGACTTTCTCAATGAGCTGCAGGAGCGTGAAAGACGACAGCTGCCGGCAGTTAATAAAGAAGATACTGACCAGGGTTTCACCGCGCAATTGCAGGTTGGAAAGAAAAAATATTATTTCAGACCCGACGATGTGGCCAAAGCCCAGGACTGGATTTCCCAGGGATTTGACGAAGCGCTCAGAACCCCGGATGAAACTCTGATTTTTGTATCGGCTGAAAAAGCAGGCTCTATCCGCCAGGACCAGCGGGACTGCATGGGTTGTCTCAGTCATTGCAAATTTTCCAACTGGTCGCAGGTGGAATCGCAGAAATATTCAACCGGCAAAAAGGCTGATCCGCGCAGCTTTTGCATCCAGAAGACTCTGATGGATATCGCCCACGGCGGATCTGTGGAAAACAATCTGATGTTTGCGGGTCACTCAGCCTATAATTTTGCCAAGGACCCCTTCTACAGCAATGGATTCATTCCTTCCGTCAAGCAGTTGATGGAACGGATTATGACAGGGGACTAGAGGATAAGTTACCAGCTAGTAAAAGTTTCCAATGTTTACTATTTTCTGGTAATTTGGATGTATAAAAAAGCAGGGTCCGGAAAGTGACTCGCAGGGTATAAGTAGCATCAGGAGAAGTAAAAGTGTCAAAGGTAAGCAGGGAAAGACCATATGCACGCGCGTTGACCAAACTGCGCGATGCCGGTCTGCGCCCGACTCGTCAGCGTCTGGCTCTGGCCAAATTGCTGTTTGACGGCCATGATCGCCATGTCACAGCCGAGATGCTGTATGACGAAGCCGGTGAACTGAATGCCAGTGTTTCCCTTGCCACAGTCTATAATACCCTGCACCAGTTCACGGATGTTGGCCTGTTGAGGGAAGTGGTTGTTGATTCCGGCCGGACCTATTTCGATACCAATATCACCGAACATTATCATTTCTTCCATGAAGCCGAAGGACGTCTGGAAGATGTGCCTCTTGGTGACATTGAAATTTCCAGCCTGCCCGAAGCGCCTGAAGGCAAGAAATATTCACGGGTGGCGGTTGTAATCCATGTCGAGGATGCCAGTTGACCTGAAGCCTGCCTGATCAGACGGTTTCAGTCCAGCTCTTCTCCCTCCAGTGTGCCCCACAGGCTCGTTCTCAGAGCCCAGCCCTTGAAGCCCTGGATATCAATCTTACACCATTGTTTTCTGCATTCCAGAAGCCGGCCGATAACTCCCCCTTCGGCAACAACGGTAACGTCTGACTCCTTGTCGGCACTTTCATAGAGCGCCAGATTCCGGTCCAGAACAAGTGCCGTTCGCCGGCTTGAAACCAGCGATCCCCAGATCCAGCCGCTGGCACCCTCGGAATCAATGAATTTGCGCCACTCGCCATATTCGGCAATGATCTTGACCGGCAGTCCCTTGCGTTTGAAAACCCATTTGATGGGATATTGCCTGTCCGGACCAGTACGTACATTGACGGTTTCCTTGGCCAGGGAAACAAACCGCGGCACCGGATATCCCGACTTGCCGATGACAACCGTTTCCTTGCTGATGGACTGCGCGGGCAGGTTTATCATCAAAGCAAAAGCCACGATGGTCAGGAACCGGAATATTTTCACTGTTGTTCTGACGCTCATTTTGATGTTTTCTCCCGTGACTGAATTTATGTCCTTCCGGCGGCTTTACGTCAAGGGGCAAGAATGTTTACCCGTGGGTAGAATTTCTTTTGTCTAGACATTTGAAAGTCGGCTAAACATCTGCTAGACATTGGGGAAAGAGGATTTGTGTCACACCCCTCTCCCATATAAATAAAATCGAGAAATACGGAGCTGCCGGATGTCTTCCAGAAAGCCATTGGTTATTGTTACGCGAAAATTGCCGGACCCCATCGAGACACGGATGATGGAGCTTTTTGATGTGAAACTCAATCTGGAAGACCGTGCCTTTTCCACTGCGGAAATGATTGAGGCGGTCAAAGAGGCTGATGTTCTGGTCCCGACCGTGACTGATCGTATCGATGCCCGCATTCTGGCCCAGGCCGGCCCGGACCTGAAACTGATTGCCAACTATGGTGCCGGGGTCGACCATATTGACCTGGCCAGCGCCCGCCAGCGCGGCATTACCGTGACCAACACGCCCGGTGTGCTGACCGAGGATACCGCTGACATGACCATGGCCCTTCTTCTGGCCGTACCGCGGCGTCTTATCGAGGGCGTGGACCTTCTGAAATCAGGCGACTGGGGCGGATGGGCGCCGACCGGCATGCTGGGTACCAGGATCTGGGGCAAGCGCCTGGGCATCGTCGGCATGGGCCGGATCGGCCAGGCTGTGGCCCGCCGGGCAAAGGCCTTTGGCCTGTCCATCCATTACCACAACCGCCACCGGGTCAGCACTGGCCTGGAGGAGGAGCTTGAAGCCACTTATTGGGAAAGCCTTGACCAGATGTTGGCCCGCATGGATATTATTTCCGTGAACTGCCCGCATACTCCGGCAACTTACCATCTGCTGTCGGCCCGTCGGCTGAAGCTTTTGCAGAAACACGCCTATATCATCAATACCTCCCGCGGCGAGGTCATTGACGAAAATGCCCTGATCCGCATGCTCAAGGCGGACCAGCTCGGGGGCGCCGGTCTTGACGTGTTTGAAAACGAACCGGCGGTCAATCCCAAGCTTTTGCAGATGCCCAATGTTGTGGCCCTGCCGCATATGGGCTCAGCCACTATGGAAGGGCGTAACGACATGGGGGAAAAGGTTCTGATCAATATCAAGACCTTTGCCGACGGTCACAATCCGCCGGACCGGGTGCTGGAAGACTGGACTTAAGGCAACTCCGGAAAATCAAGCGGCTGCAGATCCGGTTCCACCCACTGGTGCCGGGCGTTGACGGAAAACAAAAGTGCCTCGCTGTAATAATGCAGCTGAAAGTCCTTGTCGCCATAGGGGCCGAGGATCAGCCGGTTGAGGCCTTCCACATAGCCTGACCCGGCTCTGACGTTGGCGGCAGTTTCCCTATATAGGCATCAATGGCCTTAAGATAAAAAAGCGTAATGGTTTCGTGATAGCCGTCAGAGTCCGAATTAGGCGTACCGACAGAGATGTTGTGCCGCCGGATAATACCGGGCATTTCCTCAAGACATTTTTCCAGCCCGTGGCGGCGGAGCAGGCAATAGCCTGCCGCGAGATGGCCCTCGTGAGTCCATTCCACCTTTGGCAGGCATTCAGCGCAGAGACGATCGGCGAGGCTTTCAATCTCCTGCCGGCTGGAAAATGTCTGTCGTTCAGTCATGGGTTTTACAATAGGGACAGCCCGGATCCTTCGGCAGACCAATCCTGCGGAAGGTGGTCCCGAGGGCATCATAGATCAAAAGCTTTCCGGCCAGGCTTTCCCCCAGTCCGAGCAGTTCCTTGAGGGCTTCCGTTGCCATCAGGCTGCCGATAACGCCGGCCACGGCTCCCAATATGCCGTCCTCGGCGCAGTTGCCGATATTGCCCGGATCTTCCGGCACAAGGCAGCGATAACAGGGCTTGTCGGCAAGATATCCCTTGAAGGTGGCAAGCTGGCCGTCAAACTGGCTCAGGGCGCCGGAGATGAGCGGTTTCTGGTGGCGGAGACAAAGGTCATTGACCAGAAAACGGGTGGCAAAGTTATCTGTACCGTCGACGACAAGGTCATAGCCGGCAAGGATGCTTTCCGCGTTGCCCGCGTCAAGGCGCAGGTTATGCTGGATAGTGTGAACGTCCGGGTTGAGCCGGGCCACAAGCTCTGCAGTGCTGGCTGTTTTGGCGGCGCCGACCTTGTCCGTCATATGGATGACCTGGCGTTGCAGGTTGCTGAGGTCGACCACATCATCATCCACAATGCCGATGGTGCCGACCCCTGCGGCGGCAAGGTAAAGGATCAGCGGGCTGCCGAGCCCGCCGGCCCCGATGACAAGAACTTTCGACGCCAGAAGTTTCTGCTGCCCGGCCCCGCCGACTTCCTTGAGAATGACATGACGGGCATATCGATCAAGCTGTTCGTCGGTAAGAATCATGCGCTCGGGGCATCCTCGGGCCAGTGGCCATCTTCATCCTCATCGTCTGGAAGGTCTTCTTCGGGCGGGGCGACCACATAGATTGCATTTTCGATGGCCAGCAGGTCACCGGGGCTCTCCACTTCCTCGCCGTTACAATAGACGCAGAATTCCTCCAGACCTGCGGCCCGGGCTTCGGCCAGGAACCGGTCGATGGTGATCTCGTCTAGGGGCACTGTACTTTCAGTGTCGCTGATGCGAAGAATCGCAACCGGTCCACCCGCTTCCGGCATTTTACAGGCCCTCGAACAATGCAGTCGTCAGGTAACGTTCGGCGAAGGACGGAATGATGACGACAATCTGTTTGCCTTTCATGTCTTCCCGTTCCGCAAGTTCCAGGGCGGCGGCAATGGCGGCACCGGAGGAAATGCCGACGGGAATACCTTCTTCCCGGGCGACCTGGCGGGCGACTTCAAAGGCGGTTTCATTGCCGATGGTCAGAACCTCGTCGATAAATTCAGTGGCCAGGATCGGCGGCACGAATCCGGCGCCGATGCCCTGGATCTTATGAGGCCCGGGCTGGCCGCCGGACAGGATCGGACTGTCTTCGGGCTCAACGGCGACAATTTTAAGGCTGTCCTTGCGCGGTTTCAGGGTCCGTGCGATGCCGGTCAATGTGCCGCCGGTGCCAACGCCGCTGATGATGACATCGACCTTGCCTTCGGTATCATTCCAGATTTCCTCGGCGGTGGTGATGTCATGAATGGCCGGATTGGCCGGATTGGCGAACTGCTGCGGCATGATCGCATTCTCGTCTTCCTGGACAAGCTCGGCAGCCCGGGAAATCGCGCCCTTCATGCCTTTTTCCGCCGGGGTCAGTTCAAGATGCGCCCCCAGAAGGGACAACATTTTGCGGCGCTCGATGGACATGCTTTCCGGCATGACCAGGGTCAGGTCATATCCCTTGGCGGCACAGACAAAGGCCAGCGCAATGCCCGTATTGCCTGACGTCGGTTCGATAATTCTGGTGTTTTCCTTGATTTTTCCCTGTTTTTCCAGGTCGGCGATCATGGACGCGCCGATGCGGTCCTTGACCGAGGCAAGCGGATTGAAAAATTCCAGCTTCAGCAGGATTTCAACGCCGGATCCTGCATTCATGCGGTTCATACGGACCAGCGGGGTATTGCCCAGTGTTTCAATAATATTGTCATAGACCTTGCCCCGGCCTGTGGTGCCTGTTTCTGTTACGGTCATGTTAGCCTCCTGATGAATGTCAAAATATCCGACGTAGCGGTCAGTGTTCTAGATGGTAAAAACAAATTCCCGGGCGGAGTCAGATTCGACTCCTTCAATTGTGGCGCGCTCGCAAAGATCCTGCAATGTGATATTGTCCAGCCTGTCCATAATTTTCCTGTTCAGTTCCTCCAGCAGCGGATTGATCACCTTGACGCCGAGGTCTGACTGGGACACAAATTCCGTCCTCACACTTTTGCTATCCAGTTCGTTGATGACCCGGACGATCTCCCCCACTGTAATCCGGCGCCGTTCCCGGGCCAGAAAGTATCCTCCCTTGGGGCCGCGCACGCCCTTGAGAATGCCGGTGCGGACAAGCTGTTGCATGACCTGTTCAAGATAGCGCTGGGGAATGCCCTGCCGTTTGGTAATGTCGCGGCTTTGCACTGGATTGACCCGGCCGTTGTAGGCAATATCGACAACGGCTTCCAGGGCATAGATCATTTTTTTGGTCAGTCGAAACATGGATATCCTCCGCGTCTTAGGTGCTTACGCCGGTAGAGCCGAAGCCGCCACTGCCGCGTGCGGTGTCATCCAGGCTATCACGCTGGTCCCAGCCGATCTGTGTGACCGGGGCAATGACCATCTGGGCAATTCGCATGCCGCGGGTGATGACAAAATCTTCCCGGCCATGATTGACCAGGATAACCTTCACTTCGCCGCGATAGTCCGCATCAATGGTGCCGGGCGAATTGAGAACGGTCACGCCGTTTTTCCAGGCCAACCCGGACCTGGGACGGACCTGGGCTTCAAAATCGCCGGGCAGTGCCATGGCAAAGCCGGTCGGGATGAGTTGGCGGTCGCCCGGTTTCAGGACAATTTCCTCGCCCTCGGCCACCGCGGCCATCAGGTCCATGCCGGCGCTGTGGGATGTTTCATATTCCGGCAGTTTCAATCCCTGACCGTGCTCCAGTATCTGTATGCCTACTGTTGTCATTTTTTTTCCTGTTCTGCCTGTTGTCTGAATTTTTTTTCTATTTCCGCGGCCAGTTGCCGGGCGATCTGGTCCTTGCCCGCTTCCGGCCAGGATAGTTCTCCCTCTTCCGTGATCAGAAGTACTGCATTTGTGTCGCCCCCCATGACGCTGACTCCGTCCGAGAAGGAAACATTGTTGGCGACAATCCAGTCACAGCCCTTGCGCTCCCTTTTGGCGCGGGCATGATCGGCCACATTCTCCGTTTCGGCGGCAAAGCCGATAACCAGGGCGGGACGTCTTTCGGATTTTTGCGAAAGCGCCCTCAGTATATCAGGATTTTCCACCAGATGCAGGTCCGGCAGACCGCCGCCCTGTTTCTTGATTTTCTGCTCGGCGCAGCCTTCTGTACGCCAGTCGGCAACGGCGGCTACACAGACAGCCACATCCGCCGGCAGGGCGGCGTCGACCGCGGCATTCATGTCCCGGGCCGTTTCCACATTGATCCGCTCCACCCCGTCGGGACAGTCCAGCGCGGTCGGCCCGGACACCAGTGTGACCCGGGCGCCAAGATCGACCAGCGCCGAGGCAATGGCATAACCCTGTTTACCGCTCGATCTGTTGGCGATATAGCGGACCGGGTCGATGGCCTCATGGGTCGGGCCGGCCGTGACAATTACATGTTTACCGGTAAGCGCACTTTGGGCCCGGCGGCTTTCGAAGAAATTCTCGATGGTGCGGATGATATCCGGCACTTCCGCCAGCCGCCCGGCGCCCACTTCGCCGCAGGCCAGATCGCCTGAGCCCGGCTGGATGATCCCGATGCCATCCTCCTGAAGCCGGTCAAGATTACGCTGGGTGGCCGGATGCTCCCACATCATGGTGTTCATGCTGGGTGCGATCAGGACAGGTTTGTCAGTGGCCAGCAGGGTGGTGGTGGCCAGGTCGTCTGCAATGCCGGCGGCCATTTTCGCCATCAGGTCGGCGGTGGCAGGCGCCACCAGCACCAGATCCGTTTCCCGGGACAGGCGGATATGGCCCATTTCCGCCTCGTCGGTCAGGGAGAAAATATCCTGATAGACTTTTTCCTCGGCCAGGGCGCTGACTGACAGCGGGGTGACAAACTGGGCGCCGCCTTTGGTGAGGATGGGGCGAATTCTGACATTGCGTTCTTTCAGTCGCCGGATCAGTTCCAGCACCTTGTAGGCGGCAATACCGCCGCCAATGATCAGCAAAAGCCGTTTGTTGTTTAAAATATCCGACATCAACTCAAATCGCTCACGGGAATCCAACTGAAATTCTACACCGGCAACAATGTAGGTCCGGGTTTGTGGAAAATCAATATTTTACCGCAAAAATGATGTTAATTAAACGAGATATACATAAGATAGGCAAATGTGCTGGCGATCAGGCCGCCGGCCAGCCCCAGAAGAAAGGGTTTGCTCCAGCCTGAGTCCCGGCCTCTGCCGGCAAAAGTCTGCATGTGTTTTGCAGATTCGGCGATCTGTTCAAGATCGTCGACAAGTTTCGGCATTTTCCGGATGATCGAGACAGCTGTTTCCGTAAAATCGCGAATCTGTGCCTGGGGGCCCAGGTTTTTCTTCATCCAGTTTTCAATGATTGGCCGGGAGCTTTCCCACATATTGATATCGGGGTCCAGATCCAGCGCCACACCCTCAACAGTCACCATGGTTTTCTGCAGCAGCAATAGCTGCGGCTGGGTCTGCATATTGAAGGTTTCGGTGGTTTCAAACAGCTGGGACAGCAGGCGCCCTACGGAAATTTCATTGACCGGCTTGCCGATCACTGGATCGCCAATGGCCCTGAGGGCCTGTTTGAATTTATCCAGCGACTGGTCCTGGTGCACATAGCCGATATCGAAATGCGCCTGGGCGACCCTGTCATAATCCCGGGTGATAAAACCATAAAGAATCTCTGCCAGCGCCCGGCGGGTTTTGCGGTCGATTTGTCCCATAATGCCGAAATCGATGGCGGTAATGCTGTTTCCTTCACAGGCAAACAGGTTACCCTGGTGCAGGTCGGCATGGAAAAAACCGTCGTCCAGCGCCTGCGACAGGAAAACCTGTACCAGGCGTTGCGCCAGGATTTTGCGGTCGAGGCCGGATTTTTCCAGGGCCTCCCGGTCGGAAAAGGCGATGCCGTCCACCCATTCGGTGGTCAGGACCTGTCGGCCGGTGCGGTCCCAGTCCACTTCCGGCACATCATAGTCCGGGTAGTGTTGCATGCTTTCCTTCAATTGCGAGGAAGCGGCGGCCTCATAGCGAAAGTCCATCTCCATGGAAATGGTTTCGGAAATGGTCTCAATGACCTTGGTCGGCCGCAGGCGGCGGGACTTGCGGGAATAGCGTTCGACCACCCGCGCCAGCCAGTCAAAGCTTTCCAGATCGCGGGCAAAGGCCTGTTCGATGCCGGGACGCAACACCTTGACCGCTACCTTGCGGCCGTCGGTTGTTGTCGCCCGGTGAACCTGGGCGATGGAAGCCGCGGCAACCGGTTCTTCATCGAAATCGGAAAAGAATTGGGAAATATCACCGCCAAGATCGGCGGCGACAATTTTGCTGGCTTCGCTGCCGGGAAAGGGCGCGACCCGGTCCTGCAGGCGCATCAGGTCGAGCGCCACTTCGGCACCGATAATGTCCGGCCGGGTGGCCAGCGCCTGCCCGAACTTGATAAAAGTGGGGCCCAGGCTTTGCAGGGCCAGAACAAGCCGCGTATTGGGTGTTTCACCTTCCGCCGGACGACGGACCTTGCGCATGCTTTTCAGCTGGTCCAGGGCCCTGGGCCTTTCACCGAACAGATCGAGCAGGTCGGTCAATGCGTCATGCTGCGCCAGTGTGAAACCGACCCGGATCAGGCGGCCTATATGGCGAACAGTGCGAAACATCTCAGATCCGCCATCCCGAATGCAGGGCGACAACACCGCCGGACATATTGCGATAGCTGACCTGTTTGAAGCCGGCTTCGGAAATCATGCCTTTGAATTTATCCTGGGACGGAAACCGCCGGATACTTTCGACCAGATACTGGTAGCTGTCCTTGTCCCCTGTGATCCACTGGCCAAAGCGGGGGATCAGTTCAAAACTATAGACATCATAGAGCTTTTCCAGCAGCGGCAGATCAACATGGCTGAATTCCAGACACAGGAAATGCCCGCCCGGCTTGAGAACCCGGCGGGCCTCGGCCAGCGCCTTGTCAATGTTGGTCACGTTGCGGATGCCGAAGGCGATGGTATAGGCGTCCATGCAGCTGTCCGGCAGCGGCAGGGCCTCCGCATTGCCGCAGACCCAGTCGATATTTTCCAGGATGCCCCGGTCAATGGCCCGGTCCCGGCCGACGGTCAGCATGTTGTTATTGATGTCGCAGACAGTCACTTCTGCGGGATTGTCCGCATTGCCCGGGATCCGTCGTGCCGCTTCCAGAAAACGGAAGGCGATATCGCCGGTGCCGCCGGCCACATCGATCAGCTTCATGCCCGGTTGCGGACGCAGGACCCGGATCAGTTCGTCTTTCCACAGGCGGTGCAGGCCGGCGCTCATGACGTCATTCATCAGGTCGTATTTGCGGGCCACATTGTCAAAAACATTACGGACCAGTCCCTGTTTCTTTTCCGCCTCGACGGTACGGTATCCGAAATGGGTGGTTTCGCTCTGGTCTTTTGAGGGCGCTTCTGTATTCTTCTCGGTCATGTTGCGGAACATAACCTACTCAACGGGGCTGTTCCAGTTTAATGTTGTGGCAGGGACAAGAATCAGGAGGGCTTATGCCTGAATTGCCAGAAGTGGAAACAGTCTGCCGGGGGATCGCCCCCGTTCTGGAGGGCCGGGTGCTGACCGGAGTGCTGCAACGCCGGCCGGATCTCAGATTTCCCTTTCCCGAAAAATTTGCCGAACGTCTGCAGGGGCAGCGGGTCGACAGAATCAGCCGCCGGGCCAAATATATTCTGGCCCATCTGTCGTCCGGCGAGGTGCTGATCATACATCTGGGCATGTCCGGGCGCATGACACTGGTGCCGGCCGCCGAAAAAGAGGCACAGGCTCTGGGTAAACATGATCATGTGGTTTTCGACACCGACCGCGGCGACCGGGTGGTCTTTAACGATCCGCGCCGGTTCGGTCTGATGGACCTGTGCCCGGAGGAAGACCTGTCCAACCATAAACTGTTTGCCGGCATGGGACCCGAACCGCTGGGCAATGAATTTGACGATCTTTATCTTTCGGAAAAATTCAGGGGCCGGAAAACGCCGGTCAAAAATGCCCTGCTGGACCAGAAGGTTGTCGCCGGGCTTGGCAATATCTATGTCTGTGAGGCGCTCTTTTATGCGGGTATTTCCCCCAAACGACAGGCGGCGTCCGTGACCGGGAAACGGGCGGCGCGTCTGGTGCCGGTGATCCGCGATGTGTTGCAGCGGGCGATTGCCGCCGGGGGATCGACCCTGAAGGATTATGCCCGGGTGGACGGCGAACTCGGCTATTTCCAGCATAATTTCGCCGTTTACGGCCGGGAGGGAGAAATCTGCCTGAAAGAGGGGTGCGGCCATGAAATCCGGCGCATCGTGCAAAGCGGCCGTTCCACATTCTATTGTCCTGCCTGTCAGGGTTAGCTATGCTGTCGCAGGCGCAGGATTCAAAACGAGGCAACCGGGAAAATTCATTTATGACGACAGTACGACGCTTTTTTTTGAGTCTGATGATCGGCCTGTCCCTCATGGTTCCACTCGCACATCTGTCAGTTGCAGCGGAACAGGAAAGCTTTATGACTGATCTCGATCTTCCGCTGTTTCCCGGAACCCTGGAGATAGAGGATGAGCGGGTGGTGTTTGACAGCCCCGGCGGCCGTATTATCAAGGCCATGGCCAGCGGGAAAGTCGCTGCCCTTGAGGTATATGACTATTACCGGGTGGTGGTGCCGTCGCTGGGCTGGAAGGTGTCGCAGAATCCGGTGCCGGATGACCAGTGTGATGAAGAATCACTTTATTGCCTGACGGCCAGACGGGACAGTGAATATCTGGTCATCACAATTTCATTTGATCGGCAGACGGTTATTCGCTATTCAGTTACTCCTGAGTAACAATAACCCGATGGCTCGATCGGCAGGGGCGCTTGTCCCGGCCCGATGACTAGCCGGCCTGAATAAAACCCGGCCTGAATAAACAAGGAGAAGAAGCATGTCCTATGAAATGATTCTGGTGGATCGCAAGGAACCGGTTGGTCTGATTACCCTGAACCGGCCCGAGGCTCTGAATGCGCTGAACGGCCAGTTGATGAATGAGATGACCGAAGCCCTGCGCGCCTTCGAGGCAGATGACGAAATCCGGGCCATCGTGATCACCGGCAGCGAAAAGGCTTTTGCCGCCGGCGCCGACATCAAGGAAATGCAGTCCAAGACGTACATGGATGTGTTCAAGGAAGACTTCATTACCACCAACTGGGAAGAAGCCACCCGTTGCCGCAAACCGATCATTGCGGCGGTTGCGGGATATGCGCTTGGCGGCGGATGTGAACTTGCCATGATGTGCGACTTTATCCTGGCCGCGGAGAATGCAAAATTCGGCCAGCCTGAAATCAAGCTGGGGGTGATTCCAGGCGCCGGCGGCACCCAGCGCCTGACCCGTTTTGTCGGCAAGTCCAAAGCCATGGACATGATCCTGACAGGCCGCATGATGGATGCAGAAGAAGCAGAGCGTTCAGGCCTGGTCAGCCGGATTGTTCCCACCGATCAGCTGGTGGAAGAGGCGCTGGCCACGGCAAAAAAGATTGCCGAACTGTCCCTGCCGTCCGTGATGATTGCCAAGGAATGCGTCAACAAGGCTTATGAAACCACCCTGGCCGAAGGGGTGATGTTTGAGCGGCGGATTTTCCATTCCCTGTTTGCGACAGAGGACCAGAAGGAAGGCATGTCCGCTTTTGCCGAAAAGAGAACGCCGGAATTCAAGCATAAATAGGTTCGTGCCTCTGAAAATGAGACTTTGAAAAGGCCGCCTTGCTGGCTTTTGTGACTTTTATTCAGGCGCAGGGCTGTTTTTTATCGGGAATCTGGCTAAAATTGCGGATGCAGTGTGAAAAGCTTGTTGACCTTGCCCGCGGGCATGTTTATAAGCCACGACTTGAAAATTAATCAAAAGGTTTTGAGGCTGGCGATTCTCCGGTTTCCCCTGGAAATGATTATCCCGGGACAACATGATGCAGAACACAGCTTTATAGGAAAGATAGGTTTACCTGATGGCAAATACATTACAGGCCAAAAAAAGAGTTCGTCGTAACGCAACAAGAACAGAGATCAACAAATCACGGCGCAGCCGGATTCGCACTTTTGTGAAAAAAGTAGAGCTGGCTCTGGAAGCCGGAAATGCGGATGAAGCCCGTGAAGCCCTTCGCCAGGCACAGCCCGAGCTGATGCGCGGTGTGACCAAGGGCGTTATGCACAAAAAGACAGCTTCGCGGAAAGTTTCCCGGCTGGCAAAACGTGTGAAAGCCATCTCTGCATAAGACATTACCGAGTCGCCGATAATCCACCGGATTTTGGCCGAAAAATGGTTCTGAAAAGCCGCACCTTTCAGGGTGCGGTTTTTTTGTGCCGTCGGGTGTCTTCTGCGCCAAGTTGTAAATGCAGATAAACTGTTTCATCCTGGCACAGCTTTTGACGTGTCTACTACATCTTGTGTACGACCCCCAAGTCAAGCCATATAGAGAGAATTTATTTGCATTGTGGTGCATCGAATCAGTTGACCGCCACAGGCGCTGAAATGTAGGCTTGTGTTTCCCGTTTAGAGAGGGGAGACCGTGTGACGGAAAGGTAATAATGAATGATCCCGCCTGGGGCCTGAAAAAACACCGCCGTTATGCAAAACACACCCTGAAACCGGGGTGTTTTCTCGATAGTTAAAGTTGGTCCGCCCGTGTGGGCGCGGCAAGAGAGTTTTGATTGTTTAACGGTCCGGTGCAATTCCGGATACAGGGTGGATAAGAAAATAATGACGGGATTTGCCGGAGACGTTTCAGTTGAGGAAACCTGGGCAACATTGAAGGAAAACCCGGAAGCTGTTCTGGTCGATGTCAGAACCGATGCCGAGTGGTCTTTTGTCGGCGTGCCCGACCTGAGGGCCCTGGGCAAGGCGCCTGTTCTGATCAGCTGGCAGCTCTATCCCGCCATGCAGGTAAACAATCAATTTGTGGATATGATGGAACAGCAGGGCATTCTGAAATCAGCGCCCGTCTATTTCCTGTGCCGGTCCGGCGTACGTTCCCGGGCGGCGGCAGAGAAGGCGGCAGCGGCCGGTTATCAGGCCTGTTACAACATCGCCGGGGGATTCGAGGGGGATCGCGACGGAAACAATCATCGGGGCAGGGTGAACGGCTGGAAGGCGGCAGATCTTCCATGGATTCAGAAATAAGGGGAAGAAATGCGTAATTCCAAGGGGTTAAGGCCGGAATTCGGCGGTGAGGGTGTAGCAAACGACATGGAATTCCAATGGTCCCGTGTTCTGGAACGGCTGAAAACCGAGTTTGATGATGGTGTGTTCAACAGCTGGTTCAAGCCCCTGGCCCTGGTCAATGTGGATGAGGGCTGTGCCGTCATGGCGGCGCCGACGCGGTTTATGCGCAACTGGCTGCAGTCCAACTATGCGGAACGAATCCGCCTGGCCTGGAGCAAGGAAAATCCTGACGTTACCGAGATTGATATCATTGTTCTTTCCGGCTTCCGGTCCGCGGACAAGGGAAGCCTGCTCGATAATGATGAAAGGGACGAGGTCGAAGCCGGAGAAAAACCACGCAAAAAAGCCGCTCCGGCGAAACGGCAGTCATCGTCCGCTGCCCGGCCGTCTCCTGCAACCCGGGTTGTCCAGAATAATGCCGGCAGCGATTTCGGCGCACCGCTTGACCCCCGCTTTACCTTTGACAGTTTTGTCGTTGGCAAGTCCAATGAACTGGCCTATGCGGCAGCCCGGCGGGTGGCGGAAAATACTGCGGTCCATTTCAATCCGCTTTTCCTGCACGGCGGCGTGGGGCTGGGTAAAACCCACCTGATGCACGCCATTGCCTGGGCCAACCAGCAGATGTTCCCGGAACGCCGGGTTGTCTATCTGTCGGCGGAACAGTTCATGTATC
This sequence comes from Emcibacter sp., assembly GCF_963675455.1. Taxonomy (GTDB): domain Bacteria; phylum Pseudomonadota; class Alphaproteobacteria; order Sphingomonadales; family Emcibacteraceae; genus Emcibacter. The sequence goes on along the minus strand of NZ_OY776217.1, from coordinate 789,582 downwards.
AGTTCATCAGTTCAATTCGCTTCAAGGATACCATGTCCTTCAAGCAGAAGTTCAGGTCAGTGGACCTGCTGATGATCGATGATCTGCAGTTTATCGCCAACAAGGAATCAACCCAAGAAGAATTCTTTCACACCTTCAATGCGCTGATCGACCATCACCACCAGGTGGTGATTTCCGCCGACCGCTCGCCGACCGATCTGGAGGGGATTGAGGAACGCATCCGGTCCCGTCTCGGCTGGGGCCTGGTGGCAGACATCCATCCCACCGACTATGAGCTCCGTCTCGGTATTCTGCAGCAGAAGGCCAACACGGTGCCGGAAGTGGAAATCAAGACCGAGGTCCTGGAATTTCTGGCCAAACGGATCAGTTCCAATGTGCGGGAACTGGAAGGGGCGCTGAACCGCATGATTGCCCACGCCACCCTGATCGGACGGCCGATCACCATGGAAATGACCCAGGAGGTGCTGCAGGACCTTCTGAGAGCCAATGACCGCCGTGTGACCATCGACGAAATCCAGCGGCGGGTGGCTGATTATTTCAATATCCGCCTGTCCGACCTTTTGTCCTCCCGCCGGGCCCGGCAGGTGGCCCGGCCCCGCCAGATCGCCATGTATCTGGCAAAGGCTCTGACATCCAAGTCGCTGCCGGAGATCGGCAGGCAGTTTGGCGGCCGGGATCACACGACCGTTATGCATGCGGTAAAACGCATTGACGAGCTGCGTCAGACGGATAGTGTTCTGGAGGAAGATATCCTTCATCTGGAGCGTATTTTCAGTACCTGACAATACCGTCTTCCGGTTGATTTATCCCAATTTTCTGGGTTCCCCGCCGGAGCCCTCCATTGCTTCGGCATTGCTTCGGCGACTCGGCGAAAAACCTTGCAAAAAGACCTTTGACCGGGGCTGCCTGTGTGCTAGTCTCTGACAGGAAAAGAGTGGTATGGAAAACAGGACAGGAAGTCACAATTTGTCTTGTTGCAGAATCCGGTGAATCCCGGACGGGTTTCGGTCAAAAAGGGGAAGATTCCAGCCACTTTTAAATGGTTTGTTTATCTATAAATGAGAAGCGCGATTATAAAATGAAGCTGAATATCGAACGCGGTGCCCTACTTAAATCCCTTGGTCATATCCAGAGTGTTGTTGAACGCAGAAATACCATTCCGATCCTTTCCAACGTTCTTCTGGAAGGCGAGGCAGGCCATCTGAATCTGGCCGCCACTGACCTTGATTTGGCCATTTCCGAGACCGTGTCCGGTGAGACGGCGGAACCGGGTGGCATAACGGCGCCGGCACATACCCTGTATGACATTGTGCGCAAACTGCCGGAAGGCAGCCAGATAGAGCTTTATTACGATATCGATACCCAGCGCCTGTCCATCAGCGCCGGCAGATCCCGCTTTACCCTGTCCTGCCTGCCGCGGGAAGATTTCCCGGTCATGAACGAGGGTGATCTGCCGGTGAATTTCCGCCTGGCAAGCATTGACCTGAAAAAGCTGATCGACAAAACCCGCTTTGCGGTTTCCACCGAAGAGACCCGTTATTACCTGAACGGCATTTACGTCCATGCGGCGACCGATGACGAGGGCGCACCGGTTCTGCGCGGCGTGGCAACCGACGGTCACCGTCTGGCGCGGTTTGACATGGAGCAGCCGGAAGGCGCAGCGGATATGCCGGGCATTATCGTACCGCGCAAGGCAGTGGGTGAGCTGCGCAAGCTGATTGACGAATATGAGGGCGATGTGGATGTGGCCCTGTCGGAAACAAAAATCCGCTTTTCCTTTGCCGATATTGTGCTGACATCAAAGCTGATCGATGGCACGTTCCCCGACTACACCCGGGTCATTCCGGAAGGTAACGACCGGGTTATGGAAATTGATGCCAAGCAGTTTGCCGAGGCCGTGGACAGGGTGTCCACCATTTCCACGGATAAAACCCGTTCTGTCAAACTTGCCATTGGTGAAGGAAAGCTGCAGCTGTCTGTCAACAGCCCTGAGCACGGCACAGCTACGGAAGAGCTTGGCTGTAGCTATAGCTCCGAAGATATGGAGATCGGATTTAATTCCCGTTATCTGCTGGATATTCTGGCCCAGATCCATGGTGATATGGCCGAGGTGCTGCTGGCGGATTCAACGGCGCCGACGGTTCTTCGGGACCTGACCGATGAAGGGGCGCTGTATGTACTGATGCCCATGCGGGTGTGAGTTATTCCGGATAAGGTGAAATTTTTGTCGGGCGACAGGATCGAAAAATTATCGGCCAGGCGCAGAGCGATTCCCGGCTGGTATGTGCAGAAGCGGTATGGGTCGCCAGCATGTCGGACGTAAAAAGCATATCGGAAGTGCAAATATGCTGAACCAGGAGTCATTGGTCATCGAGCAGGAACAGCGGCAGCCCAGAGTGGCTGTGGACAGAATCCTGCTGACCGATTTCAGGTCTTACGAACGTGCTGAAATCAGGCCGGAAGGCCGCAATGCGGTTTTTATCGGTCCGAACGGAGCGGGCAAGACAAATCTTCTGGAAGCGGTGTCCTTTCTGGCGCCGGGTCGCGGTCTGCGTCAGTGCAAACTGTCCCAGGCGATACGGCTTGGCGCGAATGGCTCCTGGGCGGTGGCGGGACGGCTTGATACACCGGACGGCCAGATGGAAGTAGGCACCGGTCTTGCGCCCCGGAACAGTAGTGTATCTCTGGCAGGCCGGGGTGAAGACACCCTTGACCGGCGCATTGTGCGGATTGACGGCGAAACGGTTTCCGGCCCGGCTGTGCTGGGTGATTTTCTGCAGGTGATCTGGCTGACGCCGCAAATGGACAGGTTGTTTCTGGAAGCGGCCTCCGGGCGGCGGAAGTTCCTTGACCGGATTGTTGCCGGTTTCCATCCGGCTCATACCCGGGAGGTGAATGCCTTTGAGAAAGTGATGCGGGACCGGAACAGGCTGCTGGCGGACGGCTGTGGCGACGGGGCCTGGTTGTCTGCCCTCGAGGCGCGGATGGCAGAACATGGTGTTGCCGTTGCGGCGGCGCGGCTGCAGGCACTGGACCATCTGGCGGGCGCTATAGAGGTGACCACCTCATGCTTTCCCCGGGCGCATCTGGCGCTGGACGGAGAGCTGGAGAGTGCGCTCCGGGAGCGACCGGCGGTTGAGGTGGAAGAGACATATGCGGAAACACTGACCCGCATGCGTCTTCAGGACGGCCGGGCGGGACGTACTCTCGCCGGACCACACCGTACGGATCTTCTGGTCCGCCATGTGGATAAGGATATGCCGGCGGAACTCTGTTCCACAGGCGAACAGAAGGCGCTGCTGATCGGCATTACCCTGGCCAGTGCCCGCCTGACAGCGCTGCATTTCGGTGCCGCACCTGTCTTGTTGCTGGACGAGGTGGCGGCTCACCTGGATGAGCTGCGCCGGGCGTCACTGTTTGATGAATTATGGGCTATCGGGTCCCAGGTCTGGATGACCGGAACCGACCGCAGCCTGTTCGAGAGCCTTGGTGACCGGGCAGTAATGTACCGGGTGGACGAAGGCCGGATAAATGAAGATAACCAGAACAGCGAAAGCCGTTAGTATGCTTTTGCTCTGTAGATGAGGGAAATATCGGATGTCAGATGAAACGGAATTCAAGGATGCAGCGGAAGGCGCAGAACATTATGGCGCTGGATCCATCAAGGTTCTGAAGGGTCTGGATGCGGTCCGCAAGCGGCCGGGCATGTATATCGGTGATACCGAGGATGGCTCAGGCCTGCACCATATGGTGTTCGAGGTGTCCGACAATGCCATCGACGAATCCCTGGCAGGTTATTGCGACAAGGTACTTGTTACCCTGAACGCAAACGGGTCGGTATCCGTTCGTGACAACGGACGTGGCATACCGGTGGACATTCATGAGGAAGAAGGTGTTTCCGCTGCCCAGGTGATCATGACCCAGCTTCATGCCGGCGGCAAGTTCGACCAGAACAGCTACAAGGTTTCCGGTGGTCTGCACGGCGTCGGGGTTTCCGTTGTGAACGCCCTGTCTGATTATCTTGAACTGAAGATCTGGCGGAACGGCAAGGAGCATTTCCTGCGTTTCGAGCGCGGTGAAGCTATTGGTGATCTGGAAATTACAGGGGATTCGGAAAAGGGTCAGACCGGCACCGAAGTGACCTTCCTGCCTTCTGTGGAAACCTTCAAGAATATCGAATTTGATTTTAACCGGCTGGAACACAGGTTCCGGGAACTGGCCTTCCTCAATAGCGGGGTCCGGGTTGTGATCCGGGATCATCGGCATGCCGAACCGGCTGAGGTCGAGCTCTTTTATGAAGGCGGCATTACCGAATTTGTCAAATATCTGGACCGCTCGAAAAACGGCCTGATAGAGGCGCCCATTACCATAAGTGGGGAAAAAGACGGTATTACATTTGAATGTTCCTTGCAGTGGAACGACAGCTATCATGAAAATGTACTGTGCTTCACCAATAATATTCCCCAGCGCGACGGCGGCACCCATCTGGCCGGCTTCCGTGCGGCCCTGACCCGGACCATAAATAATTACGCCAACGAAACGGGTATTGCCAAAAAAGAAAAGGTCAACATCAGCGGTGATGATGCCCGTGAGGGGCTGACCTGCGTAGTGTCTGTAAAAGTTCCGGATCCGAAATTTTCCTCACAGACCAAGGACAAGCTGGTATCTTCCGAGGTGCGTCCGGTGGTCGAGAGCCTGCTTAATGAAAAGCTCAGCCAATGGTTCGAGGAACATCCTTCCGACGCCAGAAATATCATCGGCAAGATCGTCGAGGCCGCAGCCGCCCGTGAAGCCGCCCGCAAGGCCCGTGAACTGACCCGCCGCAAGGGCGCGCTGGATATTTCCTCCCTGCCCGGCAAACTGGCAGACTGTCAGGAACGCGATCCGGCCAAGGCTGAACTGTTCCTGGTGGAGGGTGATTCCGCCGGCGGCTCCGCCAAACAGGGCCGGCACCGGGGCAATCAGGCGATTCTGCCGCTCAAGGGTAAAATCCTTAATGTGGAGCGGGCCAGGTTTGACCGTATGCTGGCCTCTGCAGAAATAGGCACCCTGATCACGGCGCTCGGCACCGGCATCGGCCGGGATGATTTCAATATTGAAAAACTGCGCTACCACAAGATCATCATCATGACCGATGCTGACGTGGACGGCGCCCATATCCGCACACTTCTGCTGACGTTCTTCTATCGTCAGATGCCGGAACTTCTCGAGAAGGGTTATCTCTATATCGCCCAGCCGCCGCTCTATAAGGTGAGCCGGGGCAAGTCGGAGGTGTACCTCAAGGACGATCCGGCACTGGAGGAATATCTGATCAACCAGTCGCTGGAGGATATGACGCTGGTGCTCGGCAACGGCGAGCAGATTGCCGGCAATGACCTGGTCGATCTGGTCAGCAATGTCCGGCAGACCTGCCGGGCACTGGGTCGCGTGCCGCTGAAATACAACCGTGAACTGGTCGAGGAACTGGCCCTCGTTGGCGGTCTTAATCCCGAGATTCTGTTTGAAGGCAAGGGAGCGGAAGACGCCATTTCCAACGTGGTTGACCGGATGAATGTCAAGGCGTCAGAAGGAGAAGACAATTGGCAGGGCCGGGTTGACCCGGAAGAGGGCGGTGTGATTTTCACAAACGAGATCCGCGGCATCAAGGATGTTTATCGCATTGACCGTGCCTTTATCGAATCCGTTGAAGCCCGCCGTCTTGATGAAACCACTCGTGACCGTCGGGAGGTATTTGCGACACCGTCGATAATCACCCGCAAGGAAGACCGGCACACAGTCTCTCTGCCCAGTGACCTGCTGAATGTGATTCTGTCCTACGGGCGCAAGGGACTTTCCATCCAGCGCTACAAGGGGCTGGGTGAAATGAATCCGAACCAGTTGTGGGAAACCACCCTGGATCCGGAAGCCCGCACTCTCCTGCAGGTGAAAGTGGACCACGGCGATACGGCGGACGAGATTTTCACCAAGCTGATGGGGGATGTGGTGGAGCCGCGCCGGGAATTCATCCAGGACAATGCCCTCAATGTGGCCAACCTTGATGTCTGATTTCAGGCGTCCGGCGGCGAATCCTTTCAGGCGATGGACTTCTGATCGCCGTCGTTGTCCGGCACCAGGTCAGCACGGAGCGGCTCAGGCGACAGGCAGTTCAGTAGCATGGTGACATTGCCCCGGTCATCGGCGAGCGGCAATGTGAGCCGCCGCCACAACCAGGGAGCCTTGCCCTGACTGGCCAGGCTTGTATATTCAACATAATAGGGTGTGGCCTCGGCCTGGCAACATTGATAGACCGCAAGATGAAATTCGTAATCGCTGAATTGTCTGCCGGGAAATTTGCCGGGAACCTCTGACATGGTCAGACCCTGCAGATCATATCGTGAAAGATGTGCGATATTTGATCCATACAGGCGATATCTATAGTCCCGCCCTTCATTCAATGGTTCCAGCAGACAGATGTTGCCCAGCGCAATGCCCAATCCGGAAGGCCTGATATGAGCCCTGGACGGAACGGCGTTGAGGTCGTTCTGTACGGTTTTCCAGTATTGATAAGCGTATCGTATTTTCTGACAGGGCAGAATATCCAGACCCGGATTCTTCAGGATGCGCGGATTTGGCAATCCCTGGCGGATGAGGTAGTCTTCCAGAAAGTGAATGTTGTCATTGGCCAATTCCCGGGCCAACCGGTTGAGATGCACATTCATTAGTAATAGAGTCCTGATCTGAGAGTTTTAAAATTAACCATACGCAGAACTGAAAGTCCGCGCTGAATAACAGCTTTTATGACGGAATCAAGACAATATTTTTTTACGGAGATTTGTTTCAATCAAACGACCGTTTTAGTAATATTCTTATATTCTGATGCGGTGCAGCAATATAAACTTATGAGGGTAATTTCCGGGCATATGCAGAAGCGAATCACGCGACGCGTCAGGCCGAAGTTGATTTTCAACAGTTGAAATGATCGAAGAATTTCCTGTAAATCAACATAATTCCCGATAAGATGTGCCAACAGAAAAAGCCGCATCAGGTAGATCATTGAATGTCCTCCGAAAATAAACAACATCCGTCAGGTAACGGCAGAAAGTCTGCAAAGGGCTCGCGCAAATCCCGGATTGCCCGCCCCTCCGGGACAAAACCGCAACGCCGGGGGCTGGCCAGATTTTTCTATGGCTTAATGGTTGTCTTGACCTGGGCTGTGATCCTGCTCATTCCGGTTACTTTCTATTATGCCCACGACCTGCCGGATATTTCCGACATTGTCGCCTCGCCGGGGCGCGATACCGTAATGATCCTTGATCAGGACGGCGACATTCTTGCGTCCTACGGCAATGTTTATGGCGACTGGCTGGAGATGGAGGAGATCCCGCCCGAATATATACAGGCCCTGGTTGCTACCGAGGATCGGCGTTTTTTTGACCATTTTGGCCTGGATATCAGAGGTCTGGGGCGGGCGGTATTCAGAAATGTAACCAGTCGCGGGCTGGTGGAAGGCGGCAGCACACTTACCCAGCAACTGGCCAAGAACTTGTTCCTGTCGTCCGAAAAAACCGCCAAGCGCAAGATCCAGGAACTGCTGCTTTCCTTCTGGCTGGAAATGAATTTTTCCAAGCAGGAGATTCTCGCGATCTATGTAAACCGTGTTTATTTCGGGTCGGGCGCCTACGGGCTTGATGCGGCCGCCCGGACCTATTTCGGGCATGATGCCCGGAAGCTCAGCCTGACCGAGGCGGCGATGCTGGCGGGAATGCTCAAGGGCCCGGCTCTTTATTCACCGCTGAAGGATCTGCAGCGCGCCTACCAGAGAACCGAAGAGGTGCTCGATAATATGGTCGATGCTTCCTTCATTCAGCCTGGTACGGCAGAGAAGGCCAAAAGGGCAAGTGTGGATATCGCCAGTGAGACAGCCGGCGGCGATTTGCGATATTTTACCGACTGGATTTTCGAACAGGTGCCCGGGCTGATCGGCCAGCCGACGGAACCGGTGATCGTTTACACGACCCTGAAGCCTGAGACCCAGCTGAAAGCAGCCGGTGCCGTCCAGCAGATTATGGACCGGGAAGGTGTGACCCGAAATGCCAGCCAGGCGGCACTAGTCTCCATGGATCCGGACGGGGCGGTGCGGGCCATGATCGGTGGCCGTGACTATGTGCAAAGCCAGTTTAACCGCGCCAGCCAGGCCCTGCGTCAACCTGGTTCCGCCTTCAAGATTTTTGTCTATCTGGCAGCGCTGGAACGCGGTCTTTCGCCGTCAATGATCATGCGGGATTCCCCGGTCATCCTGGATGGCTGGGAGCCGAAAAACTATACCGGCGACTATCTGGGGCAGGTATCACTGGAGACCGCCTTCGCCAGGTCCATCAACACGGTTGCGGTCAAGCTGGCTGAAAAAATAAATCGCCGTACCGTGACGGAAATGGCCCGGCGTCTCGGCATTTCGACTCCGATTGTGGAGGAACCGAGCATGTCCCTCGGCACGTCCGAGGTTTCCCTGCTGGAATTGACAGCGGCCTATTCGACGGTTTTTAATGGCGGCTACAAGGTTGTGCCCTACGGCATCGTGGAAATCCAGAACAGCGCCGGGCAGATATTATACCGTCATATGCCCGGTTTTCCGCAACAGGTACTGTCGCCGGAAACGGTAGATGCCATGCAGCATATGCTTGAAAAGGTTGTGACCGAGGGCACGGCAAAGGCGGCCCGGATGGATTTCCCCGTGGCCGGCAAGACCGGAACCACCCAGGGCTACAAGGATGCGCTGTTTATCGGGTCCGGCCTGGATATGGTCAACGGGGTCTGGGTCGGCAATGATGATGCGTCCTCAATGAAGACGGTGACCGGGGGCGGGACGCCCGCAAGAATCTGGAAAAACTTTATGGTCAGGGTGTCCCTTGACAGAAATGATGCTACTCTGGTGACGCCCAATGTCAGCCCCAGGAATAAACCTGACAACAAATAAATATAAAAGTGAAAGCAAAAATAACACTTGTATAAGGCAGGGGTGATAAAAACCTTTGATCCAGCAATAACAGGACCAGCGGAATGCCGACCCTTACTATAACTGCGAATGAACTAGACAATTATCTCGGTCGGGAAATCGGAACCTCCGGATGGATGGAAATTTCCCAGAGCCGTATCAATAAATTTGCCGAGGCCACCGGTGACTTCCAGTGGATCCATGTGGATGTGGAGCGGGCACGGACAGAGATGCCGGGCGGCAAGACCATTGCGCATGGTTATCTGGTGCTGTCCCTGGTGCCGCAGTTTTTTGACGGCCTGATCAGCATCACCGGTCTTCGCTATGGCCTGAACTACGGGCTCAACAAGGTGCGGTTTACCTCTCCCGTGCCGGTGGATTCACGGGTTCGTGCAATGATAAAGCTTACAGAAACAGACCATCGCAAGGACAATACCATTCTGGCCACTTTTTCCGTAGTGATGAACAGGGAAGGGCAGGAACGCCCGGTCATGCTTGCCGAGATGCTGGTGCTTCTGGCGCCGGCAGGCTAGTCGGCAGGTGATTTTCCGCAAATCTGCAGGGCCATGAGTTGCGGACCGTGCTGTCTCAGCCAGCGCCGGGATATTGTGGCGTGGTCGACCAGCCTGTCAACTTCCCGCCAGAAGGCAGGACTGTGGTTCATTTCCCTGAGGTGGGCCACTTCATGGGCAACCACATAGTCAAAGACTGTCGCCGGTGTCATGATCAGGCGCCAGGAAAAGGACAGTGTCTTTCGTGATGAACAACTGCCCCAGCGACTGCCCGGATCGCCAATACGGATTTTGTGACAGGTGACACCCAGAAGGCCGGTTTTTTCTTCAACGGCCTGTTCGAGCCGTATCCGGGCCTGCTTTTTCAGCCAGTTCAGCAGCCGGACTTCAAAGCCCCCGGCAGGTCCGCCGACAATGATCCGGCCGTCTTCCCGCCGGACCCGGCCGGCATCGTCCGGCTGGTGTAAAATCAGATGGTCATGGCCGAGGAAGGATATAAAGTTGTCGGGTGACAGGAATTCCTGACCGGCAAAGGCCTTCTGCTGTTCCTGGAGCCAGTCGCTGTTTCTGCGGGCAAAATCGAGGCCTGATTTTTCAGAAACACCAGGCGGCAGGGTGACAACAGCCGCCCTGCGGACGGAATCGTAACGCAACTTGAGACGCCGGGCCCGGGGATGGGACCGGAACAGAATGTCGAGCGTTTCCCCGTTCTGCAGCGGCAGTGTCTGGTCACTTGCTTTCATCGGCGCTATCCAGAATGTTCCAGTCAATGATATGGTCTTCCAGGTCGAGGGCGTCCCGTTCGTGAACAGCCTTGCCGCGGACGGAGATACCGGCGGTATGCACGGAATTCCTGTCGCCGGAAACCAGGGGATGCCAGGGAAACAGCTCGCGGCCTTCGGAAACAAGCCGATAGGCGCAGGTCGGCGGCAGCCAGTTAAACTCGGCAACCTGATCCGGGCTGAGGACCACACAGTCAGGGATAAGGATCTCGCGTATGGAATAGTTCATGCACCGGCAGCTTTCATGGTCCAGGAGCCGACAGGCCACGTTGGTATAGGCAATTTCACCGCTGTCTTCATCTTCCAGTTTGTGCAGGCAGCACAGGCCGCAGCCGTCGCACAGGCTTTCCCATTCGTCACGGTCCATTTCGGCCAGTGTTTTGGTCTGCCAGAAAGGGGCGTTTTTTATATCAGCCGCCATATTCGTCCTAGGGAATCAGCCTTGTCAGTTTCTCGGCCATTTCCTCCGGTGTGGTGCCATAACTGAAATGGCTGAGATATTCGCCATTGCCGTCCATCAGGTAAATGATCGAGGTATGATCCACAAGATAGTCCGAAGCGCCGGTATCCTCTGTTTTTTCAGCAAAAACCCTGTAGGTCTTTTTCATGTCATTAATCTGCTCAATCGTTCCGGTCAGGCCGATCAGCCGGTCGTGAAAAAGGGCGACATATTGTTTCATCACCGGCGCGGTATCCCGTTCGGGATCCACGGTGACAAAAAGCGGGGCGATTTTATCCAGCTTGTCCTGCGGGATCATGTCCAGTGCCGTTGACATGGTCTGCAGTTCTGTCGGACAGACATCCGGGCAAAAGGTATAGCCGAAATAGATCAGCATATATTTTCCGGCGAAGTCCTTTTCCGTTACTGTCCGGTTGTCTTCTGCGATCAGGGTGAAGGGGCCGCCGATCAGGGCTCTGGCATTTTCCTGCGCCGTGTTTGCCGGCGGCCGGCCGGCCATGACGGAAATCAGCCAGATTGCCGTTACCGTGGCGAGGACAATAGCCGCTATAAGCCCGAGGGGCAGGGAAAATTTTCGCTCCGGGGAGCCGGGAGTCTGTCTTTTTACCATGGCTGTGTTTTCTTTTGCCTTCAAATATTCTACACATGTATCTATATAGAGTGGGAACGGGATGAATGGAAGGCTGGAGTTTCGAATGACTGTACGAAGGAATTGGACCGCACTTGTAACCGGGATCTGGCTGATGCTGTCCGTGAGCTGTCTGTTCCCCCAGTCTGCCGCGGCCTATTCGGATGCCTATAATTTTCTCAAGGCGGTCAAGGAACAGAACTATCGCGAAGTCAAAATGCTGATCGAAAAAGGGGTCAATGTGAATACCCGCGACTATGATGACGGTTCCACCCCCCTGATCATTGCGGTAACCAGCAAGGACACGGCCCTGGTCAGCTATCTTTTGCAGAGCGGCGCCAAACCGGACCTAGATCTGGACAAGACCGGGGAAACGCCGTTGATGATCGCAGCCCGCCAGCGGGACGAAACAACAGTTGCCCAGTTGCTTGAATATGGCGCCGGCATTGACCTCGGAGATAAAAATGGCGAGACGGCGCTGATGAAGGCTGTGCGCGCCAATGCGGTACCCGTTGTCGAGCTGCTGCTGGAAAATGATGCCGATCTGATGATTGAGGATTATTCCGGACGAACCGCGTTACAGCACGCAAAGGATATGAGGCGGCAGAATATTATCCGCCGGCTTGAAGAGGCTGGTGCAGACTATTAGGTTATTTGCCCAGTAACCTGTCAACGTGATGTCCCTGGAACATGTGGATACCGATCTCCTGACCGAAGCGGACAGCTTCCTTGCTGTCGCAATGGCACAGGATAATCCTCATGTGGCCGTGATTCTTCAGGGCTTCCAGTAATTGGCGACGGTTCTGATCCTGCAGAAGACGCGGATAGGACTTGCGCCAGTAAATTTTCAGAAAATCCACGTTCAGCAGGCGCCGGTCCAGAATGCCGATGGACTGCAGGTCCATGGCGTCGATGGAGATTTTCCAGGCAAATCCGGAAAGCTTTTTCTGGGCGTCATAATAGGCGCTGACGTCGGAAAGAACATCAAACAGCTTCATTTCCAGAATCAGCGGTTGTGATGTAATTTTTCTGTAAGCCTCCACAAAGCGGTCAAATTCCTTCGACAGGACCGTATCCACATTGATGTTAATGCTGCGTACCACTGCGGGATCGCCGAAGCCTTCGGTCAGCAGGCCCATGAGTTTGGTGTCAAAAGTACGGGTCAGTCTCTGGAACAACCATTTATCGGCAAGCAGGTTATAGCCCGGCAGGATCTTTTTGCTGATTTCCTCCACCGACACAAAAAGCTCGGTAAAGACGGTCTGGGGGTTTGAATCGCCAACAATGACACAGGCGTCTTGGGTGGAAATCATTCTGGCCATCTCGATATTCTGGAGATTGCGCTCCAGTTTATCCAGCTCCATCGGTCCCATGGGCGGTATTTCTTCGCGTTTGAAGATGGTTTCATACTTGGGGCGCGTGGTTGGTTTGGCCGGCGCCATTGCGGCCGGAGGATCCTTTTCTTCCTTCCGGGCCAGATTTTTTACCATCTGCTGCAGGCTGTTCAGAGGAGAAGCGGCCGGTTTTGTTGTTTCTTCTTCCGGGGTTCCGTTATGCAGACGCTCGACCAAGGCAAAAAATTTATCAAAATCCTCTTCAAGATTGAACCAGTCGCAAAGTTCGGTGTCCCGCCCGGCATCCAGATATTCCTTCAGGACCGGGCTGCTTTTGACAGCCCGGCGGGCGTCGAGGATAGCCCGGTCGAGAACACTGCTCGGGGCATCCTTGCACAGGAAAAACAGATCGAAGTTATCGTTCCAGTACAGGTGGCCGTCGTATTTCTGGATCAGTGGATTGAAGGCGGTGGCAATATTGCGGCGATGAACCGGCTGCTTGTGCATGCGGTCCAGCAGGGAAAATTGCAGATGTATTGCCCGGTAGTCCTTGTGATGTCTTCTCAAGGACCGGGTTTTCTGGAACAGCTCGTCCACCTGGGAGGGCGTGGCGGAGCTTTCCGCATATGCAGTACTCTTTTCGGGCAACATTTATCCGGATTACCTGCTCTGGATTAAAACTGTGATCAGAATATATCGCATTTAGTTAAAATTTCGTATGATTCTACATACGATGAAGCCACCAGGCCTTTTCGTTTATTGAATAGAGAGGCTTATAGTGCAGGATGGTTTTTTCCTGCACGACATATTGTATCTGGTTGTCCAGAATCCAGGTTTTTTCATTGTCAAAGACCACCAGTACGGCATGGGCCACATCCAGGTTTGTATCCTGTACGACGACGATCCGCATATTCTCGGCGGGAACGCCAAGTTCCTTGAGGCTGTAATATTTGGCAATCGCATAATCTTCACAGTCCCCGTCCTTGGTGAAAAACTGGCGCAGGGTTGCCCAGTAGTCCTTGACACCCCAGTTGATGATGTCCGTGATATAGGGCGCTTTGTTCATATGCCGGTTTATCTGGTCCAGTTGCAGCGACAGGTCCTTGTTTTTCAGTCCGGCGATCAGATCGTTCCATTCATCGACCGGGCAGCGAAAATTGATGGTGACCCGGCAAGGACCCTTCCGCTTCCGGCCCGGCTCGACTTCGGCTTCATGGCGTTCAATCATGCCGTTCCATTTTTTAAAGGCTGCGAGCTGTCGGCTCATGATCTCCCGGGAACCGAAAAGGCCGTTTTCCCTGGCCTGGAGGGATGTGGACAGAAATGTCGCAGGCAAAAATATAAACAAAGAGACAAAAGTGAAAAAAAACTTGCGCCGGCGCATGGTCGGACTAATCCTGTTATGGTAAAAACTTTAAATATTAATGGCTTGCATCCTGCATCAGTGATAGCTGATAATTGACAAGGAACGGGCCCTGAGATCGAAAATTATCAGTTTATGGTTACCAAATCTTAAAGAGCGGGAAAAATGGCGGAAAATTCATTCTGGAAAGTCAGGAGTGCAGGGGTAGCGGTTTCCCTTCTGGTGTTGGCGGCTGCTGTTGCTGCCATGGTCTTCGCTTTCCGGTTTGCCGAAGCGGAAAAAGACAGGGACCAGCTAATCTGGCAAAACCAGATGTCGGTTATTCTGGCCGGCCGTCAGGCGGCTATTGAAGAATGGCTTGCCGAGCAGACGACTTCCCTCGAAAAGCTCACTGAAAATGCCGCTCTCAGGATATATCTTGCCGGTGTGGCGGATATGCCGGAAGACCGGAGCAAGCGCACGGATGATCAGCTTGCCCAGATGGAATATCTGGGGAACCAGTTGAAGGGCCATGCGCTTCGCAACGGTTTTGTGCCGCCGCGCGGGGAAGACAGTCGCGACATTGGCGCCACTATCGAAGTGGCGCGAGTGGCCGGTCTTGCCCTGACCAATGCCCAAGGCCAGATTCTGGTGTCCACTTCTGACATGCCGTCGGTGACCCGGGCTGTTGCGGCCTACATGGAAGCCGGCGCCGGCACCAGGCCGCTGGTCTACGGTCCCTACCCGGCGGAAAACGGCCAGCCGGTCATCGCCTTTGTTGCGCCGGTTTACGGCGTACAGGAAGATGAAGATTCGACAGCTATCGGCTTTGCGGTGGGGATTCGCCTTCTTGATCAGGGCTTCTATAAAAAACTTAACCAACCCGGCGATATGTCGCGGACGGCGAAGACATACCTGGTGCGTGAGCGTGCCGGTGTGGTTGAATATCTGTCGCCAATCATGATGAAGTCCGGCGACATCAATGCCCCCATGACCTTCCTGCTGGATGAATCCACCCCATCCCTGGCGGCAGCCTTTGTTCTGGAAAATCCGGGCCTGTTTGCCGAACGGGTGGATTATGAGGGGGACCGGGTTCTGGTGACCGGACGCAAAATTTCCGGCACGGACTGGAACCTGGTGCGCACCGTGGATTCGACCGAAGTGCTTGGCCGCGTGGAGACGCGCCGTCGAAATATCCTGTGGATTTCCGGTCTGATTATCCTGACGGTTACCATTCTTCTCCTGCTGATCTGGCGTCACGGTGTCTCGGTCCGGGTCAGCCAGGCAGCCGAACGGCAGCGCGTTCTGGCCGGAAAATATGAAAAGCTCAGCCATTTCATGGAAGTGGTGACCGACAGCCAGCCGACCTCAATCACGGCGGTGGATGATGAAGGCCACTACACCTTTGCCAACCGCCAGGCCGAGAAGGAACTGGGAATGGACCGCAACGATATCATCGGCCAGTCCCTGAAAAAGATGCTGGAGCCGGCGGCGGCCCGGGAAGCCTCTGCCCATTGCCAGGAAGTGTTGGACGAGGACAGGGCGGTTTCCACCATTGTCACCCGTGACGAGGGGCGCGTGACCCTCAAGGCTGATTATCTGCCGCTGAAGGTGGGGATGGAGCGGGGCGTCCTGATGGTGATGGAAGATCTGTCCCAGCTGGTCCGGGAACGGGAACGGCGCGAACAGGCGCTGAAGAACCTGATTCAGACCCTGACCATGATCATCGACAGCCGGGACCCGTTCAGCGCCAATCATTCTGCCCGGGTGGCGGAAGTGTCCGGTACCATTGCCCGCGAAATGAACTGTGATGAAGTGACCGTCGAGACGGTGGAGATTGCCGGCGCCCTGATGAACTTGGGCAAGATTCTGGTGCCACGCGAGGTACTGACCCGGCCGGGTGAGCTGTCTTCCGACGAACTGATGACCGTCCGGGAAAGTATCCAGAAAAGTGCTGATATGCTGGAAGGGCTCGATTTTGAAGGCCCGGTTGTGGAAACCCTGCGCCAGATCAGAGCGCACTGGGATGGTTCCGGCATACCCAAGGGCCTGTCCGGCGAGGATATCCTGCTGTCCGCCCGTATTGTCGCGGTCGCCAATGCCTTTGTGGCAATGGTCAGTTCACGCGCCCACCGTCCGGGGCTGGATATGGAGGAGTCCGCGCTTGTTCTGATGAACGATGCGGAGAAGATCTATGATCGCCGGCCTGTTTCCAGCCTGCTGAATTTTCTTGAGAACAGGGGGGGCATTGATAAATGGCAGAGCTTCGGGGTGTATGAGGGGCCGTTTGCAGACGACTAGGCCGCCGTCAGGGATTTCTCAATCATATTATGGAGCTGGCTGAGCAGCTTTTGTCCGGCATGTCCGCCGGACCCGGTGATATCGTCGCTGACAATCAGGTCCATGGCCTTTATGTGGGCATTGATCACGTTGAAACTGGCGGCTTCCGGCTGCTCGATGCGGTGCAGATAGGAACAGAGCGATCCGCCCACATCGGTCATCAGATGATAACCAAAACTTCCGCCCATGCCCTTGATATTATGGGACAGGTCAAAGAGTTGCTCAAGGATGGCGGCGTTGAAGCTTTTCTGTCCGTCTTCATATCTTTCAATAAGATTGAACATGTCCTTTAACTGGCTACGGGTCCAGTCCAGGTAGGTATTTGACAGACTATTGATGGCTTCCTGTGCCTGTGAGATCGGGTTCAGCGGGGAACTCATATCCCGCTCTCCGGCATATGGCATCCGGAAAGCATGTTTGTAACGACAAAATGATTGATAAACATATGCGACATGAAGGCCCACTCCTTGCAACCATGCTAGGGCTTAAAGGGTTAACAAAAGGTTAATATTGGATGCAATTCAAACAAAGACCGGAAGAGCCTGAGAATTGAAACCGGAACATTGCGAAATAAAAAAAACGTCCTGTCACAAGGACAGGACGCTTCAGTAAAAGTACTTATCAGGGCTTAAGTACTCAGGGTATCTGTGGAGGAAAGGGAATTACTCGGGATGCCGGGCTTCCCAATCTTTGACGGCCTTACTGCGGCTGCTTAAAATGCCACTCACCACATAAATACATAACCAGCCCACAAAAACCGTGACGATCATGAATGTGGCCGGCAGTAACAGGTCGGGACCTGTCAGCAAAATGGCAATCAGCAGAACCAATGCCAGAAATGCGCTACCAGCGAACGTAAGGATATTCGTCATTATTCTTCCTTCTCCAATACTGAGTCTTATACCAGCCCTGCGAATCTCTTCACATTGACATAGGTCAAATTAATCGAACTTGGGAAAATTTCAAGCAACTTCTGCACCAGAAGGAAGATAGAGGCAGCAGACGCAGGTCTGCCGCCGTTCAGGACTCTTCCCGGTAGAAGATATGTTTGCCCACCTGCAGGGTCGGGCGCAGGTGGCTGGCCCACCGCGGTTTGACATAGTCGGCATGATAATGGGTGGAGCGGGCCGTGATATCGCTGTAGGTGTTGGTCAGAACACGCTGGGCGATCTGGACAGCCACTTTCCAGGAGGTCATTTCATAAGGATTGTCTGACTGGCCGTCACAGGCAAAGGAAAACTGGCACATGTTGCGCATATGTTCATTCTGGAAAACCACGCCGCAGATACTGTCGGGATAGCGGCGGTCCTTGACCCGGTTCATGATGACATAAGCCACAGCAACCTGTCCTTCATAGGGCTCGCTCCGGGCTTCAAAATAGATGCCCTGGGCCAGACAGCGGAATTCTTCGGAAGGAATGTTGATTTCATCGAGCTGGCTGTAGAGATCACGAGGGGCCTGTGAGGTTACCGCCTTGGTAACGCTCAGTGTGCTTTGCTGCACCACAGCCGGGGTGATTGAAGCTTCACTTTCAGATTGCGTGGCCAGAAAGACACCGGTAACGGAAAGCATAATTCCGACCGGGACCAATAAACTTGCAATAACTCTAAAGTTCTTCATAACAACTCTCCATCCGAATTACCCGGATACAGGGTTGCCTAACAATTTCGCGCACAACAACAGTCGTACAGGTTAACACCTGAACGAAACCCATTTTCTGACGTGCCTTGCAACTATGAATCGTAATTATTTTTGTTAGGCAGTTTCCTCGCGAATTCCGGGTCAAGCCAAATTTCCGGAATTCAATTGCTGCAACTTAAATTCTAAATTAAAACTCATACAGTTTTGTGCGATGCAGCTTCGCTCGATTCGGGCCGAATTTAGTCAAATTTTAACTAATTGTCAACTTTTTGGCAAGGGAAAGTTAAGAAAGCAGCGGCTTCGAGCCGCCCGGGATCAATGGATATGAATAAAAAACAGATAAAACTCAATGCGTTACAAAAAAAGACACTGGCTCTTTTTCAGGAGCTTGCCCGCCATCCCGAAAGCGGGAGTTTTGATGCAGAATCAGGCGAGGTGACGGTTGCTTTCCTGCCCCGCGCCCATGGTGATCATGTGCATATCGGGGACTATGTTGTTTCGGCCCGGGATGCCAGCGGTTTTGAAAACGAGAAGGTCTGGACGGCCCTGGAGCGCAAGGGTCTGATCAGATCTGCTTTTCCTGTGCAGGTGGTTCTGACCAGAGAGGGGCTGGCCTATGAGACCGACCTGTTTGAACAGTTCGAGGTCTCTGATCATTAGGTCTGCGGGTACTGAAGATCACAAATAATTGATGAACGGATGATATTTTCCTGACGTATAAAGAGGGAATTCAATCTGATAACAGGGGAATGAAAATGCGATATACAGCGGAAAAAACTGTACTGAAGAAAATTCTGGGAGTTCTGGTGACAACAACCTTGCTGGCGTTTGGTGGCGCGTCGGCCGGTTCTGCCATGACGCTTGACGAGGTGATCGCCGGCAATCACCGGTCCGATGAGGACAAGGCCCGGGACAAATATCGTCATCCAAAGGAGACACTGGAATTCTTTGGCCTCGGGGACGACATGACCGTGGTGGAACTTGTTCCCGGCGGCGGTGGCTGGTACCAGAAGATTCTCGCTCCCTACCTGCGGGACAAGGGCATGTATTATGGGGCCTCCTACGATCCAGAAAGCACCAGTGATTATGTGAAACGGAACGTGAAGGCGCAGAATGATCGTCTGGCGGCCCATCCCGATCTTTACGGCAAGGCGGTCATGACTGTGCTGGATCCGCCGGCTCATCTGGACATTGCCCCGGCGGGCAGCGCGGATATGGTCCTGACTTTCCGCAATTATCACAACTGGGCGATGAGCGGACATGAAAAAGCCGTGCTGGCGGCAGCCTTCAAGGCGCTCAAGCCGGGTGGGGTTTTCGGTATTACGGACCACCGGAGAATGAATCCGAAAGAGCGTAGCGGCTATATCAATCCTGAGGAGGTGAAGGCGGTGGCACAGGAAGTGGGTTTTGAATTCGTAGCCTCTTCCGAGATCAACGCCAATCCGAAAGACACAGGCGACCACGAAAAAGGCGTCTGGACATTGCCGCCAAGACTGGCCGGTGACCCGGCGCATCATGAGGAAATGAAGAAAATCGGCGAAAGTGACCGCTTTACGCTGAAATTCCGCAAACCCGCCAATTAGGACGGGCCGGCTGGTACGATAGAAAGACGGACAGCCCCTAGTGCTGTTCGTCCCCTTTCAGACCCAGTGCCCACATCAGTCCGACCACACCGCCTTTCAGCAGCGGCAGCAGGGTCAGGGAAAGCATCAGGGCGACGATCGGCCATAATGTCATCTGGACCCAGGTTTCGGGATGCCAGGTGGCTTCCACATAGAGCAATGCCGGCACAACCAGATGGCCGACGATGAAAATGGTCAGATACGGCGGGAAATCATCCGCCCGGATCTCGCCAAGCGCCGTATTGCAGACAGAACATTCCTCTGACAGCTTCAGGTATCCGGCAAAAGCACGGCCCTGGCCGCAGCAGGGACATTTGCGGCGCAGTCCCTTTTTGATGGCTGCCATTATGGAACCTGACTGGTTACCATATATTTTTTTCACGGCGTCGGTCATTTGCTTTTCTCCGGTTGTCTGTTTCTGTTCAGGCGGGCGATCAGGCTGGAGGTATCCCAGCGCCCGCCGCCCATATCCTGAACCTCTGCATAGAACTGGTCCACAAGTGCGGTCAGGGGAAGGCTGGCGCCGTTGTGGCGGGCTTCCTCCAGCACGATGGCCAGGTCCTTGCGCATCCAGTCGACGGCAAATCCGAAATCGAATTCGCCCTTCAGCATGGCTTCATAACGGTTTTCCATCTGCCAGCTCTGGGCGGCGCCTTTGGAGATCGCCTCGATGACTTCCGCGCCGTCCATGTCGGCGGCCTGCAGGAAATGCAGGGCTTCCGCAAGTCCCTGGACCACGCCGGCGATACAGACCTGGTTGGCCATTTTGGCGATCTGGCCGCTGCCGGCAACGCCAAGATATTTCATCTTGTGGGCGTAACAATCCATTACAGGCTCAGCTGTCTCGAACGCTGCCGCATCGCCGCCGATCATGATGGTCAGGGCACCGTTTTCGGCACCGGCCTGGCCGCCGGACACCGGCGCATCCAGAAACAGCTTTCCGCCGTCAGTGGCAAGTTGCTGGAGTTCCCGGGCAAGACTGGCCGAGGCGGTGGTATGATCGACAAAGGCAGAGCCCTGTTTCATGCCGGCAAAGGCGCCCTCTTTTCCCAGGGTAACGGAGCGGACATCATCGTCGTTACCGACGCAGGCAAAAACAATATCGGCATCCCGGGCGGCGTCACAGGGGGTTGCGGCCATGTCGCCGCCGTACTCCCGGCACCACATCTCCGCCTTGTCCGTGGTCCGGTTATAGACCGTGACCCTATGTCCTGCTTTTTGCAGATGTCCGGCCATGGGATAGCCCATGACACCCAGTCCGATAAATGCCAGTTTTTTTGTCATACTCTCAATCCGTCGGTACTCTAGCCATCAGTAATGAGGCGGTTTTTCATAAGCTGGAGCGTTCCCGGTGTCGCTGTCGTCTTCTTCCAGCAGGCTAAGGCGGCTTTCGGTTTTCTGAAGCGCCTTCTTCAGGCGATCGATCTCGTGCCACTGCCGGGTGACCATGTCGCTCAGGTCGTGGATCTGCTGATCCTGATGGGCAAGCTTGATTTCAAGGCCTGTAAGTTTGTCTTCCGGGTTCTGTGTCATGACTTGCCTATATCATGTGTCTGCGGGGCCTCCAAGGACTAATACATCGGTTGCTGGTCATATATAGTGTGCCAATCACCAGAAAAAAGCCCCGGAGAGTGATCTCCGGGGCCCAGTGTTTGATCGATATTGGGTATTTAACGATCAAGAATTCAGATTCTTAACGGGGCAGTTTGGTTGACCCCATCAGATATTCATCAACAGCGCGGGCGGCCTGACGGCCTTCGCGGATGGCCCACACCACCAGGGACTGGCCGCGGCGCATGTCGCCGGCGGCAAAGACTTTCGCCTGGCTGGTCTGATACTGGTTGGTATCGGCCCGGACATTGCCCCGACCGTCGAGCTCGACGCCCAGCTCTTCAAGCATGCCTTCCTTGACCGGGTTGGTGAAACCCATGGCCAGCAATACCAGGTCTGCCTCGATCTCGAACTCGCTGCCCTCCACTTTCTGGAAGTTGGCGTCTACCTTGTAACATTTGAGAGCGGCCACATTGCCGTTGCCGTCATCAATGAATTCGGCAGTATTGACGCTCCAGTCCCGGTCGGCGCCTTCTTCCTGAGAAGATGAGGTGCGCAGTTTCATCGGCCAGTTGGGCCAGGTCAGGCCCTTGTTTTCCTTGACCGGCGGTTTGGGCATGATTTCAATCTGGGTCACGGACAGGGCCTTCTGACGGATAGAGGTGCCGATACAGTCGGAACCGGTATCACCGCCGCCGATCACCACAACTTTCTTGCCGCCAGCCAGAATGTCTCGTTCATTGCCCAGGGGCTCCTCGGAGACCCGGCGGTTCTGCTGGGTCAGGAATTCCATGGCGAAATGGACGCCGTTCAGGTCGCGGCCCGGAATCGCCAGGTCGCGCGGATGTTCGGAGCCGCCTGTCAGGACGACAGCGTCATAATGGTCGACCAGCTTCTGGCCGGGAATGTCTTCGCCGACGGTCATGCTGGTCCAGAAGGTCACACCTTCCTCTTCCATCTGCCGCACGCGCCGATCGATCAGGGTCTTGTCCAGCTTGAAGTCGGGAATGCCATAGCGCAGCAACCCGCCAACCCGGCGGTTTTTCTCGTAAACGGCCACATTGTGACCGGCCCGGGCAAGCTGCTGGGCCGCGGCAAGGCCGGCAGGACCGCCGCCGACAACGGCGACTTTCTTGCCGGTTTTTTCTTTTGCCACGAGCGGTTTGACCCAGCCGTTTTCCCAGCCCTTGTCAATGATGGCGCACTCAATGGTCTTGATGGTCACCGGCATATCCTCGATATTGAGGGTACAGGCCGCTTCACAGGGGGCCGGGCAGATGCGGCCGGTAAATTCCGGGAAGTTGTTGGTGGAATGCAGGGTGTCGAGGGCACTTTCCCAGTCCTCGTTCCAAACCATGTCATTCCAGTCCGGGATCATGTTATTGACCGGGCAACCGGTGTGGCAATAGGGAATGCCGCAGTCCATGCAGCGACCGCCCTGCTGCACCACCACATTTTCCGGCAGCGGATTGACAAACTCCTGATAGTGACGAACACGGTCACCGGCAGGGGCATAGGTCCGGTCCTGACGCGAGATTTCAAGAAATCCAGTAGGTTTACCCATGATTATGCTCCCTGTTCCTGATAGGCGGAAAGAGACGTCTGGGCGGAAGCCATTTCTTCCAGCGCCCGACGGTATTCCACCGGCATGACTTTAACAAATTTGGGCAGATATTCGTCCAGATTGTCGAGTATCTCCCGGGCCCGCTTGCTGTTGGTATAACGGGCATGGTTTTCCAGCAGGGTGACCAGGCGTTCCCGGTCGTTGCCGTTCATATTGTTGCGCAGTACGTCCACCCGGCCGTGACCTTCCAGCTCACCGGACTGGTGAGCCAGCTTGGCCATGGCGTCTTCGGCCGGAACCGGCTCCAGGTCGACCATGGCAAGGTTGCAGCGACGATCGAAATCACCGGCTTCATCCAGCACGTAAGCGATACCGCCGCTCATGCCGGCAGCAAAGTTGCGTCCGGTCGGGCCGATGACGACCACACAGCCGCCGGTCATATATTCACAGCCGTGATCGCCGACGCCTTCAACAACGGCAATGGCGCCCGAGTTGCGCACGGCGAAACGTTCGCCCGCGACGCCGCGGAAATAACATTCCCCGCTGATGGCGCCGTACAGCACCGTGTTGCCGACGATGATGCTTTCTTCAGGCACGATCTTGCTGACCGCCGGTGGGTAGACCACCAGCCGACCGCCGCAAAGGCCCTTACCGACATAATCGTTGCCTTCACCTTCCAGCTCCAAGGTGATGCCCTTGGCGACAAAGGCGCCGAAGCTCTGGCCGGCAGTACCCTGCAATTTTACATGGATGGTGTCATCTTCGAGACCCTTGAAGCCGTACCGTTTGGCCAGCTCGCCGGACAGCATGGCGCCGGTGGTCCGGTCGGTATTCCTGATCGGCGTTTCGATTTTGACCGGTTTGCCGCCGTCAAGAGCGTCCTTGGCCTGATCAATCAGTTTCCGATCCAGGATGTCATGGATCTTGTGTTCCTGACCCTTGGAATTGAAGATATTGTCACCCGGCTCGGCCGGTACCTTGTGGAACAGGTTGGTGAAATCCAGCCCGTCCGCTTTCCAGTGCCGGATGGCATCGTTCTTGTCCAGCAGATCGGACCGGCCGACGATGTCGTTCAGATTGCGGACACCCATTTCGGCCAGCAGTTTGCGGACTTCCTCGGCAACAAAGAAGAAATAGTTGATCACATGTTCCGGCGTGCCGGTGAATTTGCGGCGCAGGACGGGATCCTGGGTGGCAATACCCACCGGGCAGGTGTTCAGATGGCATTTGCGCATCATGATACAGCCGGAGGCAATCAGCGGCGCAGTGGCAAAGCCGAACTCGTCGGCGCCGAGCAGGGCGCCGATGATGACATCGCGGCCGGTTTTCAGGCCGCCGTCCACCTGCACGGCGACACGGTCCCGGAGCCGGTTCAGCACCAGGGTCTGCTGGGTTTCGGCCAGGCCGATCTCCCACGGGGATCCTGCATGCTTGATCGAGGTCAGCGGGCTGGCCCCGGTACCGCCGTCATAGCCGGAAATGGTAATATGGTCGGCCTTGGCCTTGGACACGCCGGCGGCCACGGTGCCGACACCGATTTCGGACACCAGTTTCACGCTGATCCGGGCTTCCGGATTGACGTTCTTCAGGTCGTAAATGAGCTGCGCCAGATCCTCGATGGAATAAATATCATGGTGTGGCGGCGGTGAAATCAGGCCGACACCCGGGGTCGAGTGACGGACTTTGGCGATCACCGGATCGACCTTGTGACCGGGCAGCTGGCCGCCCTCGCCGGGCTTGGCGCCCTGGGCCATTTTAATCTGGATGTCGTCCGCATTGACCAGATATTCAGTGGTCACGCCAAAGCGGCCCGAGGCCACCTGTTTGATGGCGCTGCGACGCAGGTCACCGTTGCGGTCCGGGGTGAAACGATCCGGTTCCTCGCCGCCTTCGCCGGTGTTGGACTTGCCGCCGATGCGGTTCATGGCGATGGCCAGATTGGTATGGGCCTCGCGGCTGATGGAGCCAAAGGACATGGCGCCGGTGGCGAACCGTTTGACGATATCGACGGCCGATTCCACTTCATCCAGCGGGATGGCCTTGCCGACGGATTTGATCCTGAACAGGCCGCGCGGTGTCAGAAGGCGTTCAGACTGATCATTGATCATTTTGGCGAAATTGTCGTAGTCGTCCTGTTTGTTGCCGCGTACGGCGTGCTGGAGGGAGCTGATGGATTCGGATGTCCACATATGGGCTTCACCGCGCAGGCGCACCGCATAGTCTCCGCCCACATCCAGCGCCTTGCGGTAAATCAGGCTGTCGCCAAAGGCGTCCTGATGGCGCATGGCGGTTTCCCGGGCTACTTCGCTCAGGCCGACACCTTCGACGGCGCCTTTGGTGTTGGTGAAATATTCTTCGATAAATTCGCTGTTCAGGCCGACGGCGTCAAAAATCTGCGCGCCGCAATAGGACTGGTAAGTGGAGATACCCATCTTGGACATGACCTTCAGGATACCCTTGCTCACAGCCTTGATATAGCGGGCGTGGGCGGTCGGGGCGTCCATGTCTTCCGGCAGCTGGCCAGCCATGGAATCGATGGTTTCAAAGATCAGGTAAGGGTTGATGGCTTCGGCGCCATAACCGGCCAACACACAGAAATGATGCACCTCGCGGGCTTCGCCGGTTTCCACTACAAGACCGACAGAGGTCCGAAGGCCCTTGCGGATCAGATAATGATGGACGGCGGAAGTGGCCAGCAGGGCCGGAATGGCAATCCGGTCCGGTCCCACATTGCGGTCGGACAGGATGATGATATTGTCGCCTTCGATCACAGAAACCTCGGCCAGCAGGTTGATGCGGTCGATGGCCGCTTCCATGCCGGCGGCGCCGTCCTTGGCGTCATAGGTAATGTCGATGGTGATGGTGCGGAAATTATTGTCCGGAATGTCACCGATGGTGCGGATTTTCTCCAGGTCTTCATTGAGCAGGATCGGCTGGCGTACTTCAAGACGCTTGTTGGAACCGGACACATCCAGATCCAGCAGGTTCGGCCTCGGGCCGATGAAGGAGACCAGTGACATCACCGCTTCCTCGCGGATCGGATCGATCGGCGGGTTGGTGACCTGGGCGAAGTTCTGCTTGAAATAGCTGTACAGAGGCTTTGCCTTGTCGGACAGAGCCGAAATCGGCGTATCCGTTCCCATGGAGCCAAGAGCTTCCTGGCCGCTGGTGATCATCGGCGGCAGCAGAAGTTTCATGTCTTCCTGGGAATAACCAAAGGCCTGCTGGCGGTCCAGTAGCGGCACGTCGGTAGTGTTCTGCGGCGCGCTTTCGGCCGGCAGGTCCTCAAGCTTGATCTGGGTTTTGGCCAGGATCGCCTGATAGTCGTGGGCGCCGGAATAGCTCGCCTTGATTTCCTCGTCGGAAATGATGCGGCCTTCCTTGGTATCGATCAGCAGCATCTTGCCGGGCTGCAGACGCCATTTCTGGACGATTTTTTCTTCCGGTACCGGCAGGACGCCCATTTCGGAGGCGAGGATAACCATATCATCATCGGTCACCAGATAGCGGGCCGGACGCAGGCCGTTGCGGTCCAGAGTGGCGCCGATCTGGAAGCCGTCGGTAAAGGCCAGGGCGGCCGGGCCGTCCCAGGGTTCCATCAGGGCGGCGTTATATTCATAGAAGGCGCGGCGCTGTTCATCCATCAGCGGGTTGCCGGCCCAGGCTTCGGGCACCAGCATCATCATGGCATGGACCACGTCGTAACCACCGGCGACCATCAGTTCCAGTGCATTGTCGAAACAGGCGGTATCGGACAGGCCTTCGGGAATCAGCGGCCAGAGCTTTTCGAGATCGTCGCCGAGGATTTTGGATTCCATGCTGTAGCGACGGGCGGCCATCCAGTTCACATTGCCGCGCACGGTGTTGATCTCGCCATTGTGGCAGATCATGCGGAACGGCTGGGCCAGGCTCCAGGTCGGGAATGTGTTGGTGGAAAAACGCTGATGCACCAGCGCCAGGCCGGACTTCATGTCCGGGTCGCTGAGGTCATTGTAATATTCACCCACCTGGCCGGCCAGCAGCATGCCTTTATAGAGCACGGTGCGGCTTGAACAGCTGTTGGCGTAATAGAAGCTGGTATCGTCTTCCATCTCGATAACCGCATTGCTGAGCTGTTTGCGGATGATATAAAGTTTCAGTTCGAAATCGGCGTTTGTGTCGCAGTTGGTTCCCATGGCGACAAAACCCTGGGCGATATAGGGTTCGGTTTTCTTGACGCCGTCACTGAATTTTGAATTGTCGGTGGGCACATCGCGCCAGCCAAGGAACTTCTGGCCTTCCTGGGCGGTCAGTTCCTCGAATTTGGCCTTGATTTTGCTGCGCACTTTTTCGTCATGGGGCAGGAAGACCATGAGGACGCCATATTCCCCCAGCTTCGGCAGGGAAATACCGGCTTTTTTGGCTTCTTTCTGCATGAACTCATCAGGCATCTGAATCAGGATGCCGGCACCGTCGCCAGCCAGAGGGTCCGCGCCAACAGCGCCACGATGGTCCAGATTCAGCAAAATCTGCAAGCCCTGCTTGACGATGTCATGGCTCTTGTTGCCTTTGATGTTGGCAACAAAACCGATACCGCATGCGTCATGCTCATTGGCAGGATTGTACAATCCCTGAGCTTCGGGCAGACCCTGTTTATTTAATGGCACCTGATGGGTCATCTTCTCTGTGTCTCCTCAAATTAATCAAATACAGGCCGCCAAAACCGCCTCCGCGCCCTTACTTAATGTCAGGCAGGGAAGACATCGCGTTTTTTTGGCCCCATGGCCTGCCGGAAATATATTACGAACATATTTTCGGCATGCCAAAGGCAGAAAGGCGCTGCTTCACTTTCTTAAGCAAGTGAAGTCACGCTTTCAGCACTGGTCGTTTAAGTATCCGCAGAATGTGATTTTTGTAATAAAGTTTCTGCAGTAAACCCTGTATCCGGGCATATTCGTACCGATTGGCACTGGAAAAAGCAAGTTTTTACATGCGGAGGGAGACAGTTAATTGCCGTAATGATGATTTGAAAAATGGAAAAAATAAAATATTATCAAGTGATTAACCGTATTTCAGGCAACGGGAAAAATTTTCACATATCCTGTTTTTACAGGATAAAATTCTATTAAAGGGGTCTCTTGCGGCAGGTAATTTGGGGGGTGTGACGGATGATTTCCGGGCTGGCCAGGGGTAAGCAATTGATATATCAAGGGAACGGATGGAAAACGTCGGGTCCGATTCCCCCGAACAAAAAAACAGCAACATTTTCTTACGGGTGGATTTAAGCAGACATGGCCGGGAACAAGGATATCGCAGGACTGACAGACCTGCCGGTAAAGGACATTCTGGCGGATGTGATCGAAAGCCTGCGGACGCAAAACCGGCTCGTGGTCCAGGCGCCGCCCGGGGCCGGGAAAACCACGGTCCTGCCACTGGCGCTTTTGCAGAGCGGACTGGCCGCAAACGGCCGGATACTGATCCTGGAACCGCGCCGGCTGGCAACCCGGGCGGCGGCCCATCGCATGTCGGATCTTCTGGGAGAGGAAATCGGCCAGACCGTGGGTTACCGGGTCAGGCTGGAAAGCCGGATCAGCCGGGACAGCCGTATCGAGGTAGTGACGGAAGGCATTCTCACCCGCTATCTTCAGGATGATCCCTCGCTGGAGGGCATTTCCATGATTCTGTTTGACGAGTTCCATGAACGCTCCCTCGATGCAGACCTTGGTCTGGCCCTGGCTCTGGATTGTCAGGAGGGACTTCGGGAAGACCTTAAAATAATTGTGATGTCGGCGACGCTGGACGGGGCGCGGGTTGCAACCCTGATGGACGATGCGCCGGTGATCACCAGCGAAGGCCGCAGTTATCCGGTTGAGATGAGATATCTGGACCGGGACCCGAAAGAGCGGATTGAGCCGCTGATGGCCGCTAAAATCCGGGAAATCGTCGATCAGGAAAAGGGAAGTATTCTGGCCTTTCTGCCCGGCGCCGGTGAAATCAGGCGGATGGCGGAAATGCTTGCCCGCGACCTGAAGGACGAAAATATTCTGGTCTGTCCGCTGTTCGGCATGATGAGCACCGGCGACCAGGACAGGGCCATAGAACCTGCACCACCGGGCAAGAGGAAGATTGTGCTGGCCACCTCCATCGCCGAAACCAGCCTGACCATCGAGGGTATTCGCATTGTGGTTGACAGCGGCCTCATGCGTCTGCCGAAATATGATGTCAGCACCGGTATGAGCGGCCTGGAAACGTTGCGGGTGTCCCGGGCGGCGGCGGACCAGCGGGCCGGCCGCGCAGGACGTCTTGAGGCCGGCATTTGTTACCGGTTATGGAGCGAGGCCTCCCACCGCAGCCTTATCCCCTTCTCGCCGCCGGAAATTTTGCAGGCGGACCTGGCGCCCCTGCTGCTGCAGCTGGCCTGCTGGGGGGTAAGTGATCCTGCCGCCCTGCGCTGGCTTGATCCGCCGCAACAGGCGCCGCTGGCCGAGGCACGGGAGCTGTTGTTCCAGCTTGGCGCACTGGACCGTCAGGGCCGAGTGACCGCGCATGGCCGTGACATGGCGGCCCCCGGCATGCACCCCCGGCTGGCCCATATGGTTCTCAGGGCCCGGCAGAAAGGGCTTGGCGCCACGGCCGTGCTGCTGGCGGCTTTATTTGCCGAGCGGGATATTCTGCGAACGAGGGAAGCTGACCTTGGCTTGCGGCTTGGGATTATGGAACAACTGTCCTCCGGCGACAAAGCCGGGGCACGGCGCTCCGGAGCCGACTGGCCGGCGGTGCAGAGGATCGCTCGACAGTCAAAGGCCTGGCAGCGGGAATTCGGACTTGGGAAAAATGATCCTGTCCGGCGTGACCGTGCAGGCAGTTGCATCGCCCTGGCCTATCCGGACCGGCTGGCGGCAAACCGGCAGCGGTCGTCTCCGGCCCGCCAGCGTAAGGGACAGTTTCTGCTCGCCAATGGCCGGGGGGCCGTCCTTTCCCCGGAGGATCCTTTGTCCATGGAGGATTATCTGGCGGTGGCAAGCCTGGACCGGGGCGACAGGGATGCCCGTATCTTTCTCGCCGCGCCCCTTGATCTGGCGGAAATCGAAGAGCTGTTTGCCGACCGGATTACAGAAGAGGAAACTGTCTCCTGGGATGAGGCCACCGGGGCCGTGCAGGCCCGCCGGCAGAGGAAGCTTGAGAACATTGTCTTGTCGGAACAGCGGGTGCGGGATGCGGATCCCGATCTGGTCCTCGCGGCACTGATTGAATATGTCCGGCAATCGGGTACCGATGTTCTTCCGTGGAATAAGAAAAGCCGGCATTTGTGCCAGCGGGTCAATTTCATTCGCCGTCACCGGCCGGAGGCGGACCTGCCCGATCTGACCGAGGAGGGACTGCTGGATCACCTGGAGGTCTGGCTGGCGCCTTACCTGCAGGGGATGCGCAAAAGGGATGATCTGAAAAAACTTGAGATGGGGGAAATTCTCTCGTTCTATCTCGGATGGGCCGGACAGCAGCTGGTCAACCAGCTTGCCCCGGCCACGCTGTCTGTACCCGGCGGATCAAATATCGCCCCGGATTATGAGCAGGATCCACCGGTGCTGGCGGTCAGGCTTCAGGAAATGTTCGGGGTCACGCAGACGCCGGCGGTACTTGACGGTCAGGTGAAGCTTGTGGTGCATCTGCTGTCACCGGCCGGCCGGCCCCTGCAGGTGACGCAGGATCTTGAGGGATTCTGGAAGACAAGCTACGAAGAGGTGAGGAAGGACATGCGCGGCCGATATCTCAAACACCACTGGCCGGACGATCCCCTGACGGCAGTTCCCACCCGCAGGGCCAAGCCGCGAAAAGAGAGCTGATCTGCCCCCTCGGACCCGAGTCCCTTTGCTGCCGGTAAAAGTTGACATCACCTTTGCATCGACCGGAATATTTAATTCGCCGTCGATGTGATTTTTTTCTTTCTGCAAAATTAACTATATACAGCCGTTTTTTACATAAAAATGACAGTCAAGAGAAAAGTTTGAAATACTAGTTATTGACAAGAAGCGGGGGTGTAAATACCATATCTTGTGTCGAGGGTGATGCGAAGGGGAAACGGAGCAGAAAGCTTTTATTCTATAAGGTCATAGCAGAAATTAACCATAATCTGACCAATCAAATCATAGCTTTCCAACCTGCCATTTACAATGCGCAATACCTTCTTAGTCGGGAATTTTTTTGACCCGGATTCTGGTTCTGAAGTCGTTCGGGGGAATGGCTTATAGGATACATTGGGCGAATCGGATGACGGGTTTCAAGCATTTTAAAGGTGGGATAGTGTCGGTTTCAGTTCTTACAGATGCGGTTCAGGTAAAGGACCATTCACGGGTTGAAATAGACCCGTCACGTGACGCGCTTTTAACGGATTTCGGCAAGGCTACGCTGACGGACCGTTATCTGATGCCGGGAGAGTCCTTTCAGGACCTTTTCGCCCGGGTAGCCAGTTATTACGGAGATAACCGGGAGCATTCGCAGCGTCTTTATGACTATATCAGTCAACTCTGGTTCATGCCGGCAACGCCGGTGCTCAGCAATGGCGGCACCAAGCGCGGGCTGCCCATTTCCTGTTTCCTGAATGAAGCAGACGACAGCCTCAGCGGCATTGTCGGCCTGTGGAACGAGAATGTCTGGCTGGCTGCCAAGGGCGGCGGCATCGGCAGCTACTGGGGCAATCTGCGCTCTATTGGTGAATCCGTCTCCTCCAACGGCAAGACGTCCGGTATCATTCCCTTCATCCGCGTAATGGACAGTCAGACCCTGGCTATTTCCCAAGGCTCCCTGCGGCGCGGAAGTGCGGCGGTTTACCTGCCGATCAGCCATCCGGAAATCGAGGAGTTCATTGAAATCCGCCGTCCCACCGGGGGCGATCCGAACCGCAAGGCGCTGAACCTGCATCACGGTATCGCCATTTCCGATGCCTTCATGCGCGCGGTGGAAGATGACGAGGAATGGGCGCTGCTGAGCCCCCATGACCAGTCCGTACAGCGCACCATTGGCGCCCGCGATCTGTGGATCCGTATTCTGACGGCCCGCATCGAGACCGGTGAGCCTTACCTGCTGTTCAGTGATCATGTAAACCGGGCCACACCGGAACACCACAAGCTGGCCGGCCTGAGCGTGAAGACCTCCAACCTGTGCTGCGAGATCACCCTGCCGACAGGCATAGACCATCTCGGCAATCAGCGGACAGCCGTCTGCTGCCTGTCCTCCCTCAATATGGAAACATATGATGAGTGGAAGGATGACGAACTGTTCATCACCGATGTCATGCGCTTCCTCGACAATGTGCTTCAGGATTTCATCGACCGGGCGCCGGACAGCATGGCGCGGGCGAAATATTCCGCCATGCGTGAACGCAGTGTCGGGCTTGGGGTCATGGGCTTCCATTCCTTCCTGCAGGACCGGATGATTCCGTTTGAATCTGTCATGGCCCAGGTCTGGAACAAAAAAGTCTTCAAGCATATCAAGGAACATGTGGACGCCGCTTCCCGCACGCTGGCTGAAGAGCGGGGTGCCTGCCCGGATGCGGATGACTATGGTATGAAGGAACGCTTTTCCAACAAAACCGCCATTGCGCCGACCGCGTCCATTTCCATCATCTGCGGCGGCGCCAGCCCGGGCATCGAGCCCATTGCGGCCAACAGCTTCACGCAGAAAACCCTGTCCGGATCGTTCAATGTGCGCAGCCGCGCCCTGACCCGCCTGCTGGAGACCAAAGGCAAGAATACGGATGAAATCTGGTCGGCGATCACGGTTAACGGCGGATCTGTCCAGCATCTTGACTTCCTGACCCAGGATGAAAAGGATGTTTTCAAAACCGCCTTCGAACTGGATCAGCGCTGGGTTGTGGAACATGCCGCCGACCGGGCGCCGATGATTGACCAGGCCCAGTCCATCAATGTGTTCCTGCCGGCGGACGTGCATAAACGCGATCTCCACCAGGTTCATTTCCAGGCCTGGAAGAAAGGCGTGAAAAGCCTCTATTACTGCCGTTCCCTGTCCATCCAAAGGGCGGAAAGCAGTGAGGCGTCGAGCGCAGCAACGCTGGAAAAAGCCAGACTTGCCCGGGTTCAGGAAACCACCGATTACGAGGAATGTCTTTCCTGCCAGTAATCCTGAAGCCTGCCGGCCAATGGTCCGGCAGGCAAAAACATTGAATTTGCAATTTTAACTTACTCAGTCTGAAGGTTCCGCTCATGTCCCTGCTAAAGGAACGTATTGTCTATAAACCATTCCAGTATCCCTGGGCCTATGATGCCTGGCTGACCCAGCAACGCATTCACTGGCTGCCGGAAGAAATTCCCATGGCGGATGATGTGAAGGACTGGAACATGAAGCTCAGCCCGACGGAAAAACATCTGTTGACCCAGATTTTCCGTTTCTTCACCCAGGCCGATGTGGAAGTGAACAACTGTTATATGCGTCATTATACCCGGGTCTTCAAACCCACCGAGGTGCAGATGATGCTGGCGGCCTTTTCCAATATGGAAACCATCCATGTGGCCGCCTACAGCCACCTGCTTGATACGCTGGGTATCCCGGAAGCCGAATATGAAGCCTTCCTCAAATACGAGCAGATGAAAGACAAATATGACTATATGCAGGTCTGGGGCGTGGACACCAAAGAGGATATTGCCAAGACCCTGGCGGTGTTCGGTGCCTTCACCGAAGGGCTGCAGCTGTTTGCCTCTTTTGCCATCCTGATGAACTTCCCCCGCTTCAACAAGATGAAGGGTATGGGCCAGGTGGTAACCTGGTCGGTCCGGGATGAAACCCTGCATACCAATAGTATTATCAAGCTGTTTCATACCTTTGTGAAGGAAAACTCCGAGATATGGACCGATGAACTGCAGGCGGACCTGACAGACGCCTGCCGGACCATTGTCGAGCATGAGGATGCCTTCATTGATCTGGCCTTTGAGCTTGGCGATATTGAGGGACTGACGGCAGCGGAGGTCAAGAATTATATCCGTTATATTGCCGACCGTCGCCTCAGTCAGCTTGGCCTGAGCCCGATCTACTATGTGGGCAACAATCCGTTGCCCTGGATGGATGAAATCCTCAATGGCATTGAACATACCAATTTCTTTGAAAACCGGGCGACAGAATACTCCAAGGCGTCCACCAAGGGAAAATGGGAAGAAGCGTTCGACTAGACGTCCGGAACGATCAGCCCTGTATGGTAAAAAAACACCCTCCGGACGGAGGGTGTTTTTTATTTCCAGCTGTCGAAAATTTTGCGGGCGTCCTGCCTGCCGTCGAAAACTGTGTCCGACTGTAAGGCCTCTGCCAGCACTTTCCGGGCTTCCGAACGGCGCCCCAGCTTGTCCAGTGTGACGGCCAGATGATATTTGATTTCCGGATCACTGTAATTCAGAACCAGGGCCTTTCTGAGCAGCGGCAGGGCTGTTTCCGGATTGCCGTCCCGGGTTTCGATCCAGGCCAGGGTGTCGAGGATATTTACACTTTCCGGCGCCTGGGCAAGAGCCTGCCTGGCATAGGACCGTGCAAGATCCTGGTTGCCGAGGTCATAATGCAGGTTGGCGGCATTATTCAGGATTGCCGGCGTACCGGGGAAGCGCGTGAGCAGGGCTTCATACTGGGCAAGGGCCTTTTTAGGCAGATCGCCGAGCTTGTAGGCATTGCCAAGTGTCATGGCGGCGGCCAGATCTTCAGGGTATTTATTGGTCCACGTTTCCAGCAGGGTGATTGCCTTGCGGATCTGGTTGCTTTCCTTATAGGCCCTGAACAGGCCGAGAATGGCAAGCGGGCTGTCGCCTGTTGCCAGCGCGGCATTATAGGCTTTTTCGGCGGATTTGGTGTCTCCGGCCGACAGGTGCAGGTCACCTTCAAGAATATCGGCGGTTGGTGCCCCCTGGGTCAGTTGACGAAGAGGTTTCAGAAGTTCGAGGCCGTTCAGCCGGTCCTTGTCTTCAATAGTCAGCTGGACCAGGGCAATATAGGCTTCCTTCAATTCAGGGTCCCAGGCGATGGCTTTTTTCAGCGAGCTTTCCGCCCCCTGACGGTCACGAATCGCCAGTTCGGCCTTGGCAAGGGTCATCAATGCGGCGCCGCGATTGATCGAATATTCCACCGCCAGTTCATAGGCCTTTATTGCCTTGTTGGGATTGTTGGCCTTCATCTGCAGATTGCCGATCATGGTATAGATGTCTTTGTCTTCCGGAAATCTGTTGGTGAATTCCTCGGCTGTAGAAATCGCCTTTTCGATGTCCCCTGACTGTTCGAACATCTCGACAAGTTTGCTCAGTGTTATGGTATTGCTGCTGTCGAGGCTATAGGCCTTCCTGTACCACAACAGGGCCTGTTCGCCATCGCCGGTCATTTTGTAAATATCTCCGAGCTCCACCATCAGATTGTAGGCTTCGGGAAGTTCGTCCATCTTTTTCGTAATTCTCTGGATGGCCAGATCGGGCTTTCCATCGACCACGTCCATCCGGGCGAGCCGGATATGGGCATTCAGATTTTCCGGATCAAGGGTAATGGCTTTTTCAAGAAATTTACGTGCCTCATCCCGCTTTCCGGCAAAGCCGACGGCCGTGGCGTAAAGCTCATTGATAAAGGAGTTGTCCGGCGCCTTGTCCTTGAGCGCCCGGATAATATCGATGGCCTTGTCATGTTCCCCGGCCCGCTGATAGGCCTGGGCCAGAAGAAGTTTTACCGTGCTGGAATCCAGATTATGCTGCTCCGCCTTGATCAGGCTCTGGATGGCTTCCTGCATGGAGCCGGCCGCCATTCTGCCGCGTGCCAGATTGGTATGGCTCTGGGCGGATTCAGGCATGATCCGGACGACATTCTCAAAGAAACGGTTGGCTTTCTTGATATTCCCGATTTCCAGGTATGAAATGCCGAGCAGGGTCAGAATTGTCGGATTATTGGGTTGGGCCCGGTTTGCCTCAGTCAGGACGATACTGGCGGCGACCGGGTCTTCGGCCTGTAGCTCCAGGGCGCCCAGCACACGCATGGCGCTGACATCGTCCCGTTCCATCTTCAGATAATCCTGGAGATACTGCCTGGCTTCGTCAAGATTGCCGAACTGGAAATTGGTCAGGCCGGCCAGATAATAATAGCTCGGGTTGGTGTTCATCACCTCTTCCGGCACCGCCCGCAGTGTGTTGACCACTTCACTCATGGCCGTCCGGGATTCCTCTTCTTTGCCGCGGCCGGCCCTGATGATCGCTTTCAGGTATTTGGCGCGGGGTTCCTGGGGAATGACACCAAGAATATAGTCAACATCCTCTTCGGCTTTTTCCAGGTCTCTCTGATCGATAAAGAGAGCCGCACGGGTCAGGCGGGCCGCAAGATGGGTTTCATCAATGGCCAGGGCTTCGTTGATGGCATCCATGGCCTCTTTATTATAGCCCCTGATTTTATAAATCTTGGATTTCATGATCCAGGCATTTGGATCGGGAGTCAGGCTCTCGAGGGCAGTGTCGATATATTCCATGGCCTTGCCGAACTGCTTGCGGGCGGAGGCGACCTTGGCCCGCCCCAGCATGGCGATATGATAGTCCGGGGTCAGTTCCAGTGCCATGGCGTAGCTTCTGTCCGCATTGGCCAGCTTCCGCTGCCCGAAATAGGCCTCACCCCGCAGGAAGGCGATTTCTGTCTCGATCACCCGGTCACGGTTACCGCTTCTTACCGTTTCCAGCAGGCGGTCATATTTGCTTTGCAATATATAGGACCGGCCAAATAGAGCGACCAGTCTGTCAAGGTCTGCGCCATGCTCGCGGGCATATTCAAGTTCTATTTCAGCCCCGGCGCCATCACCGGCCGCAATCAGTGTTTCGGCCAGAAGAATACGGGAGGGAATATGGCCGGGATCCACTTTCAGGGCGTTTTTCAGGTGAATGAATGTTTCTTCATACTTTTCCTGATGGAAGCTGGTGAGGGCTTTTTCATAGGCCGTATTGGCCCCTGAGCCGGGCGCTGCCGATAGCGCATGATGTCCTGTTGTCAGCAGAAACCCAAAGATTACCGCGAAAATAATCAGTTTTTGTCTTGTAAAATCAACAGCCATTCCTGGTCCCCGTACCCGGTCCAAATATATTTTGTTTAATAATTTGGTCACGAATATCATATATTTAGAAATAATATAAAAGACAATAGACTGACAATGGTTACAAAATCTCTAAGCTTGCGGAATTTATCTCCGTCCGGGGCAAAAGGGTGGCAGGGCAATATGTCCTGAAATGGGACAGGTAAGGCGGAAATGTCGGAATTCTTTACAGAATCTTGAATCAGTCTCGCAGGTGTTTCCGATAACTTATTGATTTTAAAGGATATGAATTTGTGGCACGAAAATTGCTTATTAAAACCACAGATTGTATTCAGAGTTGAAATGCCGCATTCGGCAGCAACGAGCAACATTATATAGATTAAGTAGTGTTTTAAACACAGAGGTGGGTCATGAATATTTTAAAAACTTTAGGAATGGCTGCGGGTATCTCCTTCGCCGCATTCTCGACAGCCCAGGCCGTTGATTATGATATCACGGATAATCTTGGCAACAATCAATATGGTTATATCGGTGCCGCCCAGGGTGGCTATTATGGCGTTGATTCGATTGGCGGCTTTAATTATGACGTCTTCGGCATGACTGTTGATCGGGCCGACAACGGCATGATGACCGTCCGGATTTATACCGAATTTGTCGATCATGTCGGCGAATATGATTTCGGGGACCTGTTCATGAGCGTACAGAGCGGCAGTGATACCGCAGCCTGGAAACCTACAGGTTCCGCACCGTTTAATAATGACGAGTTTAACAACAGCGGTGAAGACACCACATGGGAATATGCCTATAACATTAACAATGGCTCCAACAACCCGAATTCCGGACAACTGGTAAGCATCGATGACCCGAGTTCTTCCAGTTCCTATGAGTTCGGAACAGTCCGCTACACCGGTGGTTCTGCCAACGAGCATATCTGGGCGCTGGATGATCAGCGTGAATGTGTACGCTACCGGAGTAGTGGCCGCTGCCGGACCTATGGTCCTGATGCTGAATATTACACCAACATCGGTGGTGCAGGAACAGCCAACAAAAACACATCCCAGGACTATCTGGAATTTGCCTTTGATGTGTCCGGTACGGCTCTTGCCAGCGCAACCCAGATCGCCTTTCATTGGACAATGAGCTGCGCCAACGACATCATCGAAGGTGTGGTTGACTTCCGCCCGCCCCAGGTTTCCGAGCCTGCAATGTTCGGCCTGCTGCTTGCCGGTCTGGGCGGAATTGCTTACCGTCGCCGCAAAGCGCGCGCCTGATTTCACGGAACATCTTGTTCTGAACAAGCGGCTCCCTTTTCAGGGGGCCGTTTTTATTTTGTCTTTTTGAAATCCAGAGACGCCGAATTGATGCAATAACGCAGACCGGTCGGGGCAGGACCGTCCGGAAACAGATGCCCGAGGTGGGCGTCGCACCGGGCGCAGAGCACCTCGTCGCGGACCATGCCGTGGCTCATGTCCTGACGGATCGTGATATTGCTGCTGTCGAGAGGTTCGTAATAACTGGGCCAGCCGCTGCCGGAATCAAATTTGACGGCGGAACTGAACAGGGGCGCCCCGCAGCAGACGCAGTGATAGGTCCCTTCTTCCTTGTGGTCCCAGTATTTGTTCATGAAGGCGCGTTCCGTGGCCCCCTTGCGGGTTACTTCGAACTGCAGATCATCCAGCTTTTCCCGCCATTGATCTTCGTCTTTTTCCACTTTATCGCTCATTTTTCTGCTTCCCAATCGAAAATTTTTCCCGGGTTGAGGATGTTTTTGGGGTCCAGGGCATGTTTGACGGCCCGCATATAGTCAAGCGCCGGGCCGTGTTCCCTGATCATGAATTTCTTTTTGCCGATGCCGACGCCATGTTCGCCGGTGCTGGTGCCTTCCAGGCGCAGGGCGCGTTCCACCAGCCGGTCGTTGAAGGCTTCCACCTTTTTCAGGTCCTCCGGATCTTTTTCGTCAAAGACCAGAGTCAGGTGGAAATTGCCGTCCCCCACATGTCCGACCAACGGGGCCACTACCCCTGTCCGTTCAATATCCTGATAGGTTTCCAGGATACATTCGGTCAGGCGGGAAATAGGGACACAGACATCGGTGGCCCAATAGTCCTTGCCGGGGTAATTAGTTTTTACGGAATAGAAGGCTTCATGCCGGGCTTTCCACAGTTTGCTCCGGTCTTCGGTTTTTGTCGCCCACTGGAAATTGCTGCCCCCGTGACCGGCGGCAATTTCACCAACGGTTTCGGCCTGTTCCCGAACCGACAACTCGCTGCCGTGAAATTCCAGGAAAAGGGTCGGTTTGGCGGTATAGTCCAGTTTCGAATATTTGTTGATCAGACTCATCTGCAGGCTGTCGACAAGTTCTATGCGGGCAACCGGAATGCCGTGCTGGATGGTCTCGACAACGGTTTTCACGGCGCTTTCCAGGCTGTCGAAATGACAGACGGCGGCCGACATGGCGTCTGGTATGCCGTAAAGCTTCAGGGTGATTTCGGTAATAATCCCCAGTGTGCCTTCCGATCCGGTCAACAGGCCATTCAGGTCATATCCCGCCGCTGATTTTTTGGCCCGGCTTGAGGTCCGGATAATCTGACCGTCTGCCATCACCGCCGTCAGTGCCAGGATATTGTCGCGCATGGTGCCGTAGCGCACGGCATTGGTGCCCGAGGCCCGTGTTGCAGTCATGCCGCCGAGGGAGGCATTGGCGCCCGGATCGATCGGGAAAAACAGGCCCAGATCCCTGAGGGCATGATTAAGCTCTTCCCGGGTGACACCGGCCTCGACGGTCACATCAAGGTCATCTGCATGGATGCTGACAATGCTGTCCATGCCTGTCAGGTCGATACAGAGACCGCCCTCGATAGCGAGGAAGTGCCCTTCCAGCGACGTGCCGGTGCCAAAGGCCATGACCGGGACATCCGCATCGTGACAGAGTTTGACAATCCGGCTCACTTCTTCTGTCGAAATGGCAAAGGCGACCGCTTCGGGCGGGGCCGGCGCCAGGTGGGTCACGCTTGTGCCGTGGTGTTCCCTGATAGACTGTGCGACCGACAGCCGGTCTCCCAGCATCTCCTCCAGAGCGGGGAGGATCTTCCGGATATTTCCAAATCTGCTCATGTTAGTTCTTGCTCCATTACTGCTACATGTCTAGTCTCCCATGATTGGGCACAGAAAACAAATGTAGAAAACAAACGCAGAAAACA
This sequence comes from Emcibacter sp., assembly GCF_963675455.1. Lineage (GTDB taxonomy): Bacteria > Pseudomonadota > Alphaproteobacteria > Sphingomonadales > Emcibacteraceae > Emcibacter. The sequence continues at coordinate 749,615 of NZ_OY776217.1, read as the reverse complement.
ATCATTGTTGCCACTCCTGTGACATCGAATAAGGGGAAGCGGTATGTCTTATCGGATCATTCAGATACATGTCAGTGAGGGGGCCGGAGACGTGTCCCGGAAAACCCGCAGTATTAACAAGGTTGTGGACAGCTGGCCCGTGGGTCAGGAGGGCACAACCTATGCCTTTCTGGTTAAAACCCAGGATGTGCAGACGGTGACCGACCGGCTGCAGGATATTTTTACCAAAAGCCATATCAACAGAATTGTCATTATGCCGGTGGAGGCGATATTGCCACAGCCCCGTGACACCGGACCGGTTGAATTGCCGTCCGAAGAAAAGGCGCATCCGGACAAGGGAAACGGAAAAAGCCAGAAGGCATCCAGGCCTTTTGCCGGCATCAGCCGTGATGAACTTTATGCTGATATCTCCCGCGGGGCGGAAATCACCAACAGTTTTATCCTGCTTGTAATTTTTTCCACCATTGTTGCCGGCATCGGGCTGATCGAAAACAACGTGGCAGTGGTGATCGGCGCCATGGTGATTGCCCCCCTGCTCGGCCCCAATCTGGCCCTTGCCCTGTCGACGGCGCTCGGCGATCTTGACCTGATGGGGCGGTCGATCCGCACCATGGTCACAGGGTTCGCCATTGCCTTGGGGCTCAGTATTTGTCTGGGCTACTTCTGGACCGGAGATCTGGACAGCCAGGAACTGCTCAGTCGTACTAATGTGGGATTTGACAGTATTGCCCTGGCGCTGGTGTCCGGTGCGGCGGCCGTTCTGTCGCTGGCGAGCGGAATTTCCAGCGTCCTGGTCGGGGTTATGGTGGCGGTTGCCCTGCTGCCGCCGGGCGCGACCCTGGGCATTATGATTGGTGCCGGCAATATGGAAGCCGCACAGGGGGCGGCCCTGCTTTTGGCGGTCAATATCGTCTGTGTTAATCTGTCCGCCAAGCTGGTTTTCCTGGTCAAGGGTATAGGTCCCCGGGAATGGTATGAAAAACAGAAGGCCAAAAGGGCGATGATCTTTTACCTGATTTTCTGGGTGGTCAGTCTGGTGATCCTGGGAGTCGCCATCCTCGAGAGGGCCGGGGGCGCCATGCAGATCCTGGCCCCCTAGTATATTCTTTTCAGTCGTTTTCTTCGCCTGTCGGCCAACGGTCGGGAAATGAGGTCCGGGCTGTTGATAAGCCATTGTAAATCAAGCTGATATTTTTTCATGGAAAAATATGGTGAATATAAATGACTCTGCATTATCGGGATTTAAGTGTAGAATGGCTCCGGCATGCCGGTAAAGAGGGGTGCAAAAATAAAAACAACTGAGGAGATTTCATATGGAGTTTTTGTGGTTTCTGATCATTGGGGCCGTCGCCGGCTTCCTGGCAGGCAAAATGATGAAAGGCGGAGGATTTGGACTTATCGGCAATCTGGTTGTGGGTATTATCGGTGCTGTTCTCGGCGGCTGGCTGTTCGGTGTTCTGGGCATCTCGGTCAGTGACGGCCTGATCGGCAGTCTGATTACGGCTGTAGTCGGTGCCGTCGTACTTTTGTTTATTGTCGGGCTGTTTAAAAAAAGCAAGGCCTGACGCGGCAATCCTGATTTCATAAGGCAAGGGGAGGAAGAGCGATTTTTCCTCCCCTGTTTTTTTGACCTTGTCATAATTATCTGTCACAAATAAGTTGGTATTACAAACAAAATGGAAGGCAGGAAAAATGCGATACAGCACTCTCGGCAATAGTGACATCAGGGTCTCCCGCGTTTGTCTCGGCACCATGACCTGGGGCCAGCAGAATACGGAAGAAGAAGCCTGGGAACAGCTGGATTATGCCACAGAGCAGGGGGTAAACTTTATCGATACGGCGGAGCTTTATCCGGTACCCCGCAGTGACGAGACCCAGGGTCGCACGGAACAATATATCGGCACCTGGCTTGCCGAACGCGGCACCCGTGACAAGGTCATCCTGGCGACAAAGGTTATGGGCCGGTCCGATGCTTCCTGGTTTCGCCCCTTTGTCGATTCTACCCGTCTGAATCGGGAGCAGATCACCTATGCCCTGGAGCAAAGCCTGAAACGACTGAAGACCGACTATGTGGATCTCTATCAGCTGCACTGGCCCGACCGGCCGGTGAATCTCTTTACGGATTCACGGGGGTATGCCCATATCGAGGAGCAGGATGTGATACCGCTGGAGGAGACACTTGGCATTCTCGGCGACCTGGTCAGGGAGGGTAAGATCCGCCAGGTCGGACTGTCCAATGAAACGCCCTGGGGAACCATGAAGTGCCTACACTATGCAGAAACCCGCGATCTGCCGCGGGTGCAGTCGGTCCAGAACGCCTATAACCTGCTCAACCGTCTTTATGAGCAGGGGCTGGCGGAAGTCAGCCATCGGGAAACTGTTTCCTGCCTGCCCTATTCCCCCATTGCCGGGGGCACATTGAGTGGCAAATATCTGAACGGGGCATTGCCGGAAGGAAGCCGCCGGCAACTGTTTCAGGGTTTTACCGACCGCTACCAGAAGGTCAATGTGGAAAATGCCGTTGCCGCCTACAAGACTCTGGCCGAAGCACATGGCCTGACCCTGCTGCAGCTGGCCCAGAAGTTTGTTGAAAGCCGTCCGTTTGTCACGGCCAGTATTATCGGCGCCACAAGCATGGAACAGTTAAAGGAAAATATTGCGGCCTTTGATATAGAATGGACAGATACCCTGGAGCAGGGCGTGAACGAAATTCACGAACAATACCCAAATCCGGCGCCCTAGTACAAAGTCGCGAAGATGGTTCATAAGTCTTGTTCTGAAGTCCTTAACAGCAACAGGCGGGCGTTGTTGACGCCGCTGCCGAGGCAGCCATGGCCGAGAACAGTGCAATTATTGATCTTCGGCGAATAAACCGGGGTAATTTCATAATAAATGCCTCATCTGTAAATGCCGGGTCTGCTAAATCCAGTTAGAACATATTGAAACTGTAGAATAAAGTATGTTCCCGGCTGACAAAGGATGCTTTAATGTAGTGCCGAAACAGGATATATCCATTGATATGGAACAATATTGTCAGAATAATTAAGCACTGGTTCGGGGAAATAAAAATGACAAAAGAAATCGCAACATTTGCCGCAGGATGTTTCTGGGGCGTGGAACTTGATTTCAGCAAGCTTGACGGTGTCGTCTCAACGCGGGTCGGATATACCGGCGGGCACCTGGACAACCCCACATACGAAAAGGTCTGTGAAGATACGACCGGTCACGCGGAAGCCGTGCAGGTCGAGTATGACCCGGCCGTGATCAGTTACGGCGAGCTGCTGGAAAAATTCTGGGAGTTTCACGATCCGACAACACTGCATCGTCAGGGACCGGATGTGGGATCCCAGTACAGGTCTGCCATATTTTACCATAATGAGTCGCAGAAGACCCTGGCCGAGGCATCGAAAGCAGCACAGGACCAGTCCGGTCGCTGGACCAATCCGGTTGTGACGGAAATTGTACCCGCCTCTAAATTCTGGCCGGCGGAGGAATATCATCAGAAATATCTTGAAAAAAGGGGCATCGAAATTTCCTGCCATTAGAAATTTTCGGCATTGCTCAGCAAGCCTGTCAGTGCCGTTTCCTCAGTGACTTTTCGGAGAAAAAACCGGGTTCCATTAAAGCATTGTAATAGCGTCGCCTGAACGGCCCGTGGCGGCAGCGGCAAAATTAATTGTAATACATTGTTGAGTTTTTGTTAGAGACCTCTAAATTTAACTGCGCCTCCTTTGTGACAAGGGAATCGGTAGGGCAGCTGTTGGTTTTGGATGTTAGTGCGGGGACAATGGGGATTCAGACAGGGAAAAATGTAAAATCACTGGGACAGCGAGACAAAGGACGACAGGTTCTCCTGCAACTTCTGTTCGGGTTTGTTATTTTGCTGTTTATTCTGGCCTCAGTCCTGATTACGAACAGGTTGCAGCAACGAAATGCCACGGACGAGGCGCGACAGGAAACCCTGCGGAAGCTTGCCGAGGTCGCGTTTTTCCTTGAACATCAGCTGAACAGGGACCTTTATCTGCTGGGAAGCCTGGTGTCCTATATCTCTGTCTATCCCGAGTTTGAGGAAGCCGATCTCGAGCAGTTTATCAACAGTATTTTCAAACAGAAATCCCATATCAAAAGTATCGGCATCGCCAGGGATTTTGAAATCCGGCATGTCTACCCTCTAAGGGGTAATCAGGCTGTCCTGGGACTGAATTATAAGGACCTTCCTGATCAACTGGACTCGGTGGTAAAGGCCCGGGATAGCGGAGAAGTTGTTCTTGACGGGCCGAGAGTATCCTACCAGGGTGATATTGTATTGTTTCTCCGGGGTCCTGTTTACCTCGCAGGGGAAAGCGGCAGCGATGGCGATTCCGGTTCCGGTTCCGGTTTCTGGGGAATTGTGTCGCTTCTGATCGATATGGAAAACCTGTTCGCAGAACCTGCTCAATATACTGCGGCCCTGCAATTTTCCGATTTGCAGTTTGCGATCAGGGCGCCAAATATGAAAGACGGCGGTTTTCTTACGGTGTATGGGGATGAGCGCCTTTTTGATGGTTCGGACCTCAGGCTGGATATGAAAGTGCCCGGCGGTAACTGGGAGATTGCCGGCCGGGTGCAGCCGCTTGCGGTGATGACAGAACCCTATCGCTGGATTGCCTGGGGTGGCGGACTGTTCCTGATGACCATTGTGATAATTTTTACCGTGAACCGGATCAGGCATATTGAGAACCGGTTTGAAGCACAGGAAAACCTGCAGAAGGCGTTGCTGCAGGCGGAAAGGGCAAGCCGGGCAAAATCGGAGTTCCTGGCCAATATGTCGCACGAACTGCGCACCCCGCTGAATGCCATCATCGGATTCTCGGATATTTTAAAACAAAGCGGTGATCTTAAGGTCAGTCGGGAAAAATATCAGGAGTATGCCCGGGATATAAATGAAAGTGGTCGGCATCTTCTTGAAATTATCAATGACATTCTGGACCTGTCCAAAGTGGAGGCCGGAAAGTTTGTCATTCATGAGGGCACAGTCTGGCTGGAGGAAGTCGCCGAGCAATGCATCAGGCTTCTGGGCGAGAGTGCCGAAAAGAAAAAAATACAGCTTTCCTGCAAGTTTCAGGAAGGTTTCCCCGCCCTGAATGCCGATGATCGCCTGATGAAGCAGATTCTGATCAATTTGCTGACCAATTCCATTAAATTCACAGCGGAAAAGGGCCGGGTCGATGTCATTGGAACGTTCCAGCCCGGTGATGGGGTCATGGTGACTGTTGCCGACAACGGAATCGGTATGTCGGAACAGGATATCGAGAGGGCGCTGGAGCCATTCGGGCAGGTTGAATCCTATCTGACCAGATATCATCAGGGAACCGGCCTTGGCCTGCCGCTGGTAAAGGCCTTTGTGGAACTTCAGGGCGGGCAAATGGAAATTGACAGCGCGCCGGGTCACGGCACTAATGTGCGCATGAGTTTTTCCCATGACCGGGTTGCGGCAGAGTAACCGATCAGCCCTGTAATTGCGGGATTCTGACGATTGCAGTTGTACCGATGTGTTTCTCCGACCGGAGCTCGATATTCCCCTTGAGGAGGCAGGTGAACTGACTGACCAGGGTCAGGCCGAGACCGGTTCCCTCGGCAGAGCGGCTGTAGCTGTTATCGACCTGCATGAACGGTTCCATGACTTTCTTCAGTTCCTGGGGGGACATGCCGATACCGTTGTCCTTGACGGTGATTTCCAGCTGGTCGCCGACAAGCTTTGCTTCCGCCCCGACCCGGCCGCCGGGCAGATTATATTTGATGGCGTTTGCCAGCAGGTTGATGACAATCTGCCGCAAAATCCTGACGTCTGTCCTGAAGGGAATATTTTCGGCATTGATCTCGACGCCGATATCCTGTTTCAGCGCAATTGTTTCGATAAAGTCACGGCATTCTTCCATCATGCAGCCGACATGGAATTCGCTGGCGGTCAGTTCAATCTTGCCGGCTTCGACCTTGGCCAGATCCAGGATGTCATTGATCAGGTCCAGCAGGTGCAGGCCGCTTTTGCGGATTGCCTGGATATAGTCTTTCTGGCGTGCCTCATCCAGGGGAATATCATGCAGCAGCATAAATTCCGCATAGCCAATGACAGCATTGAGCGGGGTGCGCAGCTCGTGCGACATGGTGGCGAGGAAATCGGATTTGGCCTGGTTTGCCTCTTCTGCCTTGACCGCCAGCTGTTCGGAATGCCGGTAAAGGCTGACCAGTTCTTCCTCGACGTTTCTGCGCTGTTCAATTTCCCGGGTGATGTCGTTGACGGCCGGCAGCCAGAAATACAGGCCGCAGGTGATGGCAAGGAGGCCGGGGGCATAGGCGAGATAGGGGAGAGAACTGTTGGCATGCCAGGTCTGGCCGGTTAGAAAAATGAAAAGCTGTTGCCCGGCCGGAATTTTCTCCAGATAGAGGATTAAGGCCGCGAAGGAATTGGAGACTGTACCGGCGATAAAAAACAGATAACCTTTGCTTAATCTGGCCAGCGGGGAGCGGCGAAGCAGGATAGCAACCGGTACCGAAGCGACGGCGAGAAACAGAAAGAGATAAGGATGCCAGTACTGCTGCAATACAGAGATACCTCGAATAAAAATCCGGTAAGGTTATCGGGATAGTCAAGGTATAATTATAAAATTCTAATGTTAAGTTAAGTGGAGGAACGCCGGCGGCTTCCACTGATGGTGGTGAGGAAAATGGTCGGAGAGAGAGGATTCGAACCTCCGGCCCCTACGTCCCGAACGTAGTGCTCTACCAGGCTGAGCTACTCTCCGACTGCGGCATCTGATTTATACGTTAAATTCCTGCCGGTCAAGAGGGAGGATTAATTTTCCTGCCAGTTCAGAATCACCTTGCCGGACTGGCCGGATCTCATCATATCAAAACCTGCTTGAAACTCGTCAACCGGGAAATGATGGGTCAGAATCGGGCTGAGGTCCAGGCCGCTTTCCAGCATGGCAATCATCTTGTACCAGGTTTCGAACATCTTGCGGCCATAGATGCCGTGAATCTCCAGCCCCTTGAAAATAACCTGGTTCCAGTCGATAGCGGTATTGGCCGGCAGCAGGCCGAGCAGAGCCACTTTGCCCCCGTGATTCAGGGTTTCCAGCATGTCGGAGAAGGCCCGGGGGACGCCGGACATTTCCAGACCCACATCAAAACCCTCGTTCATATGCAGGTCGGTCATGACGTCCTGCAGTTTCTCATTCGAGACATTGACTGTCCGGGTGGCCCCCATCTGTCGGGCCAGATCGAGCCGGTAATCATTGATATCGGTAATCACCACATTGCGCGCGCCCACATGACGGGCGATGGCAACAGCCATGATGCCGATCGGGCCGGCGCCGGTGATCAGCACATCCTCCCCCACCAGGTCGAAACTGAGGGCCGTATGGGTGGCGTTGCCAAAAGGATCAAGGATCGCGCCCATGTCATCGCTGATTTCATCGGGCAACGGACAGATATTGACGGCCGGGACGGATATATATTCGGCGAAGGCGCCCGGCCGGTTGACTCCTATCCCCAGGGTATTGCGGCACAAATGCCGTTTGCCGGCCCGGCAGTTACGACAATGGCCGCAGGTTACATGGCCCTCGGCGGATACTCTCTGACCTACGGCAAGTCCCTGGACTTCTGACCCCAGTTCGACGATCTCGCCGGCAAATTCATGTCCCACCTGCATGCCGAGCGGAATGGTTTTCTGCGCCCATTTGTCCCAGTTGTAGATATGGATATCGGTGCCGCAGATGGCCGTTTTCCGGACCTTGACCAGGACATCGTTATGGCCGATCTCGGGTTCCGGGATGTCCTCCATCCAGATGCCTTCCCCGGCTTTGGATTTAACCAGTGCTTTCATGGTCATGCTCCTCTAGATGACGCCCAGTTCACGGCCGATCCGGCTGAAGGCCTCCACGGCCTGGTCGATCTGTGCGGTGGTGTGGGCGGCGGAAATCTGGGTGCGGATGCGGGCCTTTCCTTCCGGAACCACGGGATAGGAAAAACCGATGACGAAAATACCTTCCTCCAGCAGCCGGTCCGCCATTTCACCAGCGAGACGCGCATCGCCCAGCATGACAGGCACGATGGGATGGTTCGCGCCGCCTAGGACAAAACCTGCCTTTGCCATTTTCTCCCTGAAATAGGCGGCATTTGTATGGACTTTCTTCCGCAGGTCGCCGCTTTCCTTCAAAAGGTCGAGCACGGTGCAGCTGGTTGCGGCGATGACCGGCGCCAGGGTGTTGGAGAACAGGTAAGGCCGGGATCTCTGTCGCAGCCAGTCGACAACAACCGCATTGGCGGCAGTATAGCCGCCGGATGCCCCGCCCATGGCCTTGCCCAAGGTGCCGGTCAGGATATCGACCCTGTCGGACAGGCCCCAGTATTCCGGCGTGCCGGCGCCGCTTTCGCCCATGAAACCCACGGCGTGGCTGTCGTCGACCATAACCATGGCGTCATATTTTTCCGCCAGATCACAGATCGCCGGCAGGTTGGCCAGGATACCGTCCATGGAAAAAACGCCGTCTGTGGCGATCAGCCGGAACCGGCAGTCCTGTGCCTTCTTCAGGCAATCTTCCAGGGCCTGCATGTCATTATTGGCATAGCGGAACCTTTTGGCCCGGCACAGTCTGATACCGTCAATGATGCTGGCATGATTGAGGGCATCGGAGATCACGGCATCCTCTTCCCCGAGCAGGGTTTCAAACAGGCCCGCATTGGCGTCAAAACAGCTCGGATAGAGGATGACATCCTCTGTGCCGAGGAATTGCGCCAGCCTTCTTTCCAGTTCCTTGTGGATATCCTGGGTGCCGCAGATAAAGCGGACCGAGGACATGCCGTAGCCATATTTGTCCAGGGCTTTCTTGGCGGCCTCGACAAGATGGTGATCATTGGCCAGGCCAAGGTAGTTGTTGGCGCAGAAATTAATGAGGTCCCGATCCCCTTTCTGGGCGACATGGACAATCGATTGCTGCGGGCTTGTTATGGTCCGCTCGGCCTTGTAAAGCCCGGTTTCTTTCAGGATGGAGATTTCAGCGGAAAGATGATCGATATAGTTCCGGGACATGGCAATGTTATCCTGCAGGTTTTGTTTCAGATGCCGGTATTTATAGCACGATACCGGAAAATACAATATATTAAAAATTTATATGCTATATTGTATTTTTGTTCGGTTTTATCCGGAAATGACCACCAGCATCGCCCGCGATTTCGTTTTTCCAATATTTTCAATGGCATGGGGAATATCGGCCTCATAGCGGGCGGTATCGCCGGTTTCCAGGTCCTGGTGGTGCAGGCCGTTGCTGATCCTCAGGGATCCTTCAAGGACGGTAATATGTTCCCGGGTGCCGGCGGAATGGGGTTCCGACTCGAGGATGCCGCCGGGCTCCAGCCGCATCTCATACCATTCCATCTGCGAAACAAGGTCTATGGGTCCCAGAATCCGCAGGCTGCACTTGCCGTCCGCGCTCTGAATTTCCGGACACTGGTGCGATTTCAGCAGCAAGATTTCATGTCTCGTCTTGCTGTCCTCGCCCCGATTGTCGAGCAGGTCGGACAGGGCAATATCAAGGGGCGCGGTCAGGCTCCACAGGGTGGCGACAGTGGGATTGGTGCGGCCGCGTTCGATCTGGGACAGCATCGATTTGGAAACACCTGATGCCTTGGCGAGCTGTTCCAGGGTCATCTTCCGTGCGCTCCGCAGCTCTTTGATCCTGCGGCCGACGTCGGGGGGTGAATGTCTTGACATATGGGGCACTCCTGTATTTTTCCACTATATTGAACAAACAGGGCGGGGGAAAGGGAGAAATTAGGGGCACCCAGGCCCGGTGACAGGAATGTTTCAGGAAACTAAGCTGGCTGCATCAGTTCTTCGCTGCGATCGACAATTTCCTCGGTCATTTTTTTCATGAAAGTATCCTTGTCCAGACCTTGCGGGAGCGGCGGATGGAATTCGGCGATGACCGTTCCCGGGATCTTGCGGAAATTGCGTTTCATCCAGTGCTGGCCTGAATTGCTGGCCAGGGTAATGACCGGAATATCCTGTTCGGCCTGGATGTGCCAGGCGCCGCTTTTCAGCTTGCGCCGTTCCCCGACCAGGGTGCGTGTTCCCTCGGGATAAACCAGCAGGGGCAGTTTTTTATCGTGAATAATACCGGCGACTTCCGGGGTCACCTTGTGGGCGGTGCCGGACTGGCGGTCGATGGGAATGATGCCCAGCTTGCGCAGGACCAGGCCGAGAAACGGGACCCGGAACAGTTCCTTCTTGCCCAGTGCGGTCAGGGTGGGGGCCTCCCGGAAGGCAATGAAGGCGTCCAGGTTGCTCATATGTTTGGCGCACAGAATGAAGCCCTTGTCCCGGGGAATATTTTCACGTCCCCTGATCTCGATGCGGATTTTGACAATATGTTCCAGTATCCAGACGATGACATTCGCCCACCACAGGATGACCCGGCGTATCGGCCGGTCGTCCCGACACAGGGTGAGGGGGGCCAGAATAATCAGGATAATCAGGGGGGTACCAACCCAGAAAAAGCAATTAAAGAAAATAGAACGTAGATACAACATGGTCCCGCACACACCACCCTATTATGTTTGACGCAGTCTAATCTGTTTTTTGCCGGAATGCAAAAGCCACCTCGGTTCTGGTCCGGTGTCAGGTTCCGGCGTTGGCAGCCGCTTTCAGATGATCCTGCCAGGACAGGTAATAGAACCGTCCTCCGGCCAGAAGGGCGGCCAGTACGCTGGTCAGGATCACGGCTTCAAAAAGCCCCTCGGCCCCCCTTTGCAGGGGAAAGGCCATATACCAGCATAGCGGCACCATAACCACATTATAACACAGGAAATAGATGATGGTTGGCATCCAGACATCCTGCCGGCCCCTGAGGGCATTCCCCATGATGGACTGTGAGGTGTCAAGCAGAAGCATCAGCCCCGAGAGGGCAATCAGCGGTGTCGCCAGACCGATCAGGAGTGTATCGGAAGAAAACCACTGGGCCAGACTTTCAGTATGGAGCCACAGGAGGATCGAAAGGGGCAGCATAATCACGAAGTTGAGACCCAGTCCGCAACTGCCGGCCAGCAGCAGATCATTATGGTCCCGGCGTCCCAGCGCGATTCCTACCCGAACGGAAGTCGCCCCGCCGATCCCCATACCGATCATAAACGCCAGACCGAACAATTTTATGGTTATGGTGGTTGCAGCCAGGGTGGCGGCGCCGAGCCAGCCGGAGAAAACAAAAAGCCCTGCAAAACCTATATGTTCTGCACCATTGGTGATTCCGGCGGCGTAACCGATCTGTCGCTGGCGACCCCATATTTTCCAGCCGAGGTCTGCTTTTTCCCTGATGCCGAAGAAGTCTGCTTCTTTCATGCAAAAGATGTAACCGATAAATGTCAGCAATATAAACAGCCGGACCAGGCTTGTTGCCCAGGCCGAGCCGACAGCCCCCATGGGCTCGAAGCCGAGATGGCCGAAAACCAGCATCCAGTTCAGCAGGATATTCAGCAGGTTGGCAGCAATCATGATAACAAGTCCCGGCAGGGGCTTGCTGATGCTTTCCAGGAAAAATGTACAGACCAGCATCATGGTCAGGAACGGCATGCCGAGGCCCAGCACAAGAACGACTTCCCCGCCGCCGCGGGAGATATCCGGTTCCTGTCCAAGCAGCAGGAGTGTTTCCTCCCCGAACAGGCAGATTATGGTAAAGAACAGACCCAGACCCCCAGCATAGAGCATGCCTCTTTTCCAGATGGCGCCGCACTCCCGGGAATTGCCCGCGCCATAGGCGTTCGAGCTGAGGATAATGACGCCTGACAGCAGGCCCAGCGACAGAACAATCATGGTGGTGACCGGAATATCTCCGGCACTCTGGTAGCCCAGATCTGTTGCGCCGAAATGACCGACCATCATGGTATCCACAACCCCCATGGTCATGATCCCGATTCTTTGCAGGACAATAGGAAAGGACAGGCGCAGCAGTTCCGACAATTGCCGCGCAAGCCGCTGGCGAAGCCAGCTTTCTTTTATTGTTTCCTGTGTATTATGCATTATCCTGTTCCCGGAAAAAGGGCACCAGTCATACGGCTGTTTTGCTGGTCTGTCAGTAAAAAAAGCAGCATTTCACAATATGTTCATCCGGAGCAGCAGGGGCAGTAAGGTTTCGTTAACCAATAGATGTGAGAATTGTGGGACAATTGCAAGGATGTGAGGGTGCAAAACAGCACCTGCAGTAAGATATCAGAAGGATATTGTTATGTCAGGCTATTCATTGGCGGGGCTGTTCTCCGCCTTTTCCGGTACCGATGGAGGTGCAGGTTATAAATCTCTTTCATTTGATCATTCCCGTTCCGGCGCTGTTGATGGATCCCGCCGTGGGCATTCACATCATGGCCGCTCTCATCATTCCGCCAGAGAAGGCCGCGAACTGGAGAAGCATCCGTTTGAAAGAAGTTCCTTTCAGATCAACCTGAGCAAGGTCGGGCGCCAGTATTTGCAGTCTGACGTCGGCTCGGTTGAAGCCGGAACTGATGACGGGCAGGCAGAGCAGACAGAAGAGCAGGACTTTACGCCTTTTCGTAATCACGGCCACCGGCGCTCCGCACAGGCTTTTTTCGAAAATATGATGCGCAAGCTGGTGACGGTTTTTGCCATCAAGATCCTGGGAGATTTCCTGACCGCCCTGAAAGACGGGGCAAGCCTGGATCAGTTGTCTCTGGATGAAAGCAAGACGGATATTGCCGAGGCGACGGAAAACCAGGACTCTGTGGTGACGGTTAATGCACCGGCCGAGGATGACGATGAAACATCTGCGCCTTCTCTTGTTTCCCTGTCCATTTCCGTTGGTTTCCAGATCGATATTACCATCGGGCAGCAGTCTTCGGATGGGGGTGTGCTGTCTTCCCAGACAGTCAATGCCGACAATCCGGTTATTGCTGACCAGGGAACAACGACAAACCTTGTCGCCTGAAGAAAAGCCCGGCTGTGTGGGCCGGGCTGGTCAGGTTCTCAGGCAATTGTGACTTCTATGGAGGGAGTCACGGGTGGTAAATTCATTCAGTGTCGGCAGGCTGTCCGGTCTCAGGCCAATGCCAGGGAGGAACGACGCTGGCGACGCAGGCGGCGACTGTGGCGTTCTTTCAGCGGCAGGCTTTTAAGCAGGGGGTTGCCGCGGTTGCTTTTTTTGATCAGGGTCCAGATTTCCATTTTCACTCTCCGTTATCAGATACAGTTTTAAAAGTTTTGCTTTTTCAATTGCAGGAAGCGTGCCAGTTTTTTGAAACGGAAATAAGTGCTTGTATTTAAAGAATTATTTTTTGTATCGGTGAAAATGACGGCGGCTGATCGTCAATATAGTTAGCGAAATACAAAAAATAATATGACGAAAATCATCAACTTTTGGGGAAAATCGCGCAGCAACAAAGTTTGTTCGTACTTCAGGCGCCGAGGAAGGAAACCTTGATACCGTCGAACATATACTGGGTGGCCAGGGCGGCAAGGATAACTCCCAGGATCCGGGTGATCGCATTGGCCACCGTATGACCCAGAAGATCCATGATTTTTCCGGCCAGCAACAGGATGATGACCGTTGACAGCAGGGCAGTTAGAAGGGCGGCAATGGTCAGGCCCTGCAGGGTAAAGTCGCCGCTGGCCTCACTCATCAGCAGCATGATGGTGGCGATGCTTCCCGGTCCCGACATAAAGGGGATGGCCAGCGGAAAGACGGAAATATCCTCCGGCTCATCATGCAGGCTGTCATAAAAATCGTCATGTTCGGCCTTTTTTTCGCGCCGTTCCGTGCGTTTTTCAAACACCATTTCCATGGCAATCAGAAACAGCATGAAACCGCCGGCAGTGCGGAAGGCGGCCATGCTGATTCCGAGTCCGGACAGCAGGCCCTGGCCGATAAAGGCAAACATCAGCAGGATGATAGTGGCGGTAATCGTTGCCTTGAAAACCATCTTGCGTTTGTAGGCGGCATTCTGCCCGGTGGTCATGACCGCAAAGATCGGGGCAATGCCCGGCGGGTCGATCACCACGAACAAGGTGACAAAGGCGGCAAGAAAGGTTTCAATCATCAAAAGATCTTTCAGACGTCCGGTTCATCTATGCCGGCCTGGCGACAGGTGGCGGTGACGGTATTTTTCAGCAGGCAGGCGATGGTCATGGGGCCGACACCGCCGGGAACGGGGGTGATGGCGCCGGCTTTTTTGACCGCTTCGTCAAATTCCACGTCACCGACAATGCGGCTTTTGCCGTCGTCTTTCGGGACCCGGTTGATGCCCACATCAATGACGGTGGCGCCTTCCTTGATCCAGTCCCCTTTGATGATTTCCGGACGACCGACAGCAGCGACCACGATGTCGGCGCGGCCGACAACTTCCGGCAGGTTGCGGGTGCGGCTGTGGGCGATGGTGACGGTGCAGCTTTCATTGAGCAGCAGCTGGGCCATGGGTTTGCCGACAATATTGGACCGGCCGATGACAACGGCATCAAGGCCGCTCATATTGCCGAGTTTGTCTTTCAGCATCAAAAGGCAGCCGAGCGGTGTACAGGGGACGATGGCGTCGCCGCCGGTGGCCAGCAGGCCGGAATTGATCACATGGAAGCCGTCCACATCCTTGGCCGGACTGATGGCGTTGATCACGGCGCTTTCGTTTATATGTTTCGGCAGGGGAAGCTGCACCAGAATGCCGTTGACGGCCGGATCATTGTTGAGCTTTTCCACCAGGGCCAGGAGATCCTCTTCTGTGGTCTCTTCCGGCAGGCGATGCTCGAAACTGTTCATGCCGGCTTCTTTTGTGGATATATTTTTATTGCGGACATAGATCTGACTGGCCGGGTCTTCGCCGACAATGACCACGGCCAGGCCCGGGATCAGATTGTGTTTTTCTTTCAGGACCGTCACCTGTTTTGCAATGTCCTGTTTAAGGGTGGCCGAAAAGGCCTTGCCGTCGATAAGTTCTGCAGTCACTTGGATCGGTCCTTTATCCAGTTGGTGATAAGGTCAAAAAGCTCATCGGGGTCTCCCGATATTTCAATCTGTTTATTGCGGTTTGTGGTGCCGGATGCAACCGAAATCTGCCCGGCGGGCAGCCGAAGTTCTTTTGACAGGAGCTTGATCAGGGCCTTGTTGGCCTTGCCCTTTTCCGGGACGACGGTGACCCTGGCCTTCAGGATATCACTGCCGGCGGCATCCTTTTCCACCGGCCCGATTTCGTTCTTCGCCGCATTGGGGGTCAGGCGAATGGGCAGGACAACCGATGTGTTGGTCTTCTTCAGCAACAGGAAGTTACATCATCAGGGGCAGAAGAACATCCCTCAGGATAAATATCTTGAGGACCTGAAGGACGATAATCAGAAGTATGGGGGAGATATCCACGCCGCCGAGATCCGGCATCAGGCGCCTGATGGGCCTGAGCGCCGGTTCGGTCACCTGATTCAGCATATAGGATATGTTGTAGACAACCTGGTTGTGGGTATTGATAATTCCGAACGCTACCAGCCAGCTGATGATGACGGAAATAATGATGGCCCAGATATACAGGGTAAAGACGGTATCAACCAGAAAATACAGCGCGGTCATTTTTCATCCATTTTATTGGTCATTTTGCGACATTTGTTAATAAATAGGTTCGTTCCGGGGGGAGTGCAACTGTTTGTTCGAAAAAGCGCAGTTTTTCAAGGGGTTTCTACTAGGCAAATTCGTCCTATTGGCAGTGTTCCGGGGGTGTGATACCTTTAAATCCTAACCAAATGTTAACGATTCGCCCCTAGGATATGGGGATGGATTTCGCCGTGAGGGCGGGGCACAGGGAAAGAACGGACAGGAATGTCGAATTTTTCGATAATATCTTTTGATACCTCTTTATTGTCGAGCTATTACAGCGCGAAAAGCAATCTGCGTGCCTCTTCGGCCATCTCCAGTGGTACAACAAACACTTCCACGACCTCGGCGGCCAGCAATATTATCACTCCCTGGGATACAGAAGAAGACCGTTCTCTCGGCACACGTTACAACGAGGTCAAAAATCTTCGCAGTTTCATTAATATTGCCGATAAAGAAGTCCAGCTTGCGGATGGCGACAAGGATATTCAGTCCTTGTTTGTGCTCTATACAGCCCTGGAAGATCTGCGCACACTAGCTGAATATGCGGCGGCAGATTCAACTCCCTCTTCACTTCTTGCATCAATCAATGACAAGTATAATCAGGGAATGCTGGAAATTCAAAATTACGTCCAGGGGCTTGATCTGAAAAATCTAACTCTTTTTGTGGGAGAAAAAGCCAGCAATGTGACGACAGAAGTTGCTTTGGGCAAAAATACATATGAGTATACTGGCGCCATTTCTGCTTTCGGGACTAAATATTCACCCATAAGCGGCCTAAATGGTGATGAAGTCTTTACCATTACACTCGGTGACAGCGACAGTACTGACGACATTGTTATTGATTTGTCCCAGATCAGCGGGACAATCAGCATGGATAGTCTGAAGGGATATATCAATCAGCAGATTTCAGCTCTGACTGAAATCAATGGCGATGGTGCTGAAGTCGGCAAATATAATACGCGCTTTGATTACAGCGAAGTGGAAGATAATAAATTTTCGCTGGTCATTGATGCGGGGATTGGAGAAGACGTTGCCCTTTCGGCGGCAGTAACTGAGCCAACGGTGTATCTGGTAGGCAACAGTCATGAGGGAACTGACGGAACTGATCAGGTTTCAATGACAAAACTTGTCGACAGGGGAACATCTGGTCAGTTGCTGTCGACAGGAACCCATTCCGCAACCGATATTGAAAACCCACTGCATGAAATCAAGGACGAGGAAGGTGAACTGATCGAGCAGGACCCGATCACTGAGCAGACGACAGTGTCGGCCAGTGCTGTCGACAGCCAGGGAAATCTATATGTCCTTGGAAATACTGAAGGGGACCTGGCATCACAGATCAATGTATCAGATAAATCCGACGTCTATCTTAGCAAATTTGATGCGTCAGGAAATCTAATCTGGTCTCGCCTTGTAGGGGCAACCGACACGGCTGAAGCATACGATATTGCCGTTGACAGTAATAACAATGTGGTAATTGCCGGCCAGGTGAATAGCGAACTTGAGAATGGCGACATCTTTTCCGGACAAGATAGTTTTGTCACCAAATACGATAATCGCGGAACTGAGCTCTGGACCCAGCAATTGGATACTGTTGCAACTGATTCTCCTGCGTCGCTGGCCATAGATGCTACCGGAAATATCTATGTGACCGGACAGATCAGTGGTGCAGTGAACGGGACAGTTACCCACGGTGGCGGGCAGGATGCCTACATAGTTCAGCTGGACGGCAGCACTGGCGCCATCGCCCAGGCGGCGCAGTTTGGCGGGGCAGGTAATGAGACCGGTCAAGCAATAGCGATCGATGCCGACGGAAATATTCTGGTGGCGGTGGAAGAAGACGGGCTGGCTGTGATACGGACCTTTGACGCCGCGGATCTAACCAGTCAGTTGTCAAGCTATACTGTAGGTGATCTGGCTGGTGGTGAAATTTCAGCGATTGCCGTTGACGGTGCGAGTGTCTATCTGGCCGGAACCTCGTTAGCGACGTCTTTTTCCGGAGGTGGTTCTGTAGTCACAGCAAACAGTGGCGGTCGGGATGGGTTTGTGATCAAACTCAATGATATTGCTGGCGCTCTTTCCTCCGACTGGACCAGTTTTATCGGCAGTAGTTCAACAGATTCCATTGCTGATCTTTCCGTAGCCAATGGCTCGGTCTTTGTAGCTGGGACGACTTTTGGCGCACTTCCAGGTGACAGTAAAACCGGTTTTACAGATGCTTTTGCCGCCCGGCTTGATGGTGTTTCAGGTTTAGCCGACTGGGTCCAGCAGGTCGGTGATACAAGTAGTTTCTCATCAGGTACCGCTATCGGATTTTCTCAGAACGGGTCATCGGTGCTGACGCGCCTCGGCCTGCCGACCGGCGAGCTTTCCCTGCGGCAAGACAGGGATATTGATACACAGACAACAGCAGTGAAGGGTGACTATTTTTATATTTCTGTCAATGACCGGACGCCCTATAAAATTAAAATTAAGGATGGTGATGATTTTTACGATCTGGCAGAACGTATCAACTCGCGATCCTTCAGTTATCTCAATGCAACAGTGGTGTCGGGTGATGGTGGGCAGCGTCTCAAAATTGCAACTAAAAACGGCGGAACTGTGGAATTGCTCGCTGGTAAAGGAGCGCAGGATGCCCTGCGTAAACTTGGTCTGGAGCCAACAAAAATACTGTCCAGTGAGGATGTCTTTAGTATTGGCGACGATTCACTGGGTACAGATCTGGAAAATCTTGGCGGAGCCTTTGCCCTGGAAATTGAGAATCTCACTTACCTCCGTTCACAGCAGGAAGCCGAATATGTCTTTAATCAGCTTTCCGGTTCCCTGAGCACCATCAGTCGTGCTTATAGGTCTCTGTTTTATGATCCGATCAAGGCACAGATATTGCAACAGAACCAGATTTCTGGCCAGGCGCCGGCCTATCTGACCAAGCAGGTTGCCAACTATCAGGCCGGCCTTGACCGGCTTCTGGCCGGTTCCAATGACGCCAGTCTGCTGTTCTGACTTTTCTTTTCAGTTTTTAAGCCAAAAAAAATGGCCCCGTGAGGGGCCATATAGGATCAAATATTTAAGGCAGAGAGAGGCGGAGGCAGTGCTAGGTCCGTTGGGGGGTCGGATAATTTGCTGTCTCCGCCGCTGCTCCAGAGGCATTGCTTATATTAGCAAATACCGTGCCAATTAGGAAAGTCGCAGTATTCAGCCATTTATTTCCTAGAAGGAAGAAATATATTGCAATATGCAATGCATAAAGCAAAAGTATTTTCATGCACGTATATATTGCAAAAAGCTTATAAGGCCCTGTTAACGGCTTGCATACCATTCTTTCCTATAGTTGAGCTTCAAGCGATTTTTAGAATAAATATTTTCAGACTGGATTCAGACAAGATCATGCTCAGACTTATAATTTCTATCTTCTTTATTTTGGCTGTTCCCTGTTCAGTATTTGCCGAGGAGGAGCATAACCAGGGGGAATTAGGGGAAGAGGTTTATCTGCCGGTTTCTCCCGTTATTGTCACCATGTTCAGTCAAGGTCGCCCAGCCGGGGTTCTGACCGTTTCCTCCCAGTTGAAAATAACAGATTCGGGAAAAAGGGCCGATGCGCAGAAACAGATGCGCCGGCTGGTCAGTGCCTATACAGAAGAAACAAATAGGCTGGTGATAAAATATTTTGATATCAACCGGCCCGTAAATGTTGCATTATTAGGCAAGGTGTTTCAGCGCGCGACAAATCGTGTTCTGAAACACAAAGAGGCGCAAATATTGATTGCCAATGTGGTCGTTCAAAAACGCTGAGCGTCCTGTTGTTGGGAACAAAGACCGTGGGGGTCGAAACATGAACCAGAATGCTGAAAAGCTGGACACCTGCCAGCTTGAGCAAATGCTCAACGGCGTGAACCGGTCGCAGGTCAATCCGATAGTTGAAGAGCTGTTCCGGGATTTTGCCGAACGCAGGACTGCCCTTTCAGATGCAATCGAGAACCAGGAGTATGAAACCTGCCGGATTCAGGCACACAGTCTCAAGGCGCTCAGTCAGACTTTTGGTTTTGAGGGTCTTACCCAGCTGGCCAGAAAACTGGAAGAGGCCTCTCAGGCGCGCGACGGCGAGGATATTGTACAAATTGCTTCCGGTATTTTTGATCTGATGGGTAGTTCAAAAGAAGCGTTGAGAGCGTATCTCGAAGAAAAATATAGCGATAACAAATAATAACTGGTCGAGGCGAGATAGTATGGTTTATCTCTGTGGCTGGGAAAGGCTGACGCTTTCCTGCTGAAAGTCTCTTTGTATTTCATAAAAACAAACGACTGTTTTAAGTTGATGCATTCTGTTTTTTTGTGTAACATCAAATCAAGTTGTGCACTGGGCGGATCGTCGTTACATGCATATTCCTTAAATTTGGGATATTTTAGAAAGGGATATGCATACTGCAGACTGGGAGCATTTGCGGGAGCAAATGACGCTGCGGATTATCCGTTTTGAGTTGCCGGCTTATCCTTAATAATGGGCCAAGCTAACAATAAATGGGAGGATCTATGTCCTATCTTAAATATCTGAAAAACACCTCAGCTCTGATTTCAATTTCTGTACTGGCGACTGTCGCACACACGGCGCAGGCGCAGGAAGACAACTCAGCAATTCTGGAAGAAATTGTGGTGACGTCCCAGTATCGGGAACAAAGTCTGAGCGATGTGCCGATTTCCGTGAGTGTTGTCGGCGGTGCTCAGCTTGAAGAACAGTCCATTGAGCGAATGGCCGATCTTCAGTTTGCCGTGCCAAACTTCACCATGGCGGAAAGCGGTATCGGCACCAATGTCTTCATGCGTGGTATTGGTTCCGGCAACAACCAGGGATTTGAACAGTCCGTGGGGGTTTATGTGGACGGTATCCATCATGGCCGCGCCCAGCAAACCCGCCAGCCTTTCCTGGACCTGGAACGGGTCGAGGTGCTGCGTGGACCGCAGTCCATCCTGTTCGGAAAAAACAGTGTGGCCGGTGCGCTTAATATGACAACCGCCAAACCGACCGAGGAATTTGAAGGCTATGTCAGCGGCGCTTATGAATTTGTGGATACAGCCTATGAAGTGACCGGCGTCCTGTCGGGCCCCCTGTCCGACACCATGCGGGTCAGGGTTGCCGGTCGTTACCATGACAAGGATGGATATATCGACAACCTGACCCTTGATCGCAAGGAACCGCAGCAGGAAGACTGGGCGGTACGCGGTATCCTGGAATGGGACCTGTCCGAGGATCTGCAGGCCACCTTCAAGGTTGAGCGCAGCGCCTTTGATGTGGTCGGTCGTAACATTGAAATTGCTAATGAACTGCCGAACGGAGCCTTTCCTACCGGAGATCCGCTGGCGGGCATGACCTACAGCCAGATTCTGGTTTACGGTTTTGGCCAGGATGCTTCCGTGCTGAATAATACGCTGAATGGTCAGCGCAGCGCCAACGGAGACTGGAGTAACAACGACGCCACTGAAGCGGTCATGACCCTGAACTACGCGATGGGTGATCACATGCTGGAAAGTATTACCGGCTACTCCAAATTTAAATATGATGAAGTCTGCGATTGTGATTTTACCGGAGCTAATGTTTTCTCCCTGCCGATCCAGGAAGAATATGAACAATTCTCCCAGGAAATTCGTTTGACGTCACCCGGCGGTGAAACCATCGACTATATTCTGGGGGCTTATTTCCAGACCAGTGACCATGACTACAAGGATCAGTTCCTGATTGATGACACGTCGGTTTTGGTCCCGGCCCTGAATACCAATCCAAATCTGGCACCCTTTGCGCCGTTGTTTGGTGCACTTTCAGCATACGGCTTTACCGGCGCAGGTGATCTTCTGGCCAATACGGCGACACCTCGTCAGGCGCATGTTGACGCGGACGTTTATTCCGCCTTTGCCCAGCTTACCTGGAATATTAATGAACAATTCTCCTTGCAACTGGGTGGCCGTCTCACACATGAGAAAAAGAGCGGCACGAAAAGCATCTGGGTGGAAAATATCGATGGTACGCCGCTTGAAGGCGTTCAGCAACTGGCCCCTGATTTCAGTGGCCTGGTTTTCGACCTTGCTACCAGCAATGCCATTGCCGGCAATTTAGAGGAGTTCCTGACGCCTTTCTTTGGTGCGCCCACTGCCGCAGCGCTTGCTGCAGGTTATGGGAGTACCTTCGCCGGAAACGCGCTGGTGCTCGGCTCATTCCCGGTGGCGGTGGATCGCAGCGAGACGAAGTTCACGCCTGATATCAAGCTGCAGTATCGTCCCAATGATGATGTCATGCTTTATGCCAGTTTCTCAAAAGGCAGCAAATCTGGCGGGTTTGACTTCCGCGGTAACAACAAGGCCGCCTCTGCAACCATGGCGGATGCCTTTGAGTATGAAGATGAAAAAGCCACCAACTATGAAGTGGGCGGAAAACTGACTCTGGCCGACGGCGCAGCAGAGCTGAACTTTGCCGGTTTCTTCACCAAATATAAGGATCTCCAAGTCTCCATCTTTGACGGTACGCTTGGTTTCAACGTTGGTAATGCGGCCAGGGCCGAGGCCAAGGGCGTGGAACTGGACGGTCGCTGGCAGGTTGCAGAAGGACTGACTCTAACAGGCTCCCTGGCTTGGCTTGACTTTGAATTCAAGGACTATTTCAATGGTCAGTGTTACTTTGGGCAGACTCCGGATTCTGTTGTGAACGGCGTTAATTTCTGTGATTATTCCGGGGAAACCAACCAACTGGCGTCCAAATGGCAGGGGTCTGTAGGTATTGATCACAGTCTGAACCTGACGGATGATATTTTATTGAACACAAATGTGAATATGTACTTCACCAGTGAATATCACGCGTCCGCCAATCTGAACCCGAACCTGATGCAGGACGGATACGCCAAGCTGAATGCCCGTATCGCTCTGACCGATGCTGATAACACCTGGGAACTGGCAGTGCTGGGTCAGAATCTGACCGACAAGAAGATTCTATTGTTCGGCGGTGAAACCCCGCTGGCCGGCAGCAGTTTTGGCGCCCAGTCCACATATAACTTCCTGAGCCAGGGCCGGACCATTATGATCCAGGGCACCTATAATTTCTAAGGTTTCTGAAGCTGAATAAAAAAAGGCGGGAGAAAACTCCCGCCTTTTTTATTGTTCCTTGTTCCGGTGACGTCTAGTGGGCCTGGTCCCAGTTGTCGCCCACACCGCAATCGACAATAAGCGGTACCGATATTTCGACCGCCGGCAGGGGGGCGCCCTCCATCACAGATTTGACTACGGGAATGGTGTTGTCGATTTCCGCCTTGGGCACCTCGAACACCAGTTCATCATGGACCTGCAGCAACATCTTCGCTTTCAGGCCCGCCTTGTCAAGCGCCTCCGGCATGCGGACCATGGCGCGGCGAATGATATCTGCCGCCGCTCCCTGAAGCGGGGCGTTAATGGCTGCCCGTTCGCCAAAGGCCCGGCGCATTCCGTTCTTGTCGTTGATGCTGCTGATATGGCAGCGCCGTCCGAACACAGTCTGCACGTAACCGTGCTTTCGGCAGTAGGCTTTGGTGTCTTCCATATAATCGCGGATGCCGGGGAATTTTTCGAAATAGGCGTCGATATAATCCTTGGCTTCCCCTTTCGAAATATCAAGCTGACGGGCCAGGCCGAAGGCGCTGATACCATAGATAATGCCGAAGTTAATGGCCTTGGCCCGGCGCCGGACGATCGGGTCCATGCCTTCGATCGGGACGCCAAAGACTTCGCTGGCGGTCAGGGCATGAATGTCGATTCCCTCGTTGAAGGCGTCCTTGAGGCTGGCCATGTCGGCCACATGGGCCAGCAGGCGTAATTCGATCTGGCTGTAGTCGGCGGCCAGGAACCTGTGTCCCTCCTTCGGCACGAAAGCCTGGCGGATCTTGCGGCCTTCTTCGGTGCGGATCGGGATATTCTGCAGGTTGGGGTCGTTGGAGCTCAACCGGCCGGTGGTGGTGCCGGCCAGCGAGTAGCTGGTGTGGATGCGGCCCGTGTCCGGGTCGATCTGGGTCTGCAGGGCGTCCGTATAGGTGCTTTTCAGCTTGGCCAGCTGGCGCCAGTCCAGTACACGCTCCGGCAGTTCATGACCCTCGACGGCCAACCTTTCCAGCACATCCGCGCCGGTGCCCCAGGCCCCGGTCTTGCTTTTCTTGCCGCCCTCCAGGCCCATTTCGTCAAACAGGAGTTCCCCTAATTGTTTCGGGGACGCAATGTTAAATTCCCGGCCGGCCAGTTTGTGGATGTCCTTTTCCAGCACAGCAAGCCGTTCGGCGAAATCGTTGGACAGGCGGTTAAGGGTCTGCCGGTCGACCAGAATGCCTTCTTTTTCCATATCGGCCAGAACCGGGACCATCGGGCGTTCCAGGGTTTCATAAACGGTGACCATATGTTCCTGGACCAGGCGCGGTTTAAGAACCCGGTGCAGCCGGCCGGTGATATCCGCATCCTCGGCTGCATAGTCCGTCGCCTTGTCGATTTCCACCTTGTCAAAGGTAATCTGTTTCTTGCCGGTGCCGCACACTTCCTTAAAGGGAATGGGTTTGTAGCCCAAGTGTATTTCCGAAAGTTCATCCATGCCGTGGCCGTTGCGCCCCGCATCCAAAGCATAAGACATCAGCATGGTGTCATCCAGCGGGTGAATCCGGATACCGTGCTTGGCCAGGATCAGATAATCATATTTCATGTTCTGCCCGATTTTCAGGACAGCCGGATTTTCCAGCAGCGGCTTGAGGAGCTTGAGGGCTTCTTTCAGATCAATTTGTTCCGGATCCGTACCATTTCCGAGATCAAGTTCCCCGTCCGAATGGGAGACATGGCCCAGCGGAATGTAGCAGGCGCTGCCGGACTGAATACTCAGGGAAATCCCCACCAGTTTTGCCCGCATGGCATCCAGTGATGTGGTCTCTGTGTCAACGGCTATCTGGCGGGATTGTTCCGCTATCGTAATCCATTTTTTAAGGTCCTCACTATTTGTTACGGTTTCGTAACTTTCTTCGCCGGGGTTCAGTGCCGGCTGGGCCGGGTCTGGCGCAGTGCCTGAATTTGCCATAAAGGACATGATCTTGGTCTGCAGGGTCCTGAATTCCATGTCTTCAAGAAACGGCAGGACCGAGTCCGGGTCAATGTCTCTGACCCGGAAACTGTCCAGGTCAGGCAGGCCGGGCACATCCCGCTTCAGGGTGACAAGTTCCCGGCTGATGCGGGCCATGTCGGCATTTTCCAGAAGTTTTTCCCGCCGTTTGGGCTGCTTGATTTCGCTGGCCCGCTCCAGAAGCTCGTCCAGTGAGCCATATTCGTCGAGCAACTGGGCGGCGGTTTTAACCCCGATTCCGGGAACACCCGGAACATTGTCGGCGCTGTCTCCGGCCAGGGCCTGTATTTCGACGACCTTTTCCGGGCCGTGGCCGAACTTTTCGATTACCTGCTCGACGCCGATTTCCTTGTTTTTCATGCTGTCAAACAGGAAAACCTTGTCGGTGATCAGCTGCATCAGGTCCTTGTCGGACGAGACGATGCTGACTTCAAAGCCCTTTTTTTCTGCTTCGGTGGCATAGGTGGCGATGATATCGTCCGCTTCATAACCGTCGCTGTCTATGGCCGGAACATTGAAGGCCCTGACCGCCTCCCGGATCAGCGGGAACTGGGGGATCAGGTCTTCCGGTGCCGGTGGCCGGTGGGCCTTGTATTCGGGATATATATCGTTGCGGAATGTCCTGCGTCCGGCGTCGAAAATTACCGCCAGATGGGTCGGCCGCTCGTTATCGTCCAGATCCTTGAGCAGCTTGAACAGCATGTTGCAAAACCCCATGACGGCATTGACCGGGGTGCCGTCATGCCGGGTCAGGGGCGGCAGGGCATGGTAGGCGCGAAAAATGAAACCCGATCCATCGACCAGATAAAGATGCTCGGGTTTTTGTTCTGCCATTAATGTTTCCCTGTTTGTAGATGTGGTGGGGTCTTGAAGTTATGCCTGGCTTTTCAGGACATACTCGCGGCTGCAATAGGGGCAGACCACGCTTGTCTTGTTGCCCATTTCGAGAAAGACCTGGGGATGGCCAAGGGCCCCGCCGCCGCCGTTGCAGGCAACGCGTTTCTGGCTTGTCTCGATGATTTCGTGGGGGCTGGCTGGTGTGCTGGAAGCTGCCTGGGCGTGTTCAGTCATGGAAGGGCTCCGTCCGTGAATTTCTCTGTGATTGCAACCGCTTCTCCTGTCAGGTCCCGACGATTTGTCATTGACCATACCGGGGTCGGATGCTACCGATAACCTTGAGTATCAGAATTAACGTTCAGAACCGGATTTAACAAGAGGTTTTTGGCTTTTGGGCCGGTGAATTTCGAGAATAGTCTTTTTCAGGAAAATCTACCTTGGCAGTTCAGAAAAAACAAGCAGTTGCGTCCAGCGAGATCGCCTCAGAAGCGGCGCCCGAAGCGGCTATCGAGATACGCGGTCTTGAAAAAACCTACAAGGGCGGCAAGCAGGCCCTGAAGGGCATTGACCTGACTATTCCGAGAGGCTCCATCTTCGGGCTTCTGGGGCCGAACGGCGCCGGGAAATCCACCACCATCAATATTCTTGCCGGTCTGGTGCGGAAAACCGCCGGTACAGCCCGGATCTGGGGATTTGATATTGATGAACATCCCCGCAATGCCAAGGCATCCATCGGCATTGTGCCGCAGGAAGTTTATTTTGACGCCTTTTTCACGCCGCGGGAAATGCTGGAATTTCAGGCCGGTTATTACAATATTCCGGCTGCGCAGCGTCGCAGCGACGAAATCCTTGAAATCCTGAGTCTGTCGGATAAGGCCAATGTCTATTCCCGGACCCTGTCCGGTGGTATGAAACGACGGCTTCTGGTCGGCAAAGCCATGGTTCACAGTCCGCCGATCCTGGTGCTGGATGAACCGACGGCCGGTGTCGATGTGGAATTGCGCCAGCAGCTCTGGCAATATGTCCGGGAACTGCACAAGAGCGGGGTGACTATTGTCCTGACCACTCATTACCTGGAAGAAGCCGAGGAACTCTGTGACCGGATTGCCATTATCAATCAGGGTGAACTGGTGACATGCGACACCACGCCGAACCTGCTGAAGCAGCTGGATGAAAAACTGCTGATTCTCCGGCCCACGGTGCCATTGATGGAAATTCCGCCTTCCTTTGCCGATTTGAACGCTTCCCTCAACCAGGAAGGCGAGCTTTTGATTCACTTCAGCCCGAGTACGGTAAATATCGGCCAGATACTGGAACGGGTACACCGGGAAAAGATCGGCATCAGTGATCTTTCCACCCAGGAAAGTGACCTTGAGGATATTTTCCTGCAGCTGACCCGGGCCCGGGACGAAGAATAAGATCCGGGTAGATGCACCGGAAGACACGGGGACAGAGGACCTGAATAATGTCAAAAAAGAAATTTGAATTTGATGTGCTTGTGATCGGCAGCGGCGCGGCCGGCCTGACTCTGGCGCTCAAGGTGGCGGACAAGGCGAAGGTTGCTGTGTTGTCAAAGGCGGCACTGGATGCGGGCAGCACCAGCTGGGCCCAGGGCGGAATCGCGGCTGTCCAGCATGACAAGGACACCCTGGAATCCCATATCGAGGATACCATGGTGGCGGGAGCCGGCCTCTGCCACCGGGATGCAGTTTCCTATATTGTTGAACGCGGGCCCAAGGCCATCAACTGGCTGGTCGAACAGGGTGTGGACTTTACCCGCCGGGAAAATAACGGCCGGGATACTTTCATGGAGCGGGAATATCACCTGACCCAGGAAGGTGGCCACTCACACCGGCGTGTTTTGCATGCGGCGGATGCCACCGGTCGGGAAATTCAAATGTCCCTCGAGGAACAGGCGCGTGCTCATCCCAACATAAGCCTGTTTGAAAATCATGTGGCTGTGGACCTGGTCAGTGACAAGAATGCCGACCCGGCCCAAAGAAAATGCATCGGTGCCTATGTCCTTGATACCAAACGGGGGATGGTGGATGTTTTTCAGGCCAAGATGACGGTGCTGGCCACCGGCGGGGCCAGCCGTGTCTATCTTTATACCTCGAACCCTGACGGGTCCACCGGGGACGGTATTGCCCTGGCCTGGCGCTTCGGCTGCCGGGTGGCCAATATGGAATTCAACCAGTTTCATCCCACCTGCCTGTATCACCCGGAAGCCCGTACCTTCCTGCTGACCGAGGCCCTGCGCGGCGAAGGCGCCTACCTGCGCCTGTCCAACGGGGAACGGTTTATGCCGCGTTTTCACGAACGGGCCGAACTTGCCCCCCGTGATATTGTCGCCCGGGCCATCGACCATGAAATGAAGCGTCTGGGGGACGCCTGCGTGTACCTGGATATCACCCA
This sequence comes from Emcibacter sp., assembly GCF_963675455.1. Lineage (GTDB taxonomy): Bacteria > Pseudomonadota > Alphaproteobacteria > Sphingomonadales > Emcibacteraceae > Emcibacter. The sequence continues at coordinate 721,649 of NZ_OY776217.1, read as the reverse complement.
CAAGGATCCGGAATTCGTCAAAAGCCATTTCCCGACTATTTACCAGCGCTGCCTGAAGCTTGGCTACGATCTGACCAAACAGCCGATTCCGGTGGTGCCGGCGGCCCATTATACCTGCGGCGGGGTGATGACCGATCTGCATGGCCGGACCGATGTGAATAACCTTTATGCCATTGGCGAGGTGACCCACACCGGCCTGCACGGCGCCAACCGCATGGCCAGCAACAGCCTGCTGGAATGTGTGGTCATGGCTGAGGCGGCGGCGGAAGACATCCTGGCCACGGTGGCAAGCATCGCAAAAACCGAGCCGATCAGACACTGGGATGAATCCCGGGTGACCGACTCGGATGAGGAGGTGGTGGTCAGCCATAACTGGAACGAACTGCGCCATTTCATGTGGGACTATGTGGGCATTGTGCGCACCACCCGCCGGCTGGAACGGGCCGCCCGCCGGATCGATATGCTGGCCGGGGAGATCAGGGAATATTACAGTTATTTCCGGGTAACCTCGGATCTTCTGGAACTGCGCAATCTGGTGACGGTGGCCAACCTGATCATCCGCTCGGCCCTGCAGCGCACGGAAAGCCGTGGCCTGCACTATACGCTGGATTATCCGGAAACGGACCCGGATCTGGAAGGGGTCGATACGATCCTGAAACCGCCCCGGCGGCCGGTGGCGCGATAATACTCATAAAAAAGGCCCCACAGTCGGGGCCTTTTCTGTTTCTAAATCTTGTTTCTTATTTGAAACTGGAAAGTCCTGTTACCGGACCTTAGAAGTTATATACCAAACCGGTCAGAATTTGGATGTTGCTGACATCGGATTCATAATCCGTGTAAGCTAAAGTGGCACGTACGCTGAGGTTTTTGGTGAAGGCATATTCTGTGCCGGCACCAAAACGAATACCGTCCATATCCGCGGCATCTGACTCGTTGCCGACATTTGCGGTCAGGCGTGCATTTTCATAACCGACAAACGCAAAGGCGAGAATATTATTGTTTGTGCCAAGTGTGGTGCCGATTGTGGCGTCAACACCCAGTTGGCGCCCGGCATCAATGGAGGCGGTTTCGTCACCCAGAGACGCAGTGGATTCACCCGCACGGGCTTCCAGGCCGAGCAACAGGCTGCTGCCTACCTGATAACGATAACCTGCAAACAGACCGTAATTGAAGCCGTTTGCACCAACGTTTGCTGTGCCAGCATCAAAGTCAAGGTCGTTATATCCGACTTCTACACCGACATAGGGGCCGGCAAAGCTGTTTTCTTCAGCAAAAGCAGCTGTGGCGGTTGAAAGGGCGGCGACGCCGGCAAGGGCGAAAAGAAAGTTCTTCATAGGTAGTCCTTATTTATATTATTAGAATATTATTCGGCTATAACATGCGGTCGTCTATGATCTGTGTCGATAGCCTTGAGGGAGGAATTGCCCGAAGAAAAAGGCAAAAAAAAGGCTTAATATCAATTAATTAAATTAATATTTTCGCGATTCTTAACGCGCCATAATTTCTGTAAATGGTAAAATCAAGAAGGACAATATCCGTTTCATCGCAAGAATATGTTATTTTGCCGAATATTATTTTGAATAGTTTTTGTTGGTAACAAATCGATGAAAGTCGGGGGTGGGGATTAGACCAGCTTGATCAGTTTGCGGTCGAAATATTTCAGAAGAGTGATGAGGTCCTGTCCCCGTTTTAACACCTTGCCCTGGGCGGACAGGATGGAAAAGGCGCCCTGCTTGTTGCGCAGGGCCGGATTTTTAACGATCTGGTAGACAGGTCGTTCACTGGCGTTGCGATAAAAAGCGAAGCTTGCCACATCCCGGCCCGGGTTCATGGCGTAATCCTTCCATTCACCGGCGGCGACCATTCGGCCGTAGACATTCAGGATGGCCTGCATTTCCTGCATGGTGAAAAAGATCTGGTCCGGTACGCGACCGGCCGGGCCGTCCTGGAAGGGAATGATTGTCGGAGTCTGTTCACTCATGCCTGAAGGATGGGCATTTTTGGCGCTGAATGCAAGTCCCATGTCGCTGCAGCCGGCCCGTCCCCGGCAGGACTGCCCCAAAATTGCCCAGATTCCATCTCACTCGCGCCCCATTCGGCGCTTACTCTTGAAACTGCTAAATCCCCTCGAGCCAGTTATCCGGATTGAACATCCCCTTACTACCCCTTACACCCTGCTTCAGTCCGATAACTGGCTTCTTTTTTTCTCCCGACATGATATTGTTTTCCCCGTGTTTAACCCTGAGGTTTAACAATGGGAGAAGGTCATGAAACTCTATGAACTGGTAGGTCAGGACCCGACGCAGGGCTTCAGCCCCTATGTCTGGCGGACAAGAATGGCGCTGGCGCACAAGGGATTCGAGCCGGAGATGGTGCCGCTCAGGTTTACCCAGATTGCCGATGAGCTGGCTTTTGCCGACTCCCGCACCGTGCCGGTCCTGGTGGACGGTGACGAGGTGATTACCGACAGCTGGCATATCGCCTGCTATCTGGAGGAAACCTATCCCGAGCGGCCGAGCCTGTTCGGCGGCGAGGTGGGCAGGGTTCAGGCCCGGCATTTCAACATGTCGAGTTTCAATCATCTGGTGATGCCTCTTTTTAAGGCCATTGTCGGGGAAATCTTCGAAATGCTTGAAGAGGAAGACCAGATTTATTTCCGCCGGAGCCGCGAAAAACGCCTCGGCAAGGCGCTGGAGGAAATGGAAGAGCACCGGGAAGAGAATCTGAACCTGTTCGCAGCCAACCTCTGGCCCTATGAGCAGACCCTGAAGGAATATGATTATTTTGGCGGTTCCTCTCCCACCTATTGCGATTACATCCTGTATGGAATTTTCCAGTGGGCCAGGGGGACGTCCCGCGCCCGGCTTGTTGACGAGAACAGTTCGCTTGTCGACTGGCAGTTCCGGATGGATAACCTGTTTGACGGTCTTGGCGGCCGGCTTCAACAGCGCAGCTAGGCGCGCAGACCGGGATTTGTGTGGGCTCAGGGGTTGAAATTCCCGCCTGTTTTTCCATATCTGAACCACGCGTATTCAGATATTAAGTGAGGGAAGAATAAAATGACCACCAAAACCGAGGACAAGGCACCGAAGACCGAAAAGCACGGTTTCCAGGCGGAAGTCTCCAGACTTCTGCATATGATGGTTCATTCGGTTTATTCAGACCGTGAAATTTTTCTGCGGGAACTGATTTCAAATGCCTCCGACGCCTGTGACAAGGTGCGTTACGAAGCCCAGACCAACAAGGATCTTCTGGAAGAGGATGCGGATTTAAGTATTACCGTGAAGACGGACAAGGCGGCCCGGACCCTGACCGTTTCCGACAATGGTGTCGGCATGAACCGGGACGATCTGATGTCCCATCTGGGCACCATTGCCCGGTCCGGCACCTCCGCCTTTATGGAACAGCTGTCCGGCGACAAATCCAAAGATGTCAATCTGATCGGCCAGTTCGGCGTCGGCTTCTATTCCGTCTTTATGGTGGCGGACAAAGTAGTGGTCAACAGCCGCCGGGCCGGCGAAAGTGAGGCCTGGTCCTGGGTTTCGGACGGGCTTGGCGAATATGAAATTGCCGAGGCTGACAAGGCGGGGCGCGGAACCGACATTACCCTGCATCTGAAAGAGGATGCATCCGAATTCCTGGAGCCGCACCGGCTGCAGACCATCATCAAAACCTATTCCGACCATATCGCCATTCCCATCACCCTGGTCACGGACACGGACGGTGAGGAAAGCTCTGAAAAAGTCAATGAAGGCACGGCCCTCTGGGTGCGGCCGAAGTCCGAGATCACGGAAGAGCAGTATAAGGAATTTTACCATCACGTCGGCCATGCCTTCGATGATCCCTGGATGGCCCTGCATTACCGGGCCGAAGGGGTGATTGAATATACCGTGCTGATGTTTGTACCCGGCCAGCAGCCCATGGACCTGTTTGATCCGGCCCGCCGGCCGCGCACCAAGCTGTATGTCAAGCGGGTCTTTATCACTGACGATTGTGAGGATCTGGTGCCCGGCTACCTGCGTTTCATGCGCGGCATCGTCGACAGCGAGGACCTGCCGCTCAATATCAGCCGGGAAATGCTGCAGAATAATCCGGTGATGAACAAGATCCGCAAGGCGGTGACCAACAAGATCCTGTCGGAACTTGAGAAGAAAGCCGACAAGGAGCCGGAAGCTTACGCAGAGTTCTGGAAGAATTTCGGCTCTGTCCTGAAAGAGGGCATCTATGAGGATTTCGAACGCCGCGATCAGCTCCTGAAACTTGCCCGCTTTGAAAGTACTGGCGCCGACGGCCTGACCAGCCTTGCCGATTATGTCTCGCGCATGAAAGATGGCCAGGAAACCATCTATTATATCACCGGTGACAGTCCGGCGCGGGTGCGCCGCTCGCCGCAGCTCGAAGGCTTCAAATCCAAGGGCCTCGAGGTACTGTTACTGTCCGATCCGGTGGATGACTTCTGGTTGCAGATGGTGCCGGAGTTCGACGGTAAAAAGCTGCAGTCCGTGACCCGCGGCGCGGCCGATCTGGACGAAAAGAAAGAGGATGGCGACGAGGCGGAAGAGAAAAAAGAGACGCCGGAACTGGACGCCCTGGTGGCGGCCCTCAAGGTCAATCTGGGGAATGCCGTCAAGGATGTGCGCGCTTCCAAGCGCCTGACCGACAGCGCCGTCTGCCTTGTGGCCGACGACGGGGACATGGACATGCATCTGCAGAAAATCCTGCAGGCCCATAACAAACTGGACGCCATGTCCGCCCGGGTGCTGGAAATCAACCCGGACCATGACCTGATCCGGGGCATGGCCAAGATCGCCGCCGGGGACAATTCCGTCGACCGGTTGAAGGACGCTTCCCTGTTGTTGCTGGACCAGGCCCTGATCATGGAAGGCGAAGCCCCGGAAGATCCGGTGGCTTTTGCCGCCCGCCTGGCTGATGTCATGAAGCTCGGCCTGGCGAAATAACACCCCATAAAGATATTGCATTGCATATACATAAAGAGAGGGCTCTGCCGGAATGGCAGAGCCCTTTAGTTTGAGGGGGGGGGTAATATTCCTCCGGGAAGATTTATAAGGGTTTTTCGAGCCTGATCCGGGCGGCGGACAGGATCACGCCGGTGTCTTTTTGCTGAACGAGAATGGCGTAATTGTCGCATTTTTCGCTGGCCGCTTCGGCCGGGTCGAGGGACAACATCACTTCGCGCCCGGTCCAGCTGCCGATGCGTTTCAGGCCACGGACCACATTGACATATTCCCTGGTCTGCCCGGCCAGTTCGCCGCTTTTGATTTTTACCGACCGGACCGTGTCATAGGCGACCAGCCAGATGCCCGTTGCTTCAGCCGCAGAACCGCTGCTGACGGTCAGGTTAATCATATCATCTTGAAGATACAGGGAAATTTCCGGGCCGATAACCGGCTTTTCCGCCTGTTCATCAATATATTTCTGTACCATATCCTGGCGGGATCCGACCACGGCACTACGCCCGTTGATGATCATTTGCGGTGTATAGACCTCGCCCCGGCTGAGAATGCGGCTGTAGTGTTTTTGCCGTTTGGTGAATTCCGGCCTGGCGAAGATATCCTTCCAGCCCAGGTAATTCCAGTAATCTACGGAATAGCTGAGGGCGAGTATATTTTCTTCCAGACTCAGTTTTCTCAGAAGATCGTCTGCCGGTGGACAGGAACTGCAGCCCTGCGAGGTAAAAAGCTCGACGACGGACAGCTTTTCGGCATTGACCTGCGACATAAACAGGCTGAATACACCTAATACTGATAAAATTATAACTATTGGTAATTGCTTTTTCATGCTTGTAAGATACATTTTTTGACTATCAAGTACCAATCACACTATGGTGATTTAGAGTAACAATATCAGATAAGGGACGGCAATTGACAAAGGCTGTGTTTCAGGTCGGTTCTTCCATCGCCGAGAGCTATAATTTTTTTCTGACGCATTTGTCACATTTTGTCAGGCTGGCAGCCGGTCCTTTTGTGTTGTGGATATTCTTCAGGGGACTGGAACAAATCCTGCTGAATGAATATGGCATTATTTTCAATACGACCTATGTGATCAGCCTGATCACGGCGGCCTTTGCCTTGGTCTGGTACCGGCAGTTTCTGCTTGGCGCCGCCCATGCCAGCTATACCAGACTGGTGGCCCAGGGATTCCGGGGTGGAAATTTTTCGCTCATCAGACTTGGCCGTGGTATCCTGAGAATAGCCGTTATTACACTGGCTCTGGTGGTGCCGACCATTCTGTTGTCGATGGCGGCAATTGTTTTTTATCAGACCGACGGATCATCCTTCACCCAAAAGGAACTGAATGAACTGGTTCTGAAATGCACCTTTGTTGTCATGGCGTTGCTCTCTCCGCTCCTGATCCGTTTGTCGCTCCATTCGGTGGGGATAGCGCTTGGTCGCCGCAATATGAAAGTTACCCATGTGTGGCAGAAAACCAGCGGTTTTACCTTTGCCCTCTGGATGATGAGTTTCCGGGCCTTTCTGCCCATCAGCCTCTATGCATGGGTATTGTCATGGATGCTCAGAGAAATTGTGCTTAAGGTAGAGATGCATTACCTTCTGGCCGTCCTGATTGTGAATGTCCCCTCGGCGCTGCTGACCTTTTTTATGCTGGCCATAGTCGTGGCGGCCAATGCGGAAGCTTTCCGGGTGCTGATCGGCGTTCGGGACGGCGATGCCCCGCATCGGGAAGATTCCGGTGTACCGAGGGTCCAGCCCGAGCAGGCGGCAGCAGGTCAGGCTCAATAACTTTCTAGTGGCACAGTCGGACCAGCTCTTCCAGTGAGCGGATGCCGAGCCTGTGGCTGGCATCCTGCCACAACGGATTTTCATCCGTTCCCACCAGATTGTCGGCCTTTGCACTTTCAGCCTGTTTCAGGAGAGTAGCGCAATAGTTCCGTAACGGCGTTGGCAGGAAAGATACCGGGTCAATGACCAGGCCGGGATCCGCATGCCGGATATGGCTGAGCAGCATCGAGCCGACCATGGCCGGCAGTCCCGATGTGGCTATGCCGGACTGGTCCCCGTCATTCCGGCAGTAAAGAATAAAATAATAGAATGTCCTGCCATCCCGGCGGATCAGCGAAACCCGGTCGTATTTATTACCGGCGTTCGAAGTGCTGACAGTCAGCTCCCGGAACGGCAGAACCTGCCAGTGATCGGAGGGAGCAGTCTCCAGAAGGGTGAGGTTGGTATCTTTCTGCAGGCTGCCCTGCAGATAGGCGCTGGCCAGGGCGGGCGCCGTGTTGTCCGGGTTAAAATTCAAGGACAGCAGGCAGGCGAGGGCGGCAAAGTCTTCGGCCCGATTGTCCGGCAGGGCAAACAGGAGGCATTGCTCGACACCGAGTACTTCTTCCAGCAGGCTGGAAAAAGTATCGGCGAAGGCGGCGCTGCCCGAATTGCGGCTGCAGTCCTCCAGGGCCTGAAATGGATATTGGACGGGTGTTGTGCTCATGCTGTCCAGATAACATAAGTCGATATCCCTATAAACATAAAAAAGGCCGGGATGAACCCGGCCTTCTGAATAGTCTCTGCGATGATCCGGCTTATGAATTGGCCAGGTTGCGCAGCACATAATGCAGGATGCCGCCATTGGCGTAATATTCCACCTCGTTGACGGTGTCGATCCGGCACAGCACCTTGATATTCTTGGTGCTGCCGTCGGCATAAGTGATCTTCACATCCACATCCTGGCGCGGTGTAATACCGTCGGCAATGCCGGTGATGTCGAAGCTTTCCGTGCCGGTCAGGCCCAGGGTTTCGCGAGTGTCGCCATCCTTGAACTGCAGCGGCAGAACACCCATGCCGACCAGGTTGGAACGGTGAATACGCTCGAAGCTTTCTACGATCACGGCCTTCACACCGAGCAGGTTGGTGCCTTTGGCGGCCCAGTCACGGCTGGAGCCGGTGCCATATTCCTTGCCGCCAACCACGACCAGCGGCACACCGTCCGCCTGATACTGCATGGAAGCATCATAGATGCTGGTCACTTCACCGGACGGATAATGGGTGGTCCAGCCGCCCTCGGTACCCGGTGCCATCAGGTTGCGCAGGCGGATGTTGGCGAAGGTGCCGCGCATCATCACTTCATGGTTGCCGCGGCGGGACCCGTAAGAATTGAAGTCCTCGCGCTTTACACCATGCTCCTGCAGATATTTACCGGCCGGGCTGTCGGCCTTGATGGCGCCGGCAGGGGAGATATGGTCGGTGGTGATACTGTCGCCGAGCAGGGCCAGAAGACGGGCATTCCTTATGTCGCTGAAGCTGTTTTCAGCGGTTCTGGACATGCCCTTGAAATAGGGCGGATGCTGAACATAGGTGGAGTTCTTGTCCCAGGCATAGGTTTCACCTTCGGCCACCTTGATGGCCTGCCATTCCGGCGTACCGGCGAAGACGTCGCTGTAACGTTCGATGAACATTTCGCGGGTCAGTGAGGAAGCAATGGCGTCGGCCACTTCCTTGTTGCTCGGCCAGACGTCTTTCAGGAATACGTCGTTGCCGTTTTTGTCCTGTCCGATCGGATCTTTGGTGATATCGATGCACATGGAACCGGCAATAGCGTAAGCGACCACCAGCGGCGGTGAGGCCAGGTAGTTGGCTTTCACATCCTGGGAGACACGGCCTTCGAAGTTCCGGTTTCCGGACAGAACAGAAGTACAGACCAGGTCGTTTTCATTGACAGATTTGGAGATTGGCGCTGCCAGCGGACCGGAGTTACCGATACAGGTTGTACAGCCGTAACCGACCAGATTGAAGCCGAGGGCATCAAGATGAGACTGCAGGCCGGCTTTTTCCAGATAGTCGGTGACGACCTGTGATCCGGGGGCAAGAGAGGCCTTGACCCAGGGTTTTTTGGTCAGGCCCAGTTCGTGGGCTTTTTTGGCCACAAGACCGGCAGCCATCAGCACGCCCGGGTTAGAGGTGTTGGTACAGGAAGTGATGGCGGCGATAACCACATCGCCGTGGCGGATGCCGTTTTCGTCACCTTCTACGGCAAAGGTTTTGCCTTTTTCAGCCAGTTTACCAAAGCTGTCGAGAACGCCATCAAAGCCTGTGGCGGCATCACTCAGGGCGACACGGTCCTGGGGACGTTTCGGTCCGGCCAAGTTCGGTACAACGGTGGAGATATCCAGTTCCAGGGTGGTGGTGTAAACAGGCTCCGGAGAGTTGGCATCGCGCCACATGCCCTGTTCTTTTGCGTAAGCTTCAACCAGGGCGACAGTTTCCTCGCCACGGCCGGAGAAGCGGAGATAGTCAAGGGTCTGGGCAGATACCGGGAAGAAACCGCAGGTGGCGCCGTATTCCGGCGCCATGTTGGCGATGGTGGCCTGGTCGGCCAGGGTCAGGTGATCAAGGCCGTCGCCATAAAATTCAACGAACTTGCCGACAACACCCAGTTCACGCAGCATCTCCACAACCCGCAGCACCAGGTCGGTGGCGGTGATGCCTTCCATCATTTCACCGGTCAGCTTGAAACCGACAACTTCGGGGATCAGCATGGACACTGGCTGGCCGAGCATGGCAGCTTCGGCCTCGATGCCGCCCACGCCCCAACCGAGAACGGCGAGGCCGTTGATCATGGTGGTGTGGCTGTCGGTGCCGACACAGGTGTCAGGGTAGGCAACGGTGCGGCCGTCCACGTCAGCAGTCCAGACGGTCTTGGCAATATATTCCAGGTTTACCTGGTGACAGATACCTGTTCCCGGCGGAACGGCGGAGAAATTGTCGAAGCTGTTCTGACCCCATTTCAGGAACTGGTAACGTTCGGCGTTACGCTCCATTTCCAGGTCCACATTTTCCTTAAACGCGGTCGGGGTGCCGGCCTTGTCCACCATCACGGAGTGGTCGATAACCAGATCAACGGGGCTCAGCGGGTTAATTTTCTGCGGATCGCCGCCCAGGTCAACCATGGCGTTGCGCATGGCGGCGAGGTCTACAACGGCGGGTACGCCGGTGAAGTCCTGCATGAGAACGCGGGCAGGACGATACTGGATTTCCCGGCTGTCCTTGCCGCGATTTTTCTGCCAGTCGACAATGGCCTGAACATCGTCGGTCGTGACTGTTACACCGTCTTCATAGCGCAGCAGGTTTTCCAGCAGCACTTTCAGCGTGTAGGGAAGACGGGAAACGTCACCCAGCTTTTCGGACGCGACGGGGAGTGAAAAATAGTCATATTCCTTGCCGTTCACATCCAGTGTGCGGCGGGTATTCAGGCTGTCTTGACCAACAGATGCCACGATTGTTCTCCTTTATTTATAAGACCAGTGTGGCAAGCGTTCAGGGCCCGTGTGGCCGGGCACCGGGAGTGCTTGCGAGGGGATACTCGCCGTTTTCTGCACCAAAAACATAGAATTCTCAAGGGAAAATATGCTTTTAAGAGTTGTTCTTAAGTAATTGAGGCAAAGTTGGGCCGGTGATGGCGGAAAAGCGGTAACGGGCAAAAGGGTTATTAGGTTTTTGTCACAAAAACTTCATCCTGAAATTGACAATCTGTTAAGTTTTTCAGTGCAGAAAGTCATGCATAAAATCTTTCTGTTTTCTTCGATAACTTACTGTTATTTTTAGATATTATAATATATTGCATTGCAACATAAACACTTCAGGAATTGGAAATGTTTTACCGGTTTTTCTCACTGACAGACAATTTTTTTAGAAAATTCACAATTTCCAGACGTATCTTCCTGCTGGCGGGATTGACCATTTTGTCAATGCTCATGCTGACAGCCGGTTTTGTCTGGAATTTCGGCAAAATCAATAATGAATACCGCAATTATCATACCTACGAGCGACAGGGCACCCTGGGAGTGGAACTGGTCAGGCTGAGCCTGCAGGTTCGGCAGGACGAGAAAGATTTCCTGCTTTATCAGGACAAGAGATACCTGCAGGACCATGATCGTACCAGTGACCGGCTTCTGAAGAATATCACTGATTTTCTTGATCAGACCGATGAAGGGGAACTCGCAGATTCCCTGATTTCCCTAAAAAATAAATTCTCCAATTATCTGGGACAGTTTTCCACACTCGTCTCAGGCGTGACCCGTCTGGGCACAACCGATGAAACAGGACTACGGGGCAGCCTGAAACAGTCCGGGGACCGGGCGGAAGAAGCGCTGGATGAAACAAACCTTCCTGAAATTCAGGTCGCCTTTCTGAAAATGAGGAAATTTGAGAAAAGCTATATCCTCGACAGCCAGGCCGTCAATCAAAGATGGTACAAAATCCATTTGAGAACGGTCAAGAAAGGGATTCCCCGGGCAAATATCTCTAAAGAACGGAAAGAAAAAGTCCTGGAGCTTGTCGGAAAATATGAACAGAGTTTTTCCGAATATGTGACCCTTCGGGAAGAAGTCGCTACCGCTTCTGCCAGACTGGATGAAATCTATCAGTCCATGGTGCCCGATTTTCAGGCGGTATCCGAATATGCCCGTGACGGCCTGGTGGAGGCTGCGGTGGCCTATGAGATGGCACTGACCCGTTTTGCCGTGGTCATGGGGTTGGTCGCCCTGGCAGCTCTCGGGATTTATCTGTTTTTCTCCATGCCGCTGAGCCACAGCCTGACCCGCCCGATCCGGATTATAACGGAAACGATGATGTCGCTTGCCCGGGGTGAGCGCGATGTAACGATTGATATTCCTGCCCAGAATAATGAAATCGGTCAGATGGTGGCGGCTATCGAGAAATTTCGTGAAACCCGGCGGGAAATGGAACAGGCCCAGCTTGACCAGGTGCGCGAGCGTGAACAACGTATGGAAGCCGAAAAACAGGCGGCGGAGCGTGAACATCAACTGGTTCTTGAAAAAATGCAAAAAGAAGAGCAGGAACGTCAGGTCAATACCGAGAAACGTGAACGGCTGGAACGCATCTGTCTGGAATTTGAACAGACCATGAGTGATGTTCTCACTCACGTGCGCTCTGCCTCGGTGGAAATGGAGGGGGCGGCCCGGGAAATGTTCTCCCTCGCCGACGCCAACAGTGAAAAAACCGAAGCGCTGGCGGCCGCCTCCGAGCAGTCTACGCAGAATATGTCCTCGGTGTCTTCTTCTGCCAGTGATCTTATGGCCACGGTGGACCAGATTTCTGACCGGGTCGTTGAATCAGCCAAAGGGACCAGCGGCGCGGTGGAGGAAATCGAGCGTGCCAACGTCCATATTCAGCAACTGGAAGACGCCAGCCAGAAAATCGGCGACGTGATCAGCCTGATCAATGATATTGCCGAGCAGACCAATCTTCTGGCCCTGAACGCCACCATCGAGGCCGCCCGGGCCGGTGACGCCGGCCGGGGATTTGCCGTGGTCGCTTCGGAAGTGAAAAACCTGGCCGGCCAGACCGCTGAGGCGACCGATGAAATTGCCTCCCAGGTCAGTGGTATGCGCGCCGCGACCGTGGAAGCTGTCAGGACCATGCGCATGATCGGGGATACTATCAAGACCATCTCCCGGACATCGGAGGAAATTGCAACATCGGTTCAGGGTCAGGAGGAAGCAACCCGGGGCATTGTAAAAAGTGTTCAGGAGGTTTCCGGCGGTATGAACGGCATTCAGGAAAATGTGGTGTCCGTGAGCCAGGGCACCCAGGATACCTCCCGGGTCGCCAATGATGTTCTGACCAATGCCAACCGGCTTAACCGGGAATCGGAGAAACTGACCCAAAGGTTTGACAGGTTCCTGGCAGACATCAAGGCTGTCTCCTGATCTTTTTTCGTCCACTCAGTCAGCGCTGTCGGGCAGAATATGGCCATCCGGTCACATTCTGCCCGATTTTGTTCCCAATGCGGTCTCATTGACACCCCAATGCCCGTCTAGACTTCTGAATGTAGAGGTTTCCAGAACACAACAGCAGGAGAGTGACATGAGAAGACGGATTATCGCCCGCGCCGTAAAAAGAAATTCCCTCTGGCCGCGGCTGCTTCTTTCATTTGCCATGGTGACCACATTCATTGTGTTTTCTGCCGACTATTCCGCCGCCGGTCCGGCAGCGGACCAGGGTGTGGCATGGACGGACATTCTCGTGGGTACGGCACTTTTCTCATTTTCCACCGCCCTGATTTTGTGGGCAGGTGACATTTACCAGCGCGTTCTCAAAGATTAACCGGATCAAGTCCTGACCGGATTCTGATCCGGTTTAAGCATTAGGCGGGCACACTCCAACCTGTCCTCAATAGATGCCCGCCTTCGGGTGCCTGCTTTCCGTCCTGTCCGGGTGCGGAGGCAGGCACTTTTATTTCCCGGTTTCAATTTTCCTTCTGTCTTTGCCGCCAAAATGCTATAGCTCGCAAATTGTAGCGTGACCGTCGGGAGGACAAAATAATTCTTGAGGCAAGCGGCCTGTGCTGTTCCAGGGGTGATTTTACGGTTTTTTCGGATCTGGAGTTTTCCCTGCCCCGGGGGAAGGCGCTTGTGCTGCGCGGTCCCAACGGGTCGGGCAAGTCCACGCTGATCAAATCCATCGCAGGCCTGTTGCCGGTCCGCTCCGGAAGCCTGAGCTTTGCCGGAGAAGAATTTACCGGTGACGGCGACTGGATCAGCGAAAATATCTGTTATCTGGCGCACAAGAACGCCCTGAAGCCGGAACTGACGGTCAGGGAGAATATCGCCTTCTGGGCCCGGATGCACGGTGTAGAGGAAGGCAGGGTCGAACAGGCCATGACGTCCCTTGGCATTGACCGGTTACGGGATCAGCCGGCCCGTTATCTGTCCTCGGGCCAGGGGCGGCGGACGGCGCTTGCCCGTGTCGTCTGTCACGGCGGCCTGGTCTGGCTGCTGGATGAACCGACTGTCGGGCTTGACCAGGACGGTGTGCAAAAACTGTCGCAGGTGATGACCGCCTTCCTGGACAAAGGCGGACTGATCGTGACAGCTACCCATATTGATCTCTCGCTGTCGTCTGACCGGGTTCTGTATCTTGATATGAATCGTTTCTCAGGCGGAATGAGCTCTGAAACAGAGGACTGGTCGCTGTCGGAGGTCTGGTCATGACGGCGCAGTTCCTCCAGATTGTAACGCGGGATGTGAAACTGTCCTGGCGCCAGGGCAGCACCGGCCTGATGGTGGTGTTTTTCTTTGCCATGGTGGTCTCGCTGTTCCCTTTTGCCGTCGGGCCGGAACTCAACATGCTGTCGCGTATTTCCGTTGCCGTGATCTGGGTGGCGGTGCTGTTGTCATCGCTGCTGTCGCTGGACCGGATTTTCCAGGCCGACTATGAAGACGGCTCCCTGGATCAATTTGTCCTGCTGCCGCTGCCGCTGGAACTGGTGGTGCTGGCCAAGTCCATTGCCCATTGGCTGACGACGGCAGTGCCCCTGATTATCCTTGCCCCGGTTCTGGGCCTGATGATGAACCTGCCGGCAAAGGCCTATCTGCCGCTGGTTCTGGTGATGCTGCTGGCCTCCCCGGCGCTCAGCTTTATCGGTGCCATCGGCGCGGCGCTGACGGTCAACCTTCGCCGCGGCGGTGTGTTGCTGTCGCTTCTTGTTTTGCCGCTATATATTCCTGTGCTGATTTTCAGCGTCCTGGCGGTGGAGGCGGCCGTGGGCGGATATGACACTTATCTGCTGGTGATGATATTGGTTGGCTTCACCCTGGGAAGCACCGTGCTTGGCCCGTGGGCTGCGGCTGCCGCCCTGCGGGCTGGCCTGGACTGACGTCTGGGCTGATCGGGAACAGTCAGGCCGGGCCTGAAGAATTATTCAGGTGGGCCGGGTCTGTCCGGTCAATCAGGTTTTTCAGGAAAGCCGGCAAATGGGGTTTTGCTTTGGTCAATTGCCGACAGAGGGCGGGAATGCGCCGTCTGAATTTCTGAACCCAGATTCTGACCCTCTCGCTTTCCGAGACAAGCAGGCTCAGGCCGACCAGCGCCGTGATCTGGCCGATGGGAATCGGCATCGGCGCAATGATCAGGCCGGCGATGAATAATATCCAGCCAACAATCAGTTTCACAGGTCTTTTTACGGCGTTCCAGGTCATCCGATGATACAATCACAAACAGTTTAACAATTAATGAGAAAAGCAGTTCTCCGATTGACAATTTTAGTCTGAAAATCGCGGCGGAACTATGGCGGATCGATGAAACATTGATGACATGCGACGAATGGCATGCGGGCGGAGCTGGCGGGTGTCGGGAATGGCGCCGACTCTACAGTGGATTTTGGCGGAATTCCCGCAGCAGCAACGCATACAGGTCCTGGTTTCTGTTATTATAACGCCATTCGCATTCCTTCAGATGAAGAAGAAAGGTGGATTTATGCATGCCGCGGAATTTGCTCAGGCGAAGATGGGCGAAATCCCAGAAACCGGAGATGCCGGTGTTCCGGATCCGGATTCTTTTGTCGCAACTGATGTCGATCAGTTCGTCATAGCCGGGCCAGTCTTGCTGATAGATGATGTCTTCGATGCCGACCTGGTTCGCCAGAAGCCCGGCCGCTGTTTCATAATATTGCGGGGCGATAATTTCAGCATAAGCCTGCTGCTTTTTTTTCAGCACGCCGATCAGAATATGCCCGGCATTGTCGGGATAGTTTTTTTCAGCGGGGAGAGTTTTTTCTGCAGCTGTTCCGGTCAACAAAACGATTCGCTGGCGAAAAAGCCGGAAATAACGATCGACGCTGTTGATATTAAGGTGAGTCTCGCTCGCCACCTGTTGCGCAGTATGGTCAGAGATATAGCCCTTTAACATCCGTCTGAATTTATGCTCGGAAATATGTGAACGGGCGCAGTAGCAGTTTTTCATTATAAAACAACAAGTTATAAGTGTGCTTTGTAGATAAAATAGGGATGGTTTAAATATTCATATATTTACTTATACTTTCAATAGGTTATAGTTTTTTCTGTAACTTGTCTAATTATAGTTCAATGAAGTGCGACAGACGCACGGGGGACAAGTTGGTCTTCACTGGAGAAACGGGAGACGGATGATGAAAAAGACCATTCTCGCAGCTGGCGCACTTTGTGCCGTGCTCATCGCGCCACTTTCAGCAGTG
This sequence comes from Emcibacter sp., assembly GCF_963675455.1. Taxonomy (GTDB): domain Bacteria; phylum Pseudomonadota; class Alphaproteobacteria; order Sphingomonadales; family Emcibacteraceae; genus Emcibacter. The sequence continues at coordinate 705,662 of NZ_OY776217.1, read as the reverse complement.
GCGGAAACACCGCTTGGATTGCCGCCGGTGCCGGTGCCGGAAGATAACCCGGTTACCGAGGAAAAAGTGTTGCTCGGCATCAAGCTTTTCAATGACAAAAGATTCAGCAGCACCGGTGAGGTGAACTGCGCCACCTGCCATGACGGCGGCAAGGCTTTTACCGACAGTCCGCTTTCGGTATCGGAAGGCATTAACGGGCTGACCGGGACACGCAACGCGCCGACGGTGATCAATGCCGCCTATATGCACACCCAGTTCTGGGACGGTCGTGAACCTGATCTGGAAGAACAGTCCAAAGGGCCTTTTGTCAACCCGGTGGAAATGGGCCTCGAAAGCCATGACCCAATTCTGGAAATTGTCCGTAGCGACAAGGAATATGGCAAAATGTTCAAAAAGGCATTTGGCATTTCCCAGAAAAAGATTTCCATGGACCATGTTAAAAAGGCCATTGCTTCCTTTGAGCGGACAGTGATTGCCGGGGACAGTCCCTTTGACCGTTATATGTATGGCGGTGACAAGACAGCCATGTCCGAGGCGGCCATCCGCGGCATGCGGGTATTCCGCTTTGAAGGCCGTTGCGTGTCCTGCCACACCACCAGCCAGACCTTCGCCCTGTTTACTGACAACAAGTTTCATAACCTGAACGTTAACTTTGAACTGATTTCTGACAGTCTTGATTCGGTCACGAAAACCTTTATTCAGGACAAGGAAGGCGGCGCCGATCTTGATGTGACGGTTCTGACCAATCAGGAAGCTTCCGAACTGGGACGATTCGTCGTCAGCACTGCACCAGCCGATATCGGGGCGTTCAAAACGCCGACCCTGCGTAATATTGAGCTGACGGCACCCTATATGCACGACGGCAGCCTGAAAACCCTGGAAGAGGTTGTTGATTTCTATAACAACGGCGGCCGGGTGGAAGCGGACGGTCCGGTCAATGATTTCCAGAGCGGCGGCATTCGTCCTCTCAATCTGACCGACCAGCAAAAAGCCGATCTTGTCGAGTTTCTCAAGGCGCTGACCAGCTCCAGAGAATCTCTCGAAAAACTCGCCGAACTGACCAAATAGGAGGATTCAATGAAACATATTGACGATGTGAATCTGACCACAGCACAACTTCTTGAAGATACTCCTGTGGCGGAAAATACCACCCGGCGGACGGTGTTGCGCAACGGAATGGCGCTGGTCGCCGGTGCCTGTCTGCCGATCACCAGCGTAAAACTGGCTTTTGGCGGGGAGCAGGAGGATTTCACCTTCGCCTATATCTCCGACAGTCATATCCAGCATATCCGCGGCAATAAATTCGTCCGCAACTGGGACCGGGGTCTGATCCGGGCGGTAGCCGAATGTAACCTGATGAATCCGCGGCCGGATTTTGTGATTTACGGCGGCGATCTGGCCCAGCTCGGCACCAAACCGGAACTGGATCACGGCTTCGAAATCATGGCCGGGCTCAACAATTTTGATACCCATTATGTGCTTGGCGAGCATGACTATTACCTGGATCTGGGTGAATACTGGTCCGAACATAACGGGCCCCAGTATTACAGCTTCGACCACAAGGGTGTGCATTTTGTGGTTCTGAACAGTATTATTGTCGATGATGACTGGACCCATAACCGCTGGAAGGACGGCAAGGAACGCATGGGCGTGATGGCCGGCCTGGATGATCCGCGCGGATCTCCCTTCATGATCGGCAAGAAACAGATGAACTGGCTGAAGAACGATCTCAAGAAGGTCAGCAAGGATACGCCGGTCGTGGTCTGTTCCCACTCCCCGATCCAGAAAATCTTCAAAAACTGGAACTTCTGGACTGAGGAAGCCGAGGATATCCAGAAGCTTCTGAAGAAATTCGACAAGGCGACGGTTCTGTACGGCCATGTGCACCAGATCCAGTACAACCAGATCGACAACATCAGCTTCCATGCGGTGATGGCGACAGCCTGGCCCTGGCCCTATCCGCAGTCCTACGTGCAGGCGGAAAGCCACCTGCCGCAGCTGACCATTCCGATGAACCGGGCTGATCCCTTCTTCGAGCGGGATGCCACCGGCTGGCAGTATATTGACATCAACAGCGGCAAGGCGTCAGTGAACTACAGCCTGCCGCAGAATAAATCCCGGACTGTGGCCTATGATCCGGAAAAGGGTCATCCGGTGGACACGACCTATCAGGAAGCCGGGCTGATTTTGCCGCAGAAACATTATTGAGGATGGGAGACTGACATGAAAAAGACGATAAAGAACTTTGCTCTTGTCCTGGGGGGGCTGATGATCTTGTCACCCGTCGCCCAGGCGGATGAATTCGACAAGGAAGATGTGGATCTCTGGACCAAGGAATACATGGCCGCGGTGGAAAAGGGTCGCGCAGCCTGGGTTGACGGCAATCTCGGCACCAATGGCGTGGCCTGTGCCCAGTGTCATCCCAATGCGGCCAATACCCATCCGGAAACCTATCCCAAGTTCCAGAAGCAGATCGGCCGGGTCATTGTATTCGGTGAAATGATCAACTGGTGCATCATCAATCCGCTGGAAGGCAAGGCGCTGCCGCTTGATGATGAAACACTGGTCGCCATGCAGGCCTATGCCCGTTATGAACGCCGCGGCGTTGCCCTGGACCCTGGCAAACACTAGAATGAAAACCTCCTGCCGGACGGCCGATTGGCATTGTGGAAGATATCGGGGCTGGCTGTCCGGCAACCGGGGTGGAGTTTGTGAAATTTGTGGGGAATATGTCCAAATAACTTGATTAAAACATAAGTTGGCGATAGACCTCAGATCATGCATAAGTTCGCAAATCCCGCCCGCTTCATGCGGTTGAGTAAACTGATCCAGCCCTGGGCTTTGGGTCTGACGGCTATTCTGCTTTCTGCCGGACTTTATCTCTCCCTTTATGTGGCTCCCGAAGATTATCAGATGGGCGCGGCGTTCCGCATCATGTATGTGCATGTGCCGGCCGCCTATATGTCCATGTTCGGCTATGTGCTGATGGCGGTGGCCAGCATCGTCGGCATTATCTGGAAACATCCCCTGGCGGATTATACCGCCCGGGCCACGGCCCCGATCGGGGCTGCGTTCACTCTGCTGGCACTGATCACCGGCAGCTTGTGGGGCAAACCCATGTGGGGCGCTTACTGGGTGTGGCAGGATGCCCGGCTTACCTCGGTGCTGATCCTGTTTTTCCTCTATCTGGGCTATATGTCGGTCTGGCAGGCCATCGACGACCAGGTGCAGGCCGCCCGTATCGCCGCCATTGTCGCCATTGTCGGGGTGGTCAATATCCCAATCATCAAATTTTCCGTGGAATGGTGGGCGACCCTGCATCAGCCGGCCAGCCTGATCCGTATGGGCGGCCCGTCCATTCACCCGGATATGCTGTGGCCGCTGATCACCATGATCCTGGCCTTTAACGCCTATTTCGTTGTGGTCCTGATCTGGCGTCTGCAGAGCCTGATTCTCAACCGGCGTATCCGGACCCTGCGCCAGAAGCTGACAGGGACAAACGATGGGTGAATATGGTCTTTTTGTCTGGGGAAGTTTCGGTATTGTGGCGGCCGTCATGCTGCTGCTGGCCCTGCAGAGCTGGATCGGCCGGCAGCAGGACCTCAAGCAACTGCGCCGCCTGGAAGAACTCAATACTCCTGAAACGGAAGAAGTGACCGAGTAATCATCATGACGGAACAGCAGCCCAGCCCAGCCCAGCCTCCGCGCCGTCGCGCCGCGTCCCGCAAACGCCGCCGCATGTATCTTGTGATCAGCAGCCTGGCCGTGCTTGGCCTGGCGGTGGGGCTGGTTCTGACCGCCCTGCAGGACAGTATTCGTATGTTCTATGACCCGACCGAGGTTCTGGAGCGACAGATTCCTGCCGGTCAGGATTTCCGTCTCGGCGGTCTGGTGGAAGAGGGCAGTCTGGTCCATGGAGACGACGAACTTCTTTATAAATTTACCGTCACCGATGGTAACGATTCTCTGCAGGTCGTCTACAGGGGCCAGGTGCCCGACCTGTTCCGCGAAGGACAGGGCGTTGTCGCCGAGGGACATCTGGATGAAAACGGCATTTTTATCGCCAGCGAGGTTCTTGCCAAACATGATGAAAACTATATGCCCAAGGAAGTTGCTGAAAGCCTGAAGAAACGCGGTCTCTGGCAGCATGAAGGCGAAGGTGCCCCGCAATGATTGTTGAAACAGGACATTTCGCCCTGGTGCTGGCCTTTGCCCTGGCGGTTGTACAGGGCATCGTACCCCTGGTTGGAACCTACCGGCGTGATGACCGGCTCATGGCGCTGGCGACACCTGCGGCTTATGGGCAGTTCCTGCTGGTTCTGCTGTCGTTCCTTGCCCTGATGCATGCCTATGTGACCTCCGACTTTTCCGTGAAAAATGTCGCCATCAACAGCCATACCCTGAAACCGATGATGTATAAGATTGCCGGGGTCTGGGGGAACCATGAGGGCTCGATCCTGTTCTGGGCCTTGATTCTCGCCCTGTTTGGCGCCCTGGTTGCCCTGTTCGGTCGCAACCTGCCGAAAAGCCTGCATGTGCGGGTGTTGTCGGTCCAGGCGCTGGTCAGTGTCGGTTTTTACCTGTTCCTGCTGCTGACCTCCAATCCCTTTGACCGGATTTATCCGGTGCCGCCGGAAGGCAACGGCTTGAATCCATTGTTGCAGGATCCCGGCCTCGCCTTTCATCCGCCGTTTCTCTATCTTGGGTATGTAGGCCTGTCGGTGGCCTTCTCCTTTTCCGTTGCCGCCCTGCTTGAAGGCCGGGTCGACCCGGCCTGGGCCCGCTGGGTGCGTCCCTGGACCCTGATCGCCTGGTGCTTCCTGACAATTGGTATCATGCTGGGCAGCTGGTGGGCCTATTACGAACTCGGCTGGGGCGGCTGGTGGTTCTGGGACCCGGTGGAAAATGCCTCCTTTATGCCGTGGCTTGTGACTACTGCGCTGCTGCATTCGGCCATCGTGGTGGAAAAGCGCGATACGCTGAAGAGCTGGACTGTGCTGCTCGCCATCATTGCCTTTTCCTTCAGTCTGCTGGGCACATTTCTCACCCGCTCCGGGGTGGTGACCTCTGTTCACGCCTTTGCCACTGATCCGGAACGCGGCGTCTTTATCCTGATTTTCCTGCTGCTGGTCATCGGCGGCAGCCTGCTTCTGTATGCCCTGCGTTATGACAAGCTGCAGCCAGGCGGCCTGTTTGCGCCGATCAGCCGCGAAGGCGCCCTGGTGATGAACAATATGCTACTGACGGTAGGTGCGGCGACCGTGCTGTTCGGTACGCTTTACCCCTTGATTCTGGATGCACTGAGCGGCGAGAAAATCTCTGTCGGACCGCCCTATTTTGAAATTACCTTCGGCTCGCTGATGATTCCGCTGGTGCTGATCATGGCCGCCGGGCCATTTCTGCGCTGGAAACGGGCCGATCTTGCCGGTGTGGTGCACCGGATGCGCTTTGTGCTCCTGGCCGCTATTGCGATGATGATTGCCGGGTATTTCCTGGCCAATCATGACGACAATCACCGGCCGCTGCTGACCGCGCTGTGGCTCGGGCTGGGCATCTGGCTGATGCTCGGCACCCTGGTGGAGCTTGCCGACCGGATCAAGCTGTTTCGCGCACCACTGTCCGACAGCTTGTCCCGGCTTGGCCGGCAGACCCGGGCGAGCTGGGGCATGACACTCGGTCATTTCGGGCTGTCCGTTCTGGTTCTCGGCATCACTGTGACGTCGAGCTGGCAGACGGAACATCTTGATGTTCTGGTGTCTGGCGAGAAGATCGAGATCGGTGGTTACACACTTACCTTTAATGGTGTCAAACCGCTTGCCGGGCCAAACTATACCTCGCTGGCCGGTGACTTCATGGTGACCGACAGCAATGGAGCAGAGGTGACTCGCATGGTCCCGGAAAGCCGGACCTTTACCAGCCCGCCGATGACCACGACCGAGGCAGCCATTCATTCGACCTTCCTTGGCGACCTGTTTGTCGCCATCGGCGAAGGACAGGGGCAGAATGCTGCCGGACTGGATCGCTGGTCGGTCCGGGCCTATTACAAACCGCTGCAACTTTGGCTGTGGAGCGGCGTCATGATCATGGTGCTGGGCGGACTGATCTCCCTAAGTGACCGGCGGTTCCGCATCGGCGTGCCTGCCGGGAAGAAAAAAACAAGCGGAACAAAGGGGGGAAAAGCCCATGCGGTTTAAGGCGATACTGCCGCTTGCTATATTTGTGGCTCTGGCCATTGCGCTCGGGGTGGGGCTGACCCTCAACCCGCGGGAGATTCCCTCGGCCCTGATTGACAAGCCGGTGCCCGAATTCAGCTTGCCCAACCTTACCGGCAATGACGACGGTATCGCTGCAGCCGACCTGGCGGCGGAAGATGACATCATTCTGGTCAATTTCTTTGCTTCCTGGTGTGGGCCCTGCCGGGTCGAACATCCGCAGCTGGAAAGGCTGGCGTCCGAATACGGGATCAAAATCTACGGCGTGGCCTACAAGGACAGGCCGGAAAATTCCCTTTCTTTTCTGGAAAATCTGGGTAACCCCTATGTGAAGACGGCGGCGGATGTGACCGGCCGGGTCGGCATTGACTGGGGTGTTTACGGTATTCCGGAAACCTTCATCATCAAGAACGGCCGGATCATGCATAAACATGTGGGCCCGATCCATGAATGGGACGTGGAAGATAAAATCATTCCGGCATTGAAACAAATAAAAGGCGAAGGCGAGTGAGAGTATTTGTCCTGACAATATTGTTTTTCTGCCTTGCCCAGACGGCTTTTGCTATCGGGGTGGATGACGGCCGTCTGAAAGACCCTGCACAGGAGGAGCGGGCCCAGGCCCTGATGAAACAGCTGCGCTGCCTGGTCTGCCAGAATCAGTCGATCGTTGACAGCAACGCGGAACTGGCCCAGGATCTGCGTATGGTGGTGCGGGAACGTATCCGGGCGGGGGAGACGGACGAGCAGGTGCTCAGCTATATGACGGACCGCTACGGTGACTGGGTCCTGCTCAAGCCGCCGCTTAAATCCAAAACCATGATGCTGTGGTTTTCACCGCTGATCCTGCTTGTTAGCGGGGCCGGCTTTGCCGTGCTGTATCTGCGCCGCCGGCCGTCTTCTGTCTCCGCGGCCTCTCCCCTGAGTGCAGAGGAAGAGGCACGTCTTGAAAAACTCCTCAAAGAAACGGAGGAGGATTGATGTATTGGGCTCTTATGGCAGTGCTGCTTCTGCTGACCCTGGCGTTTGTTCTGGTACCTTTGTTGCGCGGCAGCAAGGCTGTAACGGACGATCATCCGGATGTGGTTGTTTACAAAGCCCAGCTTGCGGAACTGGAGGAGGATGTCACCGAGGGCCGCCTGTCGGAATCCGAAGTGGAAACCGCCCGCCTTGAAATCCAGCGCCGGCTGCTGAAGGCGGCTGACCGGACCTTACCCGATGTGGTATCGGTTTCCGCCTCCCCGATGAAAATAATCGTTATTGCCGGTCTGACACTGGCCTGTTCCGCCCTTTATCTGCTGGTAGGGACGCCGGGCATGCCTGATTTCCCGTCCGAAAAGGAAACACAGGGGGACGCGAGTGAGGAAAGGCAGACCCTGATCGATTATGTGGCCAGAATTCGCGGGCGCCTTGCCGAGGACCCCGCCGCCAAGGTGGGCTGGCTGGCCCTTGGCCAGTTCGAGAACAGGCTCGGCAATTTCCCCCAGTCTGCCGCCGCTTTCGAGCGCGCCTGGGAACTTGACCCGGACAATTTCGATCTGATGCTCATGTATATGGAAAGCCTGATTGTCCTGTCCGACGGCAAAATGAGTCCCGCGTCCCTGCTGGTGCTGGAAAAGGCATTGGCGAAGAATCCCGATCATCCCGGTGTGCAATATTACGTGGGCCTGGTGGATTACCAGTCCGGTAAAAAGCAAGAGGCGCTGAGCCGCTGGAAATCCATCGTCGAACAGTCGCCGCCGGATGCGCCCTGGACCCGGCAGGTGCAGTCCGTCGTTGCCATGACCGAGCGGGAACTTGGTCTGCAGCCGCAATCCGTGGCCCCGGCGGTTGACCGTGACCAGATGCAGGCGGTTCAGGATATGGCGCCGGAAGACCAGCAGCAGATGATCCGCAGCATGGTCCGGCGACTGGCTGACAGACTGGAAGAAAACCCTGAGGACGGCGCAGGCTGGCAACGCCTCGGTCGCGCCTGGCAGGTGCTTGGTGAGCGCAAGCGTGCCCTTGAAGCTTATAAAAAAGCGCTTATATATTCACCGGAAAGTGATAAACCGGCTCTTGAAAAAGAACTGGAAAAACTGGAAAATTCCAAGTAAAATACGGCCAGTCGCAGAAGTCGACAGATTCCCTTCAGAATGAGCGGTCATGTATTTTTAAGATTCCGATAATATTTCGGAATTACAATTGGTGCCTTATGGCCTTGTGGAAATGTGGCTGAAGACGGATGAAAATTACATCAAATTCACAGTTACTGGCTTCTTTGGGTTCCCTGGTTGATGCAAACCAGCGGACTGCCCAGCAGCAGCTTGTGGATCAGCAGCAGCTCAAGGAACAGCAGTCCCGGGATCAGCAGCAGACCCGCGAAGTCGACCGGCAGGAACAGATCCGGCAGAATCGGGAAGCTCTCAAGAAATCACAGGACGAGCTTCGGGCCCGCAATCTTGACAAATTAAAGCAGACCCTCGCATCGGCCTCTTCTCAGGACGAAGAAGGACAATCCCGGGTAAACCTGAATTTGCGGGAAAATGTCGGCACCTCGGGCGACCAGCCCGCTTTCAAGAAACTCGGCCAGATCGTTGATATCAGGATCTGAGCCTGATATCCTGATATATGCCTTTTGAAAATCAGCCATCGCAGAATCACTCTTTCAGCCGGAAGGTTCCTGACGGGGACAACCGGGAGCGGCACGTCTGTGACAGCTGCGATTTTGTTTATTATGAAAATCCCAAGATTGTCGTCGGCTCTGTTGTGATCTGGCGGGAAACACCTGAGGCCGAGGAAGAGTTCCTGCTGTGCCGCCGGTCGATCAACCCGAGACGCGGCTACTGGACTATTCCAGCGGGCTTCATGGAACAGAATGAAACAACCGAGGAAGGGGCACAGAGAGAGGCCCGCGAAGAAGCCTGCGCCGATATTGAAATAAAGGCGTTGCTGGCGGTGTATAATATTCCGCGCATTTCACAGGTGCAGATGATGCATGTGGCCCGCCTCAGGGAGAAGGTCTTTTCCGCCGGCGAGGAGAGCCTGGAAGTGGGCCTGTTCAGATGGGACGACATTCCGTGGGAGGAGATCGCCTTCCCCTCCGTGCACTGGGCGCTGAAACATTACCGGGAAATCCGCGACAGGGAGATTTTTGCGCCTTTTACCAATCCGGAAGGGACCGAACAGCTAGTCCGTTGAACCCTTGTTCTCTGCGGGCTCTTCCTTCTGGTACTTCATGATCAGCGGCAGCTGGGCCAGGGCAAAGACAAAACTCAGCGGCATGAACAGCCACAGTTTGGCGGCAATCCAGGTATCCGTATCGTAAGAGCGCCAGATATATTCATTCAGAATGGCGCAGAAGATAAAAAACAGACCCCAGCGAAAATTCATCTTGTCCCAGGCGATATCTTCCATGGGAGGAAAACCGGCTTCCATCACATTGCGGATGAAGGGTTTCTTCAGTGCCGTGCCCATAAGAAGCGTGATCGCAAACATGCTGTAGAGAATTGTGGGTTTAAGTTTGATAAACGTTTCGTTCTCGAAATAAATAGTCGCTCCCCCGAACACCACCACCAGTCCGACAGAAATCCACATCATCAGGGAAATTTCCTTGAGAAGGACCTTTGACGCGATCATGGAGAAGATCATGACCACCATGAATATGGCTGTAGCATTGAAAATGCCGACCTGGCTGTTGGCGATGAAGAATATAATCAGCGGTCCGGCTTCAATCAGGAGTTTATAGAGCTGGTTCATGGAGGGTACTACTCGTTAGGGCTTATACTTCAGGCGTCAAGGCCGACCAGCATACGGGAAAAATCATCGGCCTTAAAGGGCTGAAGATCGTCAATACTCTCTCCGACGCCGATGGCGTGGATCGGCAGGGCGAATTTCTCGGCGCAGGCCACCAGAACACCGCCGCGGGCGGTGCCGTCCAGCTTGGTCATTATCAGGCCGGTGACATTGGCCACCTTCTGGAACACCTCTGCCTGCAGGATGGCGTTCTGACCGGTGGTGGCGTCCAGTACCAGAAGGGTGGCATGGGGCGCTGTCTCGTCATGTTTTTTGATCACCCGGACGATCTTGGCCAGTTCGTCCATCAGATGTTCCTTGTTCTGCAGCCGTCCGGCGGTGTCGATCAGCAGAACATCCATATTCCGTTCTTTGGCCTGCTTGACGGCGTCAAAGGCGAGGCCCGCCGCATCAGCGCCGACCTTGCCGGAGACAACCGGCACATTGTTGCGGTCGCCCCAGACCTGCAGCTGTTCGATAGCGGCCGCGCGGAAAGTATCGCCGGCGGCCAGCATCACTGATTTGCCGTCCTGCTGGAACTGTTTGGCCAGCTTGCCGATGGTGGTGGTCTTGCCGGAGCCGTTGACGCCCACCATCAGGATCACATGGGGTTTGTTTTCAGCTTTGATCTCCAGGGGTTTGGCGACAGCTTCCAGAATACCGGACACTTCGTCGGCCAGGGCCTTCTGGACCTCTTCAGCACTGATTTCCTTGTCATATTTCTGCTCTCGCAGGCGGTCGCAAACCCGGCGGCTCACTTCCACGCCCAGGTCGGACATGATCAGCAGGTCTTCCAGTTCTTCAAGGGTGGTGGCGTCCAGGCGCTTTTTATTGAAAATGCCGGAAATGCCGCTCGACAGGGCGGAAGTGCTGCGTTTCAGGCCGTCTTTCAGGCGGCTGAACCAGCCTTTTTTTGTCTGTTCTTCGCTCATGGGCCCCACTTAAATTGGTTCACAGATCAGGATCCCCTCCTGATAGCCGCTCACGCGGGCTTTGGCAAGGGTGCCGGACGGAAGATCGGCCATCAGCCGGGCAGGCGCGAAATGTGCCGTATGTCCGATCACTGACTCGCCTTGTTTGAGGGTTTTTTCCACCAGGATTTCCACCAGGCCACCAACCTGGCCGCTCATAAACCTGTCCATGCTTTCCTGCCCCTTGGCGCGCAGCCGGTCCGCCCGTTCTTTACGGACGGCTTTGGGCATCTGCGGCATTTTGGCCGCCGGGGTGCCTTCACGCTCCGAATAGGGGAAAACATGCAGGAAAGTCAGGTCGCAGTCGTCGACCAGACGCAGGGAGTTTTCAAACATTTCCTCGGTTTCGGTCGGAAAGCCGGCAATGATATCGGCGCCGAAGACCACATCCGGCCGGGCGGCCCGTACCCGCTGGCAGAATTCGATGCTGTCTTCACGACTGTGACGGCGTTTCATGCGTTTCAGAATCATATTGTCACCGGCCTGCAGGCTCAGGTGCAGGTGCGGCATCATCCGCTCTTCTTCAGTAATGACCCGGAACAGGTCTTCATCGGTTTCGATGCTGTCGATGCTGCTCAGGCGAAGCCGCTTCAGGTCGGGAACATGTTTCAGGATCTGCTGGCACAGTTTGCCAAGGCTCGGTTTGCCGGGCAGGTCGGGGCCGTAAGAGGTGATGTCGACGCCGGTGATGATCACTTCCTGATAGCCGTTTTCCACAAGTCGTTTCACTTGCGTTACAACCTCGCCGGCCGGAACAGAGCGGGAATTTCCGCGCCCAAAAGGAATAATGCAGAAGGTGCAGCGATGATCGCAGCCGTTCTGGACCTGGACAAAGGCCCGGGTGCGTTCTTCAAAGCCGTTAATCAGCTGGGGCGCGGTTTCCTTCACCGACATAATGTCGTTGACCAGCACCCTCTCACTGTCTTCGGTACTAAAATCCAGCGCCTTCCAGCTTTTGGCCTCCAGTTTTTCCTGGTTACCGATGACCCGGTTGACTTCTTCCATGTCGGCGAATTCTGCCGGATTGATCTGGGCGGCGCAGCCGGTGACCACGATATTGGCGTCCGGATTTTCCCGCCGGGTGCGGCGAATGGCCTGCCGGGCCTGTCGGGTGGCTTCGGCGGTGACGGCGCAGGTGTTGAAAATAAAGGTATTTTCCAGCCCGGCTTCTTCGGCGTGACCTTTCATGACTTCCGATTCATAGGTGTTGAGCCGGCAGCCGAAGGTGACAATCTGTGGAGCGCTGGTCCTGTTCTCAGACATCAGGCGCTCTCCCGGCTGTCCGGTCCTTCAAGATCAAAGGGGGCAAAGACATGCCCGGCGAAGACATAAGCCACGTCGCCGGTCATCATCACATGATCGTCGTCAGTCCAGGCCATAACCAGGGTTCCGCCGTCCAGTTCAATGGCGGCGGCGCGATCCACCAGGCCGCGCAGGCTGGCGGCTACCACGGCGGCACAGGCGGCGGAACCGCAGGCCTGGGTGATGCCGGCGCCCCGTTCCCAGACCCTCAGTCTCAGGTTACCCGGTCCGCGTTTTTCAACGATGCTCACATTGACCCGTTCCGGGAACAGCTCATGTGTCTCGATCTGCGGACCCAGGTCGTTGAGGTCGATCTCGTCAATGCTGTCGACAAAAAAGATGGCGTGGGGATTGCCCATATTGACGGCGACCGGGTTGCCCAGTCCGCCGACGACCAGTTCCACAGTTTGAGTATCCATCTCCCGGGCCAGCGGAATCCGGTCCCAGTCAAGGCGCGGTTCACCCATATCCACCCGGACCTGACTGCCGTTGCGACCGGCTTTCAGAATGCCGGAAAGGGTTTCAATGGTGATTTCGTCCAGGCCGAATTCCTGCAACAGCATATGGGCGACGCAGCGGGTCGCGTTGCCGCAGGCCCCGACTTCGCTGCCGTCCGCATTCTGGATGCGCATGAAGACGTCGGCGGTGTCCGACGGCCACAGGGTGATGACCTGGTCGCATCCCACGCCCCGGTGACGGTCGGCGACAAAACGGGCGCCGTCCGCAGACAGGTCAAAACGGTCCTCGCGTCCGTCGAAAATGACAAAGTCATTGCCGAGGCCGTGCATTTTGACAAAGGGACGCGGGTCCTGTGTGATTTGATTCTGCTCGTTCATACCGCCTTATATGGGGCGTGCAGGCAAAAAGTCCACCAAAATCCGAGGTGATCTGGGGGAAACAGCCGAAAATCATCCGAAGATGATCGGCACCAGCAGATAGCAGAGCGGGCTCAGGACAATGATGCCGACCAGATTGAGGCGGAAGCCGGCATTGACCATTTCCGGAATGCGTACCTTGCCGGTGGAATAGATCACCGCGTTGGGCGCTGTCGCCACCGGCAGCATGAAGGCGCAGCTTCCGGCCAGTGCCGCCGGCACAAACAACATCATCGGATCGAAATTTCCGGCCGCGGCCAGCGCCCCGAGTACCGGCAGCAGGGTGGCCACGGTGGCCGTATTGCTGGTCAGTTCGGTGAGAAAAATGACCATGCTGATGAGAATGGTGACCAGCAGGAACAGATGCAGGGTGGTCAGGCCGGAAAGCGCCGTTCCCAGCCACAGGGCCAGCCCGGAAGAACTGACGGCTGCCGCCAGGCTGAGGCCGCCGCCGAACAGCAGCAGGACGCCCCAGGGAATGGTGATGGCGGTCTCCCAGTCCAGCAGGGCGGTGCCTTTTTCATTTTTACTGCCGGACGGAATGACAAACATAAGAATGGCGCCGATCACGGCAATCAGGCTGTCATTGAGCCAGGGGAAAAGTCCCAGTTCATCCTGCAGGTATTTCCGGCTGATCCAGAAAAAGGCGACCATGGCAAAGGTAAAGGACAGTCTCATTTCCGGCGTGGTCATGCGGCCCATGGCGGCCAGTTCCTGACGGAAAATATCCTCGGCGGCCGGCAGGTCGTGCAGATCAAAGGGATAAGCCCATTTGGTCAGCACCAGCCAGACCACCGGCACCATCAGGATGACGGTGGGGATGCCGAACATCATCCAGGTCAGAAAGCTGATTTCCACACCGTAATTCTGGGACATGAAACTGACCACAAAAAGATTGGGGGGCGTACCGATCATAGTGCCGAGACCGCCGACACTGGCGGAATAGGCTATCCCTAAGATCAGGCACAGGACAAATCCCCGATGGCTTTTGCTGTCATCATGGATCAGTTCGGAGGATAGTGACAGGGCAATGGGAATCATCATGATGGCGCTGGCGGTGTTGCTGATCCACATGCTGATCAGGGCTGTGGCGGCCATGAAACCGGCAATTATGGCGCCGGGGTGACTGCCGGCCCGGATCAGGATATGCAGGGCCAGCCTCCGGTGCAGGTTCCAGCGGGCAAGGCCGGTGGCAATAATGAATCCGCCCATCAGCAGGAAAATGGTCGGCCGGGCATAGGGGGCGGCGGCATCTGTCATGCTGGTTACGCCAAGGGCTGGAAACAGGACCAGCGGCATCAGCGAGGTGACCGGGACCGGCAGTGCTTCGGTTGCCCACCAGGTGGCCATCAGGGCGGTGATGCCGACCGTCTTCCAGGCCACATCGGACATGCCCTCCGGCGTTGGCAGAACCAGTACCAGCGCCAGAAGGCCAATGCCGAGAAAGAGATTAAAAACCCTGATGGTCAACCTGTCCGCCTTTTAGTCCATATGCAGGACGATACCGACAGAAATCCGCTGTTCGGAAGGATCAAATGTAAAGCGGTCAACGCCCTGGGTGATAGTCAGTCCGCCATATTCGGCACGGGTATATTCAACCCTGAGGGCGACATCTTCAAAAATGCCAATCTCGAAGCCGCCGCCGTAGCGGAAGCCGTTGAGCCGATCGCCTTCATTGGTTGCAAAGCCGCTGGTATTGAATTTTGTCGCCGCATACCCACCCAGCACATAGACCAGATAACGGTCCGAAATGGGCAGGCCGACGCGGCCGTTGATGTCAAAGCTGTTGCTGGCCTTGATGCCGACCTGGACCGTGCCGTCGGTAACGTCGGAGGCGCCGCTGGACAGGCCCCAGCCGGCTTCCAGGCTGGTATAGACCGGCCCGAAGCTTATGCCGTAACCGCCGTAAAAGCCGCCGCGGAATCCGTTACCGGACTCTTCCCCGGTAATGCCGGTAAAGGCGCTGTCGGTGTCGCCGGTAATCTGTTCATAGGTCGCATTGGCGGTTTCCTTGTAATAGTCCGCCCGCAGTCCGAGATAAAACCCGTCAAACGGTGTGTTGTCCATTCCGGCCTGGGCCGTGGAGGACAGGACCGGGGCCGTTGAGGCGATACCGATGATGACGAGAAGTTTTGTGAAAAAGTCAGACATTTTCAATTCCATTTTCCCTTTGTTTCTTTATTAGCGCAGAGGCTGACAGTCAGACAGTCTCCTGCGGCGGAATTGTGTCCATATTACATTTTTTTCCCGATCAGGAAACAGGAAGTTGTGCGCGGGCGCAGTTAAGGCTTGACTCTTGTGGGTAAAATCCATAATTTCCGCCCATTCCGAAAGGATAAAGATATTTTGTGTCCCCCGACGGACCTGTGGGATACCCACCAGTCAGCGAGATTTCGCCCACTGGTGCGTTTTTACTTTGTGGAAATGGATTAATGTTTGACAGCTTAAGCGACAAGCTCGGCGGCATATTTGACAAGCTGAAAAGAAGCGGAGCACTCAAGGAGGCGGACGTCAATGCCGCCCTGCGTGAAGTGCGTATTGCCCTTCTGGAAGCCGACGTTGCCCTGCCTGTGGTCAAGGACTTTGTGGAAAAGGTCCGGGAACGGGCAGTCGGACAGGAAGTTCTGAAATCGGTCACGCCCGGCCAGATGGTCATCAAGATTGTCAATGACAGGCTGGTCGAGATGCTGGGCGGCGAGGGTGAAACCATCAGCCTGGCGGCAACAGCGCCGGTGCCGATCCTGATGGTTGGCCTGCAGGGTTCCGGTAAAACCACTTCCACAGCCAAGATCGCCAAACGACTGACCGAACGGGAAAAGAAAAAGGTCCTGATGGCCTCGCTCGATGTGCGTCGTCCGGCGGCCATGGAACAGTTGCAGATCCTCGGTGAACAGACCGGAGTGGCGACTCTGCCGATCATTGCCGGCCAGATGCCGGTGGATATCGCCAAGCGGGCGATGACCGCGGCCAAACTGCAGGGCTTTGATGTGGTCATGCTGGATACCGCCGGTCGCCTGCATGTGGATCAAGGCCTGATGGCTGAAGTCATTGCCATCCGCAACGAGGTCAATCCTCATGAAACCCTGCTGGTGGCCGATGCCCTGACCGGTCAGGATGCGGTCAATGTGGCCCAGCAGTTCAGTGATCAGGTCGGTCTGACCGGTGTTGTTCTGACCCGTATGGACGGCGATGGCCGCGGCGGGGCGGCCCTCAGTATGCGCGCCGTGACCGGCAAGCCGATCAAGCTCGTGGGTGTGGGCGAGAAGCTCGAAGACCTGGAGGAATTCCATCCGGAACGTGTGGCGTCCCGTATTCTGGGTATGGGCGACGTCGTTTCCCTGGTAGAGAAAGCAGCCGAGACCATCGAGGCGGAAGAAGCCGAGAAAATGGTCCGCAAGATGAAGAAGGGCCAGTTCGATTTTGACGATCTGCGCTCCCAGCTGCGCCAGATGAAGAAACTGGGCGGCATGTCCGGGGTGCTTGGCATGCTGCCGGGGCTCGGTAAAATGCAGAAACAGATGGCGTCCGCCAATATTGACGACAAGCTGCTGGCGCGCCAGGAAGCCATTATCAACAGCATGACGCCGAAGGAACGCACAGATCCGCGTCTCCTTAATGCGTCGCGCAAGAAACGAATTGCCATCGGGGCCGGTGTTTCCGTGCAGGAGATCAACAAGCTGATCAAAATGCAGAAACAGATGGCTACGATGATGAAGAAAATGGGCAAAATGGGTAAAAAAGGCGGGGGTATGTCCCTGCCCGGCCAGTTGCCTCCGGGTATGGAGGATCTGCTTCCCAAGTAGGTCTTTGGCCCAATTGAGTTAGGGGCGGCCCGGCCGTCCAGGTAATTTTGGAATTGAAGTAAATAAAGAAAGGAAGACATCAATGTCTTTGAAAATTCGTCTGGCACGCGGTGGTGCTAAAAAACGTCCTTATTATCGTATCGTCGTGACAGATTCGCGCAATCCACGTGATGGTAAATTTATCGAAAAAGTGGGTTCCTACAACCCGCTGCTGCCGAAAGACAGCGACCAGCGTGTAACTCTGCTTGCCGAGCGTGTGACATACTGGCTCGGCCAGGGCGCACAGCCGACCGACCGTGTTCACCGTTTTCTGGATGTTGCCGGTATTCTGAAACGCGAAGCCCAAAACAACCCGAACAAAGGCAAGCCGGGTCAGAAAGCCCTGGATCGCATTGAAGAGAAGAAAGAAAAAGAAGAAGCTGCCGCCGCTGCCGCTGCCGAAGCTGCCGCAGAAGCCACTGCTGCTGAAGCTCCGGCTGAAGAGGTTGTTGCTGAAGAAGCTCCTGCCGAGGAAGCACCGGCTGAAGAAGCTGCGGCCGAGGAAGAAGCCAAGTCAGAATAACCGATGGCTGACCGGTCTGTTCAAAAGGATACCCGTAACGCCGGGGTGGCAGTTGGGCCCGATTGGGTCTGTATTGCCGCCATTGCCGGCGCACAGGGTGTCCGGGGGAACGTCCGGCTCAAGGTTTTTACCGAGGATCTTGCTTCCGTTGCCGATTACGGGCCTGTGACCCTGTTTACGGAGGAACACCCCCGGGGCGAGAAGCATAAAATCCAGCTTTTGCATACCGTCAAGGGGGGCGTGGCTGCCCGGCTGGAAGGCATTGGCGACCGGGACCGGGCGCTGGCCCTCAAAGGCCAGAAGCTTTATGTGAAAAAGGCGGCCCTGCCGGACCTGGCCGAAGACGACAGTTTCTATTACGAGGATCTTGTCGGGCTGGAAGCCAGGGATGAACAGGGCAACCCCTTCGGGACGGTCAATGCTGTGTTTAATTTCGGCGCCGGGGACCTGCTGGAAGTGGCGCTGGACCCGGCCCTGAATGACGGGGAAAAAGGCACGGTCCTTTATCCCTTTTCCGGGAAATTTGTCCCGGAAGTGAATATTGAAGATGGATTCGTGGTGGTCGACCGCGAATCATTCGGTGACCGGGACGCCTGAGTATACCCGGCCGTGGCAGGAATGAAGAGAGGTGAGGTATGACAGAGCCCCTGTGGCAGGCGCAGATCCTGACCCTCTATCCGGAAATGTTTCCGGGACCGCTTGGTCATTCGCTGGCCGGCAAGGCGCTGGATCAGGGCTTGTGGCGTCTGGATGTGATGAACATCCGCGACCACGCCCATGACAAACACCATACGGTCGATGATACGCCGGCAGGCGGTGGTCCGGGTATGGTGATGCGGGCCGATGTGCTGGGTGAGGCCATTGATGCCGCCCTGGCGGACCGGCCGGGAAATGTGGCAGAGGAAGACTGGGATGAGGAAGACTGGCCGGTGGTTTATCTTTCTCCCCGCGGACGGGTTCTGGACCAGGAGCTGGCCCGGGAACTGGCCGGAAAAAAAGGAATTACGCTAGTCTGCGGCCGTTTTGAAGGCATAGACGAGCGGGTGCTGGAAGCACGGAATATCCAGGAGATCAGCCTCGGTGATTTCGTACTTTCCGGCGGAGAACTGGCGGCAATGGCCCTGATGGATTCCGTTGTGCGCCTGATTCCCGGGGTGATCGGGCAGCCGGACACCCTGGAAGAAGAGAGTTTTGAGGCGGGGTTGCTGGAGTATCCTCACTATACCCGACCCAAGGTCTGGGAAGGGCGTGAAATACCGGAAGTGTTGCAATCCGGGCATCACGGCAGGATAAAGGCCTGGCGTCAGGAGCAGTCGGAACGACTGACCCGGGAAAGAAGGCCTGACCTGTGGAAAGAATATTTGCACCGCAGCGGAAAGAATGATATGGACCCTGCGAAAGATGATTAACCGGGATCAGATGATCCCCTATTAAATGATCCCTGTATGTTCCGAAGGAAAATGGCTCGGAACCTCTGGGGGACAAGTTTGAAAGAAGAACAATGAATATCGTAGAGAAATTTGAACAAGACCAGATCGCAAAACTGACCGAGGGCAAGGATGTACCGGAATTTGCCCCGGGTGATACCGTCAAGGTCAATGTGAAAGTTGTTGAGGGCGAGCGCGAACGTATCCAGGCCTATGAAGGTGTCTGTATTGCCCGTTCCAACCGTGGTCTGAATTCCTCTTTTACCGTGCGCAAAATTTCCTATGGTGAAGGCGTGGAGCGTGTATTCCCGCTTTATTCACCCAATGTGGACAGCGTTGAAGTCGTGCGCCGCGGTCGTGTACGTCGTGCGAAGCTTTACTACCTGCGCGCCCTGCGCGGCAAGAAAGCCCGTATTGCTGAGAAAAAAGACTGGCTTATTAAAAAGTCAGGCGACGACGCATAACCGATCATCTGATTAATGATTTCGGGGCCGCGTCAAAAGAGCCCCAGACAAGCGGGGCTCGATTTTCGAGCCCCGCTTTTTTAATGCCTGATTTTATACAAAATCCCTAACCGGTATTTGGGAACTGGAGCCGGAAATCTGGAGAATGAGTAAAATGGCCAAAACGCTGTATGACAAAATCTGGGACAGTCATCTTGTCGATGAACAGGAAGATGGCAACTGTCTGGTTTATATCGATCGCCAGATCATTCACGAGGTAACCAGCCCGCAGGCCTTTGAGGGTCTTCGCATGGCAGGTCGCAAGCTGCGCCGGCCGGATGCCATGATTGCCGTGCCGGATCATAATGTTCCCACCAGCGCGGACCGGGCAACGGTGATCAATGATCCCCAGTCAAAGATCCAGCTTGATGCGCTGGAGAAAAACTGTACGGAATTCGGGGTCAACTATATCCCCATGATGGATATTCGCCAGGGGATTGTTCATGTGATCGGTCCGGAGCAGGGTTTTACCCTGCCGGGTATGACGATCGTCTGCGGCGACAGCCACACCTCCACCCACGGGGCCTTCGGCGCGCTGGCTTTCGGGATCGGCACGTCCGAGGTAGAACATGTGATGGCCACCCAGACCCTGATTTTGCGCAAGGCGAAAAACCTGCGCATTGACGTCTCCGGAACACTCGGGGCCGGGGTATCGGCCAAGGATGTGGCGCTGGCGATTATCGGTACGATCGGCACCGCCGGGGGTACCGGCTATGTGATTGAATTCACCGGTTCGGTGATTGAAGGCCTGACCATGGAAGGTCGCATGACATTGTGCAATATGGCGATTGAGGCCGGTGCCCGGTCCGGTCTGGCAGCACCCGACGAAAAGACCTTTGAGTATGTCAGGGGCCGGACCTATGCGCCCAAGGGTGCCGCGTTCGAGCAGGCTGTGGCCTACTGGAAAACCCTGAAAACTGACGACGGCGCCGTCTATGACAAGGAAGTGTTCCTGAAGAGTGAGGATATCATTCCCCAGGTGACCTGGGGCACAAGCCCGCAAGACGTGCTGCCGATTACCGCGACTGTGCCTGATCCGGCGGAACTGGAAGGTGAGCGCCGGGTGGCCATGGAACGGGCGCTGGACTATATGGGTCTTGAGCCGGGTACACCGCTGAATCAGGTCAAGGTGGACCGCGTTTTCATCGGATCCTGCACCAATGGCCGTATCGAGGATATTCGCGCGGCGGCTGAAATCGCCAAAGGCCGCAAGGTTGCTGATCATGTGCAGGCGATGGTGGTGCCGGGGTCCGGTCTGGTCAAGCACCAGGCCGAGGAAGAAGGGCTGGACAAGATCCTGACCGAAGCCGGTTTCGACTGGCGGGAGCCGGGCTGTTCCATGTGTCTTGGCATGAATGCAGACAAGCTGGAGCCCTATGAACGTTGTGCCTCGACGTCTAACCGGAACTTTGAGGGCCGGCAGGGATACAAGGGGCGGACCCATCTGGTCAGTCCGGCCATGGCGGCCGCTGCCGCGGTCACCGGCCATCTCACCGATTCACGGAAATTGTAAGGCCAAAAATGTAAGGACTCGCAGGACAATGGATAAATTTACCAAAATAAGCAGTGTTGCAGCCCCCCTGCCGATGATCAACGTAGATACGGACATGATCGTCCCCAAGCAGTATCTCAAGACCATCAAACGGACCGGTCTGGGCAAATTCGCCTTTGCAGAGATGCGCTATAATGAAGACGGTAGCGAAAATCCGGATTTTGTGCTGAACAAACCGGCCTACCGCAACGCGCAAATTCTGATCGCCGGGGAAAACTTTGGCTGTGGTTCCAGCCGCGAGCATGCGCCGTGGGCGCTGCTCGACCAGGGTATTCGCTGTATCATTGCGCCAAGCTTTGCAGATATTTTCTATGGCAACTGTTTCAAAAACGGCATCCTGCCGATCAAAATGCCGCAGGAAATCGTCGACAAACTGATGGAAGATGCGGAGCGGGGGAGCAATGCGATCATCACTGTCGATCTGGAAAACCGGGAGATCACCGGCCCGGACGGCGGCAAGGTAAGCTTTGACGTGGATCCCTTCCGTCAGCATTGTCTGCTGAACGGTCTCGACGACATCGGGCTGACGCTGGAAAAAGTAGACAAAATTGACGCCTTTGAAGCCCGCCAGAAAGCCTCTCAGCCGTGGCTGTATCAGGCGTAAGCGATAACTGCATCAGGAAGTAACAAGACGATGAGCAAAACACATTCCCTTCTTATTCTGCCCGGTGACGGCATCGGTCCGGAAATCATGGCGCAGGCCCGCCGGGTTATTGACTGGCTGGCGGCAAACCGTGGCCTGAAATTCGACATCAGTGAAGACCTGATCGGCGGCTGCGCCTATGACGCCTATGGCATGCCGCTGGCGGATGATACGCTGGCCAGGGCCCGGGAAGTGGATGCGGTTCTGCTGGGCGCCGTCGGCGGTCCCAAGTGGGTTGATACAAGTTATGATAAGCGCCCGGAAGCGGGTCTTTTGCGGATCCGCAAGGAACTGGATCTGTTTGCCAATCTGCGCCCGGCCCTGTGTTTTGAACCGCTCGTGGATGCCTCGAGCCTGAAACCGGAACTGGTCAGCGGCCTTGATATCATGATTGTTCGCGAACTTGTCGGCGGGGTCTATTTCGGTGAGCCGCGCGGTATAGAAACACTGCCTAACGGCGAACGCCGGGGCATTAATACCCAGGTCTATACCACCAGCGAAATTCACCGCATTGCCCATGTGGCTTTTGATCTTGCCCGCAAACGTCGCGGCAAGGTGACCAGCACGGAAAAATGCAACGTGATGGAAAGCGGCCTTCTGTGGCGCGAGGAAGTGGAAGTGGTCTCCAAAGACTATCCCGATGTGGAACTGGAACATATGCTGGCCGATAACTGCGGCATGCAGCTGGTGCGTCAGCCCAAACAGTTTGATGTGATTGTCACTGACAATCTGTTTGGCGATATGCTCAGCGATGTGGCGGCCATGCTGACCGGCTCGCTCGGCATGCTGCCCAGTGCGTCCCTTGGCGTCAAAGGCGGCGGTGCGGTTTACGAGCCGGTGCACGGCTCGGCCCCGGATATTGCCGGGCAGGGTGTGGCCAATCCGATCGCTACCATTCTCAGCTTCGCCATGGCCCTGCGTTATACCTTTGATCTGGCTGATGAGGCGGATCTTGTGGAAAAAGCAGTGAACGGCGTGCTGGAAGGCGGTATGCGTACTGCCGACATCATGCAGCCGGGTAAAGCCAAGGTCTCTACAAGCGTCATGGGTGACAGCATCCTGCGCGAAATGGAAAAACTGAACAAATAATTGCCACCAACTTGAAGTAAGTGAATTGAAAGTCAGGAGAAATTTGAATGTCCTATAAAGTCGCTGTCGTAGGTGCGACAGGAAATGTCGGTCGGGAAATGCTCAACATTCTGCATGAGCGCCAGTTCCCGATTTCCGAATTGGTCCCGCTGGCGTCACGCCGGTCCATTGGCCAGGAGGTGACGTTCGGGGACAGAACCATTAAAACCAAATGCCTGGATGACTATGACTTCTCCGACACGGATATCGCCCTGATGTCCGCCGGCGGAAGCGTGTCCAAGGCTTTTGGTGAGAAGATTGGCAAACAGGGCTGTGTCGTGATCGACAACAGCTCTCATTTCCGTATGGATCCCGATGTGCCGCTGATTGTGCCGGAAGTGAATGCCGATGCCATCGCCGGCTATACCAGGAAAAATATCATTGCCAATCCCAACTGTTCGACAGCCCAGCTTATGGTGGCGCTGAAGCCGTTGCATGACCGCGCCAAAATCAAGCGGGTGGTGGTCTCTACCTACCAGTCCGTCTCCGGCAGCGGCAAGGCCGCCATGGATGAACTGTGGACACAGACCCGGGCGATTTTCGTCAATGATCCCATTGAAGCGGAAGTGTATCCGAAACAGATCGCTTTCAATGTGATTCCCCATATCGACGTGTTCATGGATAACGGTGACACCAAGGAAGAATGGAAAATGGTTGTGGAAACCATGAAAATCCTGGATCCCGAAATCCGCCTCACGGCCACCTGTGTGCGTGTACCGGTGTTCCTGGGTCACAGTGAGTCCGTGAATATTGAATTCGAGAAACCCCTGAGTGCAAAAGAGGCCCGGGAAATCCTGCGCACGGCCCCCGGCCTGATGGTGGTCGACAAGCGGGAAGACGGCGGTTATATCACGCCGATCGATGCAGCCGGTGAATTTGCCACTTATGTCAGCCGGATCCGCGAGGACGAGTCTCAGCCGAACACGCTGAATCTGTGGTGCGTGGCCGACAACCTGCTGAAAGGGGCGGCGCTGAACGCCGTGCAGATCGCAGAAAGCCTCTGCAACAATTATCTCAAGAAAGCATAATGTAAGGTAATATATCGCTTCTCTGAAATTTTATGCTGAACAGGGACGGGTGAAGTTTCACTCGTCCCTTTTTTTATACAATCCGTCGTTTTTTGTTTCGTGGTCACAGGATAGCCTGTTAGGCTCGGTCGATAAAGAACTCTTCTCATAAGATCAAGGGGACCTACCTACTATGACCAACCATAACAAATTCCTACGGAAAACATTCTATATCGGTGTCATCGGCACATTGATGACCGCCACTTCCGCCTTTGCCATGGAGAAGGCGCCGGAAAATATTGACGATTTTTTTGCTGAGTATTTCGACGAAGCCATCATGGAAACGCCGGAAGGCCTGACCTATACCCGTTATATGGAAACCCAGGGCAAGGAATGGCGCCATGACAAGCTGGATGATGTGTCCCAGGCCCACCGGGACAAGATGTTCAAAATGGAGATGCAAAATTTTGAACATCTCAAACATTATGATGACGGCAAACTGAGCGAAGGCCAGCAACTGTCCAAGCAACTCCTGACATGGGACATGGAGCGGACAAAGCGCCTGCATAAATATGATGACTATGGTTACATCCAGGCCCAGAACGGCGGCCCGCTGATCGATTTTCCCAATTTTCTCAGCAATTTTCATGCGGTCGGCAGCAAGGCTGATGCCGAGGATTATATTGCCCGTCTGAACGCCACCGGCCATCAGTTCGATCAGTATCTGGCGCGCATCAAGGCCCAGGCCGCCAAGGGCATTATCCTGCCCAGGGTGCTGATGGAAAAGGTTATTGAAACCGGTGACACCGCTGTTAACACGCCTGTGGAAGAGGACCTGCTCTATGTAACCTTTGCTTCCAAGCTTGACGGGGTCGGGGAGCTTTCTGAGGAAGAAAAAGGGGAACTTCTCACCCGGGCGCATGCAGCCATCAGCGACGTGGTTCATCCCGCTTACAAGAAAATGACGGATTACCATAAGGAACTGATCAAAAAAGCCACAAATGATGCCGGTGTCTGGAAATTCCCCGACGGCGACAATTATTACAAGGCCATGGTCGCCAGCATGACCACGACCGACATGACTCCGGAACAGATCCACAATATCGGCCTTGCTGAAGTGGACCGTATCCAGGGGGAAATCCTCACTATCCTGAAAGGTGAGGGATATGACGTTTCAAAGGGCTTTGAAGTCCTGATCCAGGAACTGGCCGAGGAAGAGCGGTTCTACTATTCCGACGATGATGCGGGCCGCGCCCAGATCCTGGAAGATTACCGGACAATGATTGCCGAGGTGAACGAACGGGTTCAGGACGTCTTCAATGTGAAGCCGAAGATGGGTGTGGAAGTACGACGGGTGCCGGAATTCAGTGAAAAGTCCGCCCCGGGCGCCTATTACACCGATCCGGCCCTGGACGGCTCCCGTCCCGGTATTTTCTGGGCCAACCTTTATGACATCAAGGCGACCCCGAAATACGGCATGCGCACTCTCACTTATCATGAGGCCGTGCCAGGCCACCATTTCCAGATCGCCATCTCCCAGGAACTGAAGGATATGCCCCTGTTCCGCAAATATATGTTCTTCACCGCCTATGTGGAGGGCTGGGCCCTTTATGCAGAGCGGGTGGCCAAGGAACTTGGTCTGCAGGAAGATCCCTACAGCGACATTGGCCGTCTGCAGGCGGAACTGTTCCGGGCTGTGCGTCTGGTGGTCGACACCGGCATGCATTACAAGCACTGGACCCGGGAACAGGCCATTGACTATATGGCGAAAAACTCCGGCATGGCCATGTCAGATGTGGTCTCCGAAATCGAACGTTATATGGTCTGGCCGGGTCAGGCGCTGGCCTACAAGGTCGGCATGCTGAAAATTCTCGAATTGCGGGAAAAAGCCATGACCGCGCTGGGTGACAAGTTCGACATGGGCAAGTTCCATGACGTGGTGCTGACCAGCGGGGCTTTGCCGCTGTCCGTTCTGGAACAGCTGGTGGACGACTATATCGCTAAAAACAAAAGCTGATAAATCAGCTGACGAGCGGGCACCTCAACGGGTGCCCGTTTTTTCTTATGGAGGACTATAGGAGCATATGATGAGAAAATTTTTACTGACCGGCACGACCGCCCTGACCCTGGTGCTTGCAGCCTGCAGCCCCGCCAGCGAGGAAAAAACAACCGAAAAAGCGGTTACCTCCGAAGACGCCAAAGCCTTTGTGGCCATGGTTGAAAAGGAGTATGAGGAATATTATCCCTATGCCGCCCGGACCTACTGGATCCAGGCTAATTTTGTCACCGTGGACAGCAATGCGCTGGTGGCCAAAGTCAGCGCGGAAGGCACCGCCATGGCGGTGAAGTTCGCCAATGAAGCCAAGAAATTCAATGAGATCGAGGTGGACCCCGATACCCGGCGCAAGCTGGAGCTGCTGAAACAGGGCATTACCCTGCCGGCCCCGACCAATGAGGCGGAAAACAGGGAACTGGCACAGCTGACCTCCGATCTGGATGCCATGTATGCCACAGGCAAGGACCCCAGGGGCCGTAACGACCGGGAACTGATCAAGGTGATGGCGGAAAGCCGCAATCCCGATGAACTGCTGGAGGCCTGGACCGGCTGGCGCACTGTTTCCCCGCCCATGAAGGAGAAATATGCCCGCATGGTGGAAATTGCCAACAAGGGGGCCAAGGAGCTTGGGTACAAGGACGTGGGCGCCATGTGGCGCGCCGGGTACGACATGCCCGCCGACGACTTCCGCGCCGAAGCCGATCGGATGTGGGAACAGGTGAAACCACTTTACAGTTCACTTCATTGTTATGTGCGGGCCAGGCTCGGTGAAAAATACGGCGAGGATGTTGTGCCTCAGGATCAGCCGATCCCGGCGCACCTGCTTGGCAATATGTGGGCTCAGGAGTGGGGCAATATCTATGACCTTGTGGCGCCCGAAGGCAGCGACATCGGTTATGACCTGACCGCCCGTCTGAAAGACAAGGGATATGACGAGATCCGGATGGTCAAGACCGGCGAGAATTTCTTCTCCTCCCTCGGTTTTGCGCCATTGCCGGATACCTTCTGGGAACGCTCGCTGATCAAGAAGCCGCAGGACCGGGAAGTCCAGTGTCATGCCAGCGCCTGGGACATCGACGGCAAGGATGACATCCGTATCAAGATGTGCACCCAGATCAACGCAGACGATTTTGAGACAGTGCACCACGAGCTCGGTCATAACTATTACCAGCGCGCCTACAAAAACCAGAGCATTTTGTACCAGGGCGGGGCTAATGACGGATTCCATGAAGCCATCGGTGATACCATTGCGCTCAGCATCACTCCAGACTACCTGAAACAGATCGGGCTGATTGACAAGGTGCCGTCTGCCGAGAGTGACATCGGTCTGTTGATGCGCCGGGCCCTGGATAAGGTGGCCTTCCTGCCCTTCAGCTTGATGGTTGATCAGTGGCGCTGGAAAGTCTTCAACGGCGAACTCACCCCGGATACCTATAACAGTGGCTGGTGGGATCTGCGGGAAAATTACCAGGGTGTGAAAGCGCCGGTGGAACGCGCCGCCGACGATTTTGATCCGGGCGCCAAATATCATATTCCGGGCAATACGCCCTATATGCGTTATTTCCTTGCCCGTGTTCTGCAGTTCCAGTTCCACAAGGCCGCCTGTGAGATGGCCGGCTTCGAAGGGCCGCTGCATCGCTGCACCATTTATAACAACAAGGAAGTCGGCGAAAAATTCAATGCCATGCTGGAGATGGGCCAGAGCAAGCCCTGGCCGGAGGCTCTCGAGGCCTTTACCGGCACCCGTCAGATGGACGGCAGCGCGGTGCTTGAATATTTCGCCCCGCTGCAGAAATGGCTGGATGAACAGAATGAAGGCCGCAGCTGCGGCTGGTAAAAATATAAGTCAGACAGAGATTGAAAAGCAGGCCTTCGGGTCTGCTTTTTTATTGTGGAGAGTTGATGACGACCTTGCCGATCCAGTTTTTCTTGCGGCGGGCCAGCCGGTCGCCGCTGCCTTCGCCGTCAAAATCATGCAACCCTTGTGGTTCCGGTAACCGGGCCGCCTCGTCAAGGGTGTTGCGTTGAGGATACCGTAAAGCTGCCCGTCCGTTTCGCACAGGACAAAGGGGGTTACCCCGCAGCGGGCGCAGAAAATAAAGTCGGCGGTTTTCTGGCCGAAGCGATAGCGGGTGACCTGCCGGTCATCATGATAGGTAATGTGCAGCTCACCCGCGGGATCGGCTACATGCCGGGCCGGTTGTTTGCGGCAATAGCTGCAGCCGCATTGCCGCACGACAAGCTCCGTGGCAGGCGTTGACGTCAGGAAGTCATAGTCAATGTTGCCGCAATGACAGCGGCCATGGTGGGTCTGTTTTGTCATTCTGGAGCCTCGGGAGTTAAGGACTGGAGAAGCCCCGCAGAGAGCTTCCCCGGGGTCAGATTATTTCCGGAAGTCCACGCCGCTTTCGGCGGCGATCCAGGTGAACATGGTGTAGATCGCCGTGTTGAACTTCATGGCCTCCGGGTCCACCTTGTCAAAGGTGTCGTTATCGGTGTGGTGGTAATCGAAATAAAGGCTGCCGTCCGGGCTGAAATTGACGGCGGGCATGCCGGCGTCGCCCAGCAGGCTCAGGTCCGACTGGCCCTTGGCGTCGTTGGCCGGATTGAGGGAGACGCCCATCGGCGCGAACAGCTCGGCCATTTCCCGGATCACGTTCAGCGCTTCCGGTCCCACGCCCGGTTTCATGTCATAAATCCGGCCGACCCCGAAGTCCCATTCGGCGCCGATCACATGATGGTCCAGTTCGTCCTTGTGGGCCTCAAGATATTGCTCTACGCCAACCAGACCCACTTCCTCGGCTCCGAACAGCACCACCCGGACGGAGCGTTTCGGACGCTGCGGCAGGTCGAGGATATGTTTGCCGGCCGCCATGGTGATGGTCACGCCGATGCCGTCATCTACAGCGCCGGTGCCCACATCCCAGCTGTCAAGATGCGACCCAAGGATCACATAATCCTCCGGGCTTTCCCGTCCGGTCACTTCGCCGATCACATTGGCGGTCTTGACCACCTTTTTGTCGTGGCGTCTGGAGGATTGCTTCAGCTTGAAGGTGACAGGTTTGCCGCGCCTGATCAGGTTGGACAGGATATCCGCATCGGGATTGGACAGGGCGGCGGCGGCGATGCCGGGGATGCCGTCGTCGGTGTTCATGCTGCCGGTATGGGCCAGGCGGTTATTGTCGGTGCCGACCGACCGCATGATAAAGGCCACAGCGCCTTTCTGTTCGGCGACAAGGGCGCCCTTGCCGCGGGCGATCACGGCCGGGCCGTAACCGGAGCCGTCAACTTTCCGTTCCATACGGTAGGACACATAGGCGATCTTGCCGTCGAGGCTGCCGGGGGCGGCGGCTTCAAGGGCGGCGAAATTTTCAAATTCCACCACCTCTGCCTCAATCCCCTTTTTCGGGCTGCCGACCGAACCGCCCAGCGCGATGGCGGTCATTGTATGGGGGTAAGGGCCGGTCACTTCGGCCTCGATCTCGCCGCGTTCCCACAGCACATGGGTCACTTCCTCGGTCCAGACCTTGTCGAAGCCCAGCGCCTTCATTTTGGCCACGGCCCACTCAACACCTTTTTTGTCGCCCGGTGTGCCGACCCGGCGGGCGCCCACTTCGGTGCTCAGCGATTCGTCCAGCTCGTAAGCCAGACCCGCGTCGAGGGCGGTTTCCTTGAGCTCAAGGGCGGTCGCCCTGATTTCTTCGGACAGAATGTTTTCGGCCTTGAGAGGCTGGGAGAGAAGGCCACCCGTTATGGCCAGGACAGCAAGGGTGCCGGAAAATTTATGCAATAACATTATGATATATCCCCGATGGTTTATTGTTTGTTGTGCCGCAAGTCTGGTACAGATGCTGCGCGGTTTCAACCCAAATCGCCCCAAATCGTCATGCCACTCTCTGATTATCGTTCTGCCGGTTAAGTATGAAATATTTTGCGGTGCAGCATCTTGCATTGCACCAAAAAAATGACTATAAGCAAATTTCAAAAGGATTTTGGTTTGTGAAATAAAATAACAAAAACTCACGCCATTCCGGTTCATGTTACAGCATTCATGAGGGAAAATATGTCACATCACTCCAGATCTAATTTGTCCAGACCCAGAAGAAGCGTTCTTTATATGCCGGGTTCCAACCCCCGGGCGCTGGAAAAGGCAAAGGGCCTTGCCGCCGATAGCCTGATCCTTGATCTGGAGGATGCGGTGGCGGTGGACGCCAAGGAAGAAGCGCGCCGGCTTGTTGCCGAGGCGGTGAAGGCCGGCGGTTATGGCAAACGGGAACTGATCGTCCGGGTCAACGGGCTGGACAGTCCCTGGGGCCGGGACGACATCAGGGCGGCCAGTGTGGCCGGACCCGACGCCATTCTGTTGCCCAAGGTGGAAAGCGCCGCCATGGTCAGGGAGGCAGAAGAGCTTATGATTGAATATGGCGCGCCGAAGACAACGACTCTCTGGTGCATGATGGAAACCCCGCGCGGTATCCTGCGGGCGGAGGAAATTGCCGATAGTTCTCCCCGCCTTGGCGGTTTTGTCATGGGCACCAACGACCTTGTGAAGGACCTGCAGGCCCGCCATACGCCGATGCGGTTGCCGATCCTGACCAGCCTGTCGCTCTGTGTCCTGGCGGCCCGGGCGGCCGGTATCGCTATCATCGACGGCACCTTCACCGATCTCAATGACGAGGAGGGCCTTGTGGCCTCCTGCCGGCAGGGCGTGGAATTCGGTTTTGACGGCAAGACCCTGCTGCATCCGAAACAGCTTGGTCCGGCCAACGAGGCCTTCGCGCCGAGTGTTGCCGAAGTGGAACATGCCCATGCGGTTATTGCCGCCTTCGAAGCCGCCGAAGCGGAAGGCAAGGGCGTGGCCCTGCTCGACGGCAAGCTGGTGGAAAATCTGCATGTGGAAGTGGCCAAAAGCCTGATCGCCCAGGCTGAGATGATCAGGGAACTGGAGGCCGAGTGATGGACCAGAAATCAGACAAGACCTTTAAGGGCAATTATTTCGAGGATTTCACAATCGGCCAGATCCTCAATCACGCCACACCGCGCACGGTGACCGAGGGCGATGTGGCCCTCTATACGGCTCTGTACGGCCCGCGTTTTGCGCTGCAGTCGTCCGATGAATTCGCCCACAACAGCGGCTATGAATGCGCCCCGCTGGACGATATGCTGACCTTTCATATTGTCTTCGGCAAAACCGTACCGGATATCTCCATCAATGCGGTGGCCAACCTGGGTTATGCGGATTGTAAGTTCCTGAAACCGGTCTATCCGGGTGATACCCTGAGCGCGGTCAGTGAAGTGATCGGCCTCAAGGAAAATTCAAGCGGCAAAAACGGCAATGTGTTCGTGCGTACCACCGGCAGCAACCAGGCGGGCGAGGTGGTGCTGCAATATGTGCGCTGGGTCATGGTCAACAAGAAAGACCCGGCCAGTCCGGCGCCGGAAACGGTCATCCCCGACCTGCCCGAGGCGGTGGCGGCAAGTGACCTGACCGTGCCGGAAGGGCTCGATTTCTCCGGCTATGACGCTGTCCTCGCGGGTTCCCCCTATTTTTGGGAAGATTACGAACCCGGAGAAAAAATCAACCATGTTGACGGCATGACCATCGAGGCGGCCGACCATATGATGGCGACCCGGCTCTATCAGAATACGGCCAAGGTTCATTTCAACCTGCATATGATGAAGGACGGCCGGCTCGGCGAGCGTATCGTGTATGGCGGCCATGTGATTTCTCTCGCCCGGGGGTTGAGTTTTAACGGGCTCGGTAATGCAGCCCTGATTGCCGCCATCAACGGCGGTCGTCACGTCAATCCCTGCATTGCCGGCGACACGGTCTATGCCTGGACCGAGGTGCTGGACAGGGCCGAGATTGGGGGTCGCAGCGATGTGGGCGCCCTGCGGGTGCGGCTGGTGGCGACCAAGGACCATGAACCGGCGGATCATGCTTATAAAGACGACGACGGCAAATATCTGCCCAGCGTCCTGCTTGATCTTGATCTATGGCTGTTATTGCCCCGGAGATAGGGGGGGCGCCTTTTCCAGCTTTTTCTCGTCCCGGAAACTGTCTGCGCCAATGATCAGCAAACAAACGTTTGGTCAAGCCGGGTTGAAAAGGAGGGCTCCGCCCGGCCTCTGGAAGAATATGCTGAAGACAGGCCGGACCTATAAAGAAGACTTCCAGCTCAATGCCTGTATCGCCCGCACGACCCGGGCCCGCATCCGTTATCTGGACTATGTATCTGAAGCCTTTGATTCTATATGAATAATGCTCGATAAGACAGACCAGTCTGTATAAAATTTTCCAGGGCACCGACCGGTTAAGGCTCTATTTTCGGAAAAAATGCATAAATATCTAAGAACGATTCTCAGGTAAGCAGTTCCCCTCTTGCTCTTGGGCCCTGAAATGACTAAGACAGTTTCAGGGTGTATTCGGATGGCGGGAGGCCTTCCCCCATCAAAGACATATAAAGGAGTAGTAGATGGCTCGGGTTCAACGGCCGACTTCGCCGCATCTGCAGGTCTATTCATGGGGGCTGCATATGCTCCTGTCCATTCTTCATCGCGCTACCGGCGCCGCACTGGGTGCGGGAACGCTGCTGCTGGTCTGGTGGCTGCTGGCCCTGGCCACGGGGCCCGAGGAATATGATCTCTTTCTGCTGTGCATGGGCAGCCCGCTCGGAAAAGTCGTTCTGTTCGGCTTTACCTGGGCGCTGATGCTGCACCTGTGCAACGGCATTCGTCACCTGTTCTGGGACATGGGCATGGGCTTCGAGCTCGACACCACTTCCCGGTCCAGCGTTCTGGTGCTTCTTGGTTCCGTCGTCCTCAGCCTTTTGGCCTGGGCGGTCGGCTACGGTCTGATATAGGAGGGGTTGATATGAGCTTGCGCACGCCTCTTGGCAAGGTCCGCGGACTTGGTTCCGCAAAGAACGGCACCCACCACTGGTGGATGCAGAAAGTCACCGCCGTCGCCCTGATTCCGCTGACCGTCTGGTTTATGGCCAGTATGGTGCAGATGACACAGGCCGGTTTTGAAGTAGCGGTCACCTGGCTGTCTTCACCGATCCCGGCGATCCTGATGATCCTGTTTGTGACCACCGGCCTCTATCACCTGAAGCTCGGCCTGCAGGTCATTGTCGAGGATTATGTCCACGGCGAGGGTCTCAAGACCATCATCCAGATGCTGATCACCTTCGGCTGCATCCTGCTGGCGGTGGCCGCGGTCTTTTCCATTCTCAAAGTTGCGATCTAGGTCAGGAGCAGAAACAGATGACAAAAGCATATGAACTGACAGATCACGTCTATGACGCCATTGTGATCGGCGCCGGCGGCTCCGGTCTCCGTGCCGCCATGGGCATTGCGGAAGCCGGTCTCAAGACCGCCTGCATCTCCAAGGTTTTCCCGACCCGTTCCCATACCGTTGCCGCCCAGGGCGGTATTGCCGCCTCGCTCGGCAACATGGGACCGGATACCTGGCAGTGGCACATGTATGACACCGTCAAGGGTTCCGACTGGCTCGGTGACCAGGACGCCATTGAATATATGGTGCGCCAGGCGCCCGAGGCGGTTTACGAGCTCGAACACTTCGGTGTGCCCTTCTCCCGGACGGAAGAAGGCAAGATCTACCAGCGCCCGTTCGGCGGCATGACCACCGAATTCGGTGAAGGCCCGCCGGCCCAGCGCACCTGCGCCGCCGCCGACCGGACCGGCCACGCCATGCTGCACAGCCTGTACCAGCAGTCGCTGAAGTATGACACCGACTTCTTTGTCGAATATTTTGCCATCGACCTGATCATGGTGGACGGTGAATGCCGCGGCGTCATCTGCCTGGATATGAACACCGGCACCCTGCACCGTTTCAAGGCCCATATGACCGTGCTGGCAACCGGCGGTTATAACCGCACCTATTTCTCGGCGACTTCTGCCCATACCTGCACCGGCGACGGCGGCGGCATGGTCCAGCGCGCCGGCCTGCCCCTGCAGGATCTGGAATTCGTGCAGTTCCACCCGACCGGCATTTACGGCGCCGGGGTGTTGATCACTGAAGGTGCGCGCGGTGAAGGCGGTTACCTGGTGAACTCCGAAGGCGAGCGGTTCATGGAGCGTTATGCGCCCAGCGCCAAGGATCTGGCCAGCCGTGATGTGGTGAGCCGGGCGATGTCCGTGGAGATTTCCGAAGGCCGCGGTGTCGGCGAGCACAAGGATCATATCTTCCTGCATCTGGATCATCTTGATCCGGCGATCCTGGCGGAGCGCCTGCCGGGCATTTCCGAAAGTGCGCGCATTTTCGCCGGTGTCGACGTGACCAAGCAACCGATCCCGGTGGTGCCGACCGCCCACTATAATATGGGCGGCATTGGCTGTAACTATCATGGCGAAGTGCTGAACCCGACGGTTGAAGATCCGGACCGGGTTGTCCCCGGCCTGATGGCTGTGGGCGAAGCGGCCTGTGTGTCCGTACATGGCGCCAACCGTCTCGGCTCCAACAGCCTGATCGACCTTGTGGTCTTCGGCCGCGCCGCTGCCCACCGGGTGGCCGAGGTGGTCAAGCCCCGGACAGCGCACAAACCGCTGCCTGACGACAATGCCGATTTCGCGCTCAGCCGCCTGGACAAATATCGTTACGCGGACGGCAGCCATACCACGGCCCAGGTCCGCGACAGGATGCAGCGCACCATGCAGGCCAACTGCGCCGTGTTCCGTCAGCAGGATACGCTGGAAGCCGGCCAGAAGGCGATCGACGAGATCTATGCCATGCTGGGAGATGTCAAAACTTTCGATCGCTCCCTGACCTGGAACAGTGATCTTGTTGAGACACTGGAGCTTGAAAACCTGCTGATGCATGCGGTAACCACCATGCATTGTGCGGCCAACCGCACTGAAAGCCGCGGTGCCCACGCCCGGGAGGACTTCCCGGACCGCAATGACGAGGAATGGATGAAACATACCTCGGCCTGGCTGGAAGACGGCAAGATCCGTATCGAATATCGTCCGGTTCATGACTATACCCTGACCGACGAAATCGACTATATCAAACCCAAAGCCCGCGTATATTAAGGAGCAGAGAACATGGCTGAATTCAGACTTCCCAAAAACTCCCGATATACCAAAGGCAAAACCTGGAAGGCAGAGGCCGGGGCGACCAACATCAAACGTTTCAACGTCTATCGCTGGAACGAGGATGACGGTGAAAATCCGCGCATCGATACTTACGAGGTTGATCTCGACAAATGCGGCCCGATGGTGCTCGACGCTCTGATCAAGATCAAGAACGAGATCGATCCGACGCTGACCTTCCGCCGCTCCTGCCGCGAAGGCGTCTGCGGCTCCTGCGCCATGAACATCGGCGGCATGAACACGCTGGCCTGTACAAAGGATATTGCCGACTTCAAGGGCGATGTGAATATCTATCCGCTGCCGCATATGGATGTGGTCAAGGACCTGGTGCCGGACCTCACCAACTTCTATGCCCAGTATGCCTCCATCAAGCCGTGGATGCAGACCCAGACTCCGGCCCCGTCCGGCAAGGAACGGCTGCAGAGCCGGGACGACCGGGCCAAGCTCGACGGCCTTTACGAATGCATCCTGTGCGCCAGCTGCTCCACAAGCTGCCCGAGCTACTGGTGGAACTCCGACCGTTACCTCGGTCCGGCCGTTCTGCTTCAGGCCTATAGATGGCTGGTGGACAGCCGTGATGAAAATACCGGCGAGCGTCTGGATGCGCTGGAAGATCCCTTCCGGCTTTATCGCTGCCACACTATCATGAACTGTGCCAACACCTGCCCTAAGGGTCTCAATCCGGCCAAGGCCATTGCCGAAATCAAGAAGATGATGGTCGAGCGGCAGGGGTAATTGGTTATCCCATTTCCGTAACAAAAAAGCGGCCCGTTGGGGCCGCTTTTCTTTTGCCGTGAGTGCGGCGTGTTATTTGGCAATCCGCTTGCGCCGGGCCAGGCCGAGGCCGGCAAGACCAAGGCCGAGCAGGGCGAGGGATGCCGGTTCGGAAACCTGTTGTGCGGGGTCCCGGAACACCAGGTCAAAGGAGACAAAAGAGTCTAATTGCCAGAGGGTATCATTGAAATTGATGCTGACGGAATGAGCGTCAAAGCTGATATCCTCAAGCGCCAGACCGGAGACCTCTGAAACAACGAAGTTTTCAATGCCGGTTATGGTTCCGCTTCCCCCCTGCGGATCCAGGTCGCTGAGAAGGATGGTGAACTCTGGGTTATAGCCGTAACTTACGCCATTTTGGTACGCATTAGATATCGATACGGAGGAGGCCCCGAGATCGATATTGAGGAATGTGTCGCCTTCATAATCCAAAGTGAATTCTGCGCCCGCCCCGACGACAGAGGAGTTGGGGCTGCATGAGAAAAAAGTATTTGTCATGTCGCAATTAACGCTGTCGTCGATCAGGCTGGCCTGGGCCGGG
Source organism: Emcibacter sp. (assembly GCF_963675455.1). Taxonomy (GTDB): domain Bacteria; phylum Pseudomonadota; class Alphaproteobacteria; order Sphingomonadales; family Emcibacteraceae; genus Emcibacter. Next base: position 669,421 of record NZ_OY776217.1, on the reverse strand, counting down.
GCGGCAAACAGCCCCAGCGAAGTGACGGTTGCGGCGGCAAGTAAGGCTTTGCGGAGGGGCGTGAAGCCGGTCTGTTTTTTCAGTTTACGCATAGCGGTCATTATTTATCCTTATATAACAATATATAAATCAATGGCTTATTGAGATCATTCAGAGATTTATAAGCAAATATCGTGCCAATATTGAAAGAGGTGTTTGATTCCAACGGGATCGGGATGAAGGGAATTTATTTTCGGTCTGGCGGGCGGTTTTTTCAACCAAAAGTGTAAAGAATCCTGACGGTTTCTCTTGCGCGCAAGGCGGATCAGCATGATGACAAAAGCCGGGTCAGTGCCCGGCTTTTTGGATATTACGATACTTAATTATTCGATCAGTAGATGAATTCCTTGAGCAGGATCACATCGGTGACCACAAAGCCGTGCCGTTCCGGATGATGTTTCTTGACGATCCGCAGGGCATCCTCTTCCGATTCCGCATCAACTTCCAGATAGCGCAAGTCTCCCCACCCCTGTTCGTAATTGGGGTGTTTCTTGCCGTCGGCATAGGCTTGCCGGACAGATTCATTATAAATGGCAACTTCGTATTTATTCATGGATCAATTTACTGATTGTTACTCTCGACATGTTGTAAACATATCAACCTATGGCACCAAATACAACAGCTGGTACATACAAGTTTATCTGATATATTTACATCATGTTTTCATTGTGTGTCTCTCTGCGGTGAAAAGGTCGCGAGGCCATGACTCTTATGGCGTCAGGACATCGCCTCGGCCGCGTCACCCAGCACAAAACCCATCTTTTCCGGATGTTTCCGGCGGCAGATTTCCATGGCTTCCACCGGCGTATGCGCACGGACTTCGATCAGATGCATGTCTGCCCAGGTGTCTTCCAGCGTGTCATGGGAGCGTCCGGAGCGGACGGTCTCGCGCACTTCCTCGTTATAGACCGGAATTTCAAATATTTTCTTCATTGTTCTTACATTCCCTTTATTGTACTGCTTCGGGTATTATATTTTCTTTTGTTAGCGCATTCGTCTTTTACCATATAAGGCGTTGATAAATTGTTAAAATTTTAATCAAATATCAGATTTTATCCGTTACACAGTTCAGATTATGACAAAAAACGCCACAGAAGTTCATAGTAAGGCAGGGCCCCTGGCCCGGTATTATCAGGCGCGCGAAGCCGGTGAGCTGAGGGAAGATCCCGTCCAGGAACAGGTGATGATGCGGCTTCAGGAGCTGTATACTGCGCTTGACGGTTATGAGGAGAAGTTTGAGCCGGGTAAGGGCGCCAACGGATTTTTATCCAGGGTTCTTGGCCGGGGTAAAACATCCGACTTTCCCAAAGGCTATTATATATATGGCGATGTGGGGCGCGGCAAATCCATGATCATGGATCTTTTTTTCGAGGAAGCCCCCGTGAGGGCCAAGCGCCGGGTTCATTTTCATGCCTTTATGCTGGAAATTCATGCGGCCATCCATGAATGGCGATATATGTCGGCCGAAGACAGGATCGCAAAATGGGACACGGACAAGGACGACCCGATTCCGCCGCTGGGCCGTAAGGTGGCCCATGAAAGCCGTCTCCTTTGTTTTGATGAATTCCAGGTGACCGATGTCACTGACGCCATGCTGCTGGGCCGGCTGTTCGGGGAACTGATGAAGCTTGGCGTGGTGATCGTCCTGACCAGCAACCGTGTCCCCGAGGATCTTTACATCGGCGGCCTCAACCGGGAACTGTTTCTGCCGACCATTGCCATGCTTCGGGAAAAGATGAATGTCATTGCCCTGGACGGGCCGACAGATTACCGGCTCGAACGCATGAAAGGCATGCCTACCTACTATTATCCCCTGGGGGAGGAGGCGACACAGGCCCTGTCGGAAGCCTTCTGGCGGCTGACCGATCATGATGTGGCCGACCGTTCGAAAGTGGGGCCTGACGTGCTGGACGTCAAGGGGCGCAAGCTGACCATTCCGGTGGCTGACCGGGGGGTGGCGGTGGTCTCCTTTAAAAAGATGTGCGGCGCGGCGCTGGGCGCGGCTGACTATCTGCAGATCGCCTGGCATTATCACACCGTGATTATGGTCGGCATTCCCAAGCTTGGACCGAACAACCGCAACGAAGCAAAACGCTTTGTCACCTTCATCGATGCCCTCTATGAAAATAACGTCAAATTCCTCTGCTGTGCAGAGGTGCCGCCCGAAGATCTCTATGAGGAAGGGCACGGGCATTTTGAATTCCAGCGCACCGTTTCCCGGCTGATGGAGATGCAGAGTCAGGAATATCTGGCCAAGGGCCATGCGGTTTAACTGTAAAATATGACCCTATAAACAGACAGGTCTGTATATTTTTTACCCAAATAGGTATCTATTGACCCTGATTTGCAGGAGAGTCGATCAGAAATGACCCGAATTTATGAATAAAAGGTAAATTTTGCCCGCCTGCAAGCCACGGATTTCCTTGGAAAAATGAGATTTCAGGGCAAATATGGCAAATATCGCCAAATACCGGCGCAAAAAGTCAGAAAACCTTGCGCGTATCGTTAATTCACGTTACATCCGAAGAGGAAATAAAGTGCGAAAGCACGTCGGCAGCGTCATAAGCCGGACAATTCTTAAATCTTAATATAATCAGGAGATAGATCAACATGGCACGTAAAAAGATTGCGCTTATCGGTGGCGGTCAGATCGGTGGTACCCTTGCACATCTGGCGGCTCTCAAAGAACTTGGTGATGTGGTAATATTTGATATTGCCGAGGGACTCCCTCAGGGCAAGGCTCTGGACCTGGCCCAGTCCGGTCCGGTAGAAGGCTTTGACGCCAAAATGACCGGCACCCAGGATTATGCCGATATCAAGGACGCTGACGTTGTTATTGTGACCGCAGGTGTGCCGCGCAAGCCGGGCATGAGCCGCGACGATCTTCTCGAAATCAACCTGAAAGTCATGAAATCCGTTGGCGAGGGCATTCGCGACAACGCCCCCAACGCTTTTGTGATCTGTATCACAAACCCGCTGGACGTCATGGTCTGGGCGCTGCAGAAATTCTCCGGTCTTCCGGCCAAGAAAGTTGTCGGCATGGCCGGTGTTCTGGACTCTGCCCGTTTCCAGCATTTCCTGGCCGATGAATTTAATGTGTCTGTGGAAGACGTGAACGCCTTTGTTCTGGGCGGACATGGCGACACCATGGTGCCGCTGGCCCGTTATTCCACGGTTGCCGGTATTCCGATCCCCGATCTGGTGGAGATGGGCTGGACCACACAGGATAAACTCGACCAGATCATTCAGCGCACCCGTGACGGCGGCGCCGAGATCGTCGGCCTGCTGAAAACCGGTTCTGCCTTTTATGCGCCGGCGACCTCCGCCATTGCCATGGCTGAATCCTACCTGCGTGACAAACGCCGGGTGCTGCCCTGTGCGGCGGAACTGAACGGTGAATATGGTCTCAGCAATCTTTATGTTGGCGTGCCGGTGATCATTGGCGAAAACGGTGTCGAGAAAATCGTCGAAATCAAATTTGACGAAAATGACAAGGCCGGGTTCGACAATTCTGTCGCCGCTGTGGAAGGCCTGATTGACGCCGTCAAGAAGATTGACCCGTCTTTGGCGTAACACACAGGAGATAAGGGTAAGCTTTTGTTTATCCTTATCTGATATGACCTAGACCCTGACATTGTCCATGCCCGACGACGCAGGGTGATCAACAAGGAAAGCAGTATGAATATTCATGAATATCAAGCGAAAGGCCTGCTGAGCCAGTTCGGGGCTCCTGTCCTGAAGGGCGGCGTGGCCTATACGCCCCAGGAAGCTGAAGCCGTGGCCAAGGAACTTGGCGGCCCTGTATGGGTGGTGAAAGCACAGATCCATGCCGGCGGTCGCGGTAAAGGCGGCGGTGTCAAGGTGGTTAAATCCATTGAGGAAGTGAAGAAAGTTGCCGGCGAAATGCTCGGCATGACCCTGGTCACGCACCAGACCGGTCCGGAAGGCAAGGAAGTCAAGCGGGTCTATATCGAAGACGGTTGCGCCATTGCCAACGAACTTTATTTCAGCCTGCTGGTTGACCGCGCCACCGGACGTATTGCCGTTATGGCATCCACCGAAGGCGGTATGGATATCGAGGAAGTTGCGGCTGAAACGCCTGAAAAAATCATCACCATCACCATTGATCCGGCAACTGGCCTTTCCGGTTTTCATTGCCGCAAGGTGGCTTACGGTCTCGGCCTTGAAGGCAAGACCGCGTCAGCCTGCGTCAAGGTGGTTGCTTCTCTCTACAAGGCCTTTGTGGAAAAAGACGCCTCGCTGCTGGAAGTCAACCCGCTGGTGGTGACTGAAGCCGGTGACATCGTTGTACTCGATGCCAAAATGGGCTTCGACGGCAACGCGCTGTTCCGCCACAAGGATGTTGTTGAACTGCGCGATCCCGATGAAGAAGATCCCATGGAGCTGGAAGCTGCCAAGCACGAGCTGAACTATATCAAGCTGGATGGCAACATCGGCTGTATGGTCAACGGCGCCGGCCTGGCTATGGCGACCATGGATATCATCAAGCTGAAAGGCGGCGAGCCTGCCAACTTCCTGGATGTGGGCGGCGGCGCGACCAAGGAACGCGTCACCGAGGCCTTCAAAATTATTCTGTCTGACAGCAATGTTGAAGGCATCCTGGTAAACATCTTCGGCGGTATCATGCGCTGTGATGTGATTGCCGACGGTGTTGTTGCTGCGGCCAAGGAAGTGTCCCTTTCCGTACCGCTTGTGGTGCGTCTGGAAGGCACAAATGTGGATAAAGGCAAACAGATTCTGGCGGACTCCGGTCTGACAATTCTGTCTGCGGATGATCTGGGTGATGCCGCTGAGAAAGTGGTCAAAGCGGTGAAGGAGGCTTCCTGATGTCAATTTTTATCAATAGTGAAACCAAGGTAATCTGTCAGGGATTTACCGGTGCACAGGGAACATTCCATTCCGAACAGGCCATTGCCTACGGCACAAAAATGGTTGGTGGTGTGACCCCCGGCAAGGGTGGGTCAACCCATCTGGATCTTCCGGTCTATAACACCGTGGCTGACGCCGTGGATGCCACCGGCGCCAATGCTTCTGTGATTTATGTGCCACCGCCATTTGCGGCCGACGCCATCCTCGAGGCCATTGATGCGGAAGTCGAACTGGCCGTCTGTATTACCGAAGGTATTCCGGTGCTGGACATGATCCGGGTGAAGCGCGCCCTGCAGGGCTCCAAAACCCGCCTGATCGGTCCTAACTGTCCTGGGATCATTACCCCGGGTGAATGTAAAATCGGTATTATGCCCGGTCACATTCATCAGAAGGGCAACGTCGGTATTGTTTCCCGTTCCGGTACTCTGACCTATGAAGCTGTAGCCCAGACCACGGCCGTCGGCCTCGGCCAGACCACTTGTGTGGGTATCGGCGGCGATCCGGTCAACGGTACGAACTTCATTGACGTGCTTGAGGGTTTCCTGGGCGATGATGAGACACAGTCCATCATCATGATCGGCGAAATCGGCGGTTCCGCAGAGGAAGAAGCTGCGGAATTCCTGAAATCCTCCAGGGTCAAGAAACCTGTTGTTGGCTTTATTGCCGGTCGTACCGCGCCTCCGGGTCGGACGATGGGCCATGCCGGCGCCATTGTTTCCGGTGGTAAAGGCGGGGCTGATGACAAAATCGAAGCCATGAAGAGTGCCGGCATTGTGATGGCGGATTCCCCGTCCGAGCTCGGTACGACACTGGCGAAAGTCCTGAAATCTTAACTTAACTTTAGACAGGGAGGGTGCGGGAAATCCCGCATCCGGCCATTTCATGAGTGCAGAACTAGAAACCGAAGGTCTTTTTAACAGCTCCAGCGGAGCCTTTGTGGAAGAATTGTTTCTTCGTTATTCCCGGGATCCGAACAGTGTCGATCCATCCTGGCAGACATATTTCCAGGAACTGGCCGGTGATGCCCAGGCCTTGATGCAGGCCGGTAAGGAGCGAACCGCTGCTTCCTGGTCACGCAGTGACTGGCCGCAGACGGGTAAAGGTGGCGAAAATTACATCGATGCCCTGGACCCTGGTTACGAACCGCCTGTTGCGTCGAAGAAAAAGATGGCGGCCGGCGGGGCGACGGAAGAGGAAATCCGTTCTGCAACTCTTGATTCAATCCGATGCCTGATGATGATCCGCACCTATCGGGTGCGTGGTCATCTGATGGCCCGTCTTGATCCGCTGGAACTGACCGAGCGGTCCTATCACCCGGAACTTGACCCGGCCACCTACGGTTTTGCCGAGGAAGATATGGATCGTCCCATATTCTTGGACAATGTGCTGGGGCTGGAAACGGCGACAGTTCGTGAAGTTCTGGAAATTGTCAAACGGACCTATTGTGCCTCTGTCGGTGTGGAATTCATGCACATCAACGAGCCGGAAGAGAAGGCCTGGATCCAGAGCCGGATCGAAGGCCGGGACAAGGAAATTCAGTTCACCAATGAAGGCAAGATGGCCATTCTGCAGAAGCTGACCGAGGCGGAAGCTTTCGAGCAGTATCTGGCCAAGAAATATATCGGCACCAAACGCTTTGGTCTTGACGGCGGCGAAGCCCTGATCCCGGCCCTGGAAGGGATTATCAAGACCGGCGGTCATAACGGTGTCAAGGAAATCGTCATCGGCATGCCGCACCGCGGCCGTCTCAATGTGCTCTCCAGTGTGATGGGTAAACCCTACCGGGCGATTTTCCATGAATTCCACGGCGGATCCTCCAATCCCGATGATGTGGAAGGGTCCGGCGATGTGAAATATCACCTTGGTGCCTCTTCCGATCGTGAGTTTGACGGCAACAACGTGCATCTGTCGCTGACCGCCAATCCATCCCACCTGGAAGCGGTTAATCCGGTGGCGCTTGGCAAGACCAGGGCAAAACTGACACAGCGTGGCGACCGGGAGGGAACCTCCGTCCTGACCCTGCTCATGCATGGCGATGCGGCCTTTTCCGGTCAGGGCCTGGTGGCCGAATGTTTCGCGCTCAGCGGGCTGGTCGGATACCAGACCGGCGGCACCATCCATGTGGTCGTGAACAACCAGATCGGTTTTACCACATCACCGCATTATTCCCGCTCTTCCCCCTATCCGTCCGACATGGCCAAGGCTATTCAGGCTCCGGTGTTCCATGTCAACGGCGATGATCCGGAAGCCGTGGTTTATGTGATGAAAATCGCCACCGAATTCCGTCAGACCTTCAAGTCCGACGTGGTGGTCGATATGTTCTGTTATCGCCGCTATGGTCATAACGAGGGCGATGAGCCCATGTTTACCCAGCCGCTGATGTACAAGCGGATCAAGAACCATCCCAGCACCCGAAGCATTTATGCCGACCGTCTTGTCCGTGAAGGCCTTCTGACCCAGAAGGAAGCGGACAAAATGCTGCAGGATTTCCATCGTTACCTTGATGTGGAGATGGAAGCTGCCGGCAACTATAAACCGGGCAAGGCAGACTGGTTCGGCGGTCGCTGGAGCGGCCTTGAACGTCCTGATGACGATTTGCGCCGGTCTGCAGGAACAGGGGTGGATAAGGCCACCCTGCGCGATATAGGTCGCGTTCTGACCGATGTGCCGGAGGGCTTTACTGTCCACCGACGCTGAAACGAGGTCTTGACGCCAAGGCGCAGATGTTCGAAAGCGGCGAAGGGTTTGACTGGGCTACGGCCGAGGCACTGGCCTTCGGCACCCTGATCCGTGAAGGGCTTGGGGTTCGTCTGTCCGGCCAGGACAGCCAGCGCGGCACCTTTTCCCAGCGTCATTCCGTCTTTATCGACCAGGAGACCGAGGAGCGCTATACACCGCTTCGGGCGCTGGCCGATACGGAAGAAGGACCGGCCACTTTCGAGGTGATCGACAGCGCCTTGTCCGAAATGGGCGTTCTGGGTTTTGAATATGGCTATTCCCTGGCGGAACCAAATACACTGACCCTGTGGGAAGCCCAGTTCGGTGATTTTGCCAACGGCGCCCAGGTCGTCATTGACCAGTTTATTTCTTCCGGTGAGGCCAAATGGCTGCGCATGAGCGGCCTGGTGATGTTGTTGCCGCATGGATATGAAGGCCAGGGACCGGAACATAGTTCCGCCCGTCTGGAGCGTTATCTCCAGCTTTGCGCCGAGGACAATATGCAGGTGGCAAACTGTACCACCCCGTCCAACTATTTCCATATTCTGCGGCGCCAGATGAAACGGAAATTCCGTAAACCGCTGATTATGATGACACCGAAATCATTGCTTCGGCACAAGATGGCGGTGTCCAGTCTGGACGAGATGGGATCGGATACCGAATTCCATCGGGTTCTCTGGGATAATGCGGAATCTCATCCTGGAACCAGCATTCGCCTGAAGAAGGATAAAGACATCAAACGGGTCGTCATGTGTTCCGGCAAGGTCTATTACGAGCTTCTGGAAGAACGCGACCTGCGTATGCAGGATGATACCTACCTGTTGCGTGTCGAGCAGCTTTATCCCTACCCGCAGCAGGCGGTTGTGCAGGAAATCCAGCGCTTCAAGAATTTGGAAACAGTGGTCTGGTGTCAGGAAGAACCCAGAAATATGGGGGCCTGGAGCTTTATCGAACCTTACATCGAGGAATCACTGGCGGCTATCGGATGTAAGCCGAAACGCCCGCTCTATGCCGGACGCAAACCGTCTGCCTCCACGGCAACGGGACTGGCGTCACGACACAAGGATGAACAGGCGGCCCTGATCGATCTTGCCCTGACAATCGTCTAGGCAGGTATGAGCAGGTTTGAAAAAAGATTGAAAAGACGAAGGAGTTGGGCTTATGGCCATTGAAATTCAGGTACCGGCACTGGGTGAATCTGTCACAGACGCCACAGTCGGGAAATGGTTGAAATCCGTGGGTGATACGGTTGCCGTTGATGAGCCGATCTGTGAACTTGAGACCGACAAGGTGGCGCTGGAAGTAAATGCCACGTCTGCCGGTGTGCTGTCTGAAATCACCGCCCAGGAAGGCGACACCGTTGAGGTGGGTGCTGTGCTGGCAAAAATTTCCGAAGGTGGCGCCGCTGCTGCTCCGGCTCCGGCCGAGGAAAAAGCGGAAGCCCCGAAAGCCGGAGGCGCGAGCCTGGTGGAAGTCCATGTGCCGGCGCTTGGTGAATCCGTCACCGAAGCCACGGTCGGCAAATGGCTGAAGGCGGAAGGTGAAGCTGTAACCCAGGACGAGCCGATCTGTGAACTGGAGACCGACAAGGTGGCGCTGGAAGTCAACGCCCCTGTGTCCGGCGCCCTGGCGAAAATTGTCGCTGCTGAAGGGGCAACAGTTGAGCTCGGCGCCCTGCTGGCGACCATTGACGGTGCGTCCCAGGGCGCTGCTGCCCCCAAGGCCGCCGCACCGGCCGCTGCGTCTAAACCTGCTGTTTCTGAGCCCGCCCCGGCGGCGGCGCCTGCAGGTGCCAATGTACGCGCGTCCGCTGCCGCTGCTGCAAAGGAAAAAGGCATTGACCTGTCGAAAGTAAAAGGCACCGGTGAAGGCGGCGTTGTGACCAAGGCGGATGTGTTGGCCCATGCTTCCGGCGGCCGGGCTGCCGCTGCTGCTCCTGTGCAGGCCCAGGCCGCTGTGACTGAAGATGTTTCCGCCCTTCCCCGTGAAGAAGTGGTGCCCATGACCCGGCTGCGCCGGACCATCGCCAAACGGCTCAAGGATGCCCAGAATACGGCGGCCATGCTGACTACCTATAACGAGGTGGATATGTCAGCGGTCATCGCCCTGCGCAACCAGTACAAGGAAATTTTCGAGAAGAAACACGGCAGCCGTCTCGGCTTTATGTCCTTCTTCGTCAAGGCCTGCGTCCAGGCGCTGAAGGAAGTGCCGGAAGTGAATGCGGAACTTCGGGAAGATGCTGTTGTCTATAAAAATTATTACGATATTGGCGTTGCCGCCAGTACGCTGGCCGGTCTCGTGGTGCCGATTGTGCGCGGCTGTGAAAACCGCAGTTTCTCGGACATTGAAAATGAAATCGCCCGCCTCGGCAAACGTGCCCGCGACGGCAAGCTGAGCATGGACGAAATGACCGGCGGGACCTTCACCATTTCCAACGGTGGTATTTTCGGCTCGCTGATGTCTTCCCCGATCCTTAATGCGCCGCAGTCCGGTATCCTGGGTATGCATGCGATCAAGGAACGTGCGGTTGTGGAGAACGGCCAGATTGTGGTGCGTCCGATGATGTATCTGGCGCTCAGCTATGATCACCGGATCGTCGACGGCAAGGGGGCTGTGACCTTCCTGGTGCGTGTAAAAGAAAATCTTGAAGATCCGCAGCGTCTGATTCTGGACCTTTAGGATCCAGGATCTCCAAGACAAAGAGAGGAAGTTTTATGAGCGATATTTATGACGTTGTCGTCATCGGCGGTGGTCCGGGCGGTTATGTGGCCGCAATCCGGGCGGCCCAGCTGGGACTGAAGACGGCCTGTGTGGAAAAACGCGGCGCGCTTGGCGGCACCTGCCTGAATGTGGGCTGTATTCCCTCCAAGGCACTGCTGCATGCTTCTGAGCTTTTTGAGGAAGCAGAGCACGGCATGGAAAAGTTCGGCATCAAAACCGGCAAGGTTTCTCTCGACCTTGATGTCATGATGGAACATAAATCCAAAACCGTATCCGACCTGACCAACGGTATCGCCTTCCTGTTCAAGAAGAACAAGATCGATTATCTGGAAGGTACCGGCAACGTCAAGGCAGCGGGTGAAGTTCTGGTGACCCTGAACAAGGGCGGCAAAGAAACACTCAAGACCAAAAACATCATCATTGCCACCGGCTCCGATGTGGCCAGCCTGCCGGGCATTGACATTGACGAGAAACAGGTGATCTCCTCCACTGGTGCGCTGTCCCTGCCCAAGGTGCCCAAACATCTTGTGGTCATTGGCGGCGGTGTAATCGGTCTTGAATTGGGGTCAGTCTGGCGCCGGCTTGGTGCGGAAGTGACCGTGGTCGAATACCTTGACCGCATTACCCCGGAAATGGACGGCGAAGTGTCCAAGAATTTCCAGCGCCTGCTGAAAAAGCAGGGTATGAATTTCAAGACCTCCAGCAAGGTGACTGAAGTCAAGAAGACCAAGACAACCGTCACCGTGACGGTCGAACCGGCCGCCGGCGGCGATGCCGAGAAAATCAAATGTGATGCGGTTCTGGTATCCGTGGGACGCCGCCCCTACACGGACGGACTTGGCCTGAAAGAGGCCGGCGTCAACATGACCGACCGTGGCCAGGTGGAAATTGATGACCATTTCCAGACCAATGTGCCGGGCATCTATGCCATCGGTGATGTGGTGCGCGGCGCCATGCTGGCTCACAAGGCCGAGGATGAAGGCGTTGCGGTGGCGGAAGTGATCGCCGGTTATGCGGGTCATGTGAATTATGACGCCATTCCGGGTGTGATCTATACCATGCCGGAAGTGGCCGCCGTGGGCAAAACCGAGGAACAGCTGAAAAAAGACGGTGTTGACTATGCGGTGGGTAAATTCCCCATGTCCGTCAACAGCCGGGCCAAGGCCAATGGCCAGACCGACGGGTTTGTAAAGATCCTGACCGACAAGGCCACCGACAAGGTTGTCGGCGCCCATATCATTGCAGCGGATGCCGGCAACATGATTGCCGAACTGGCGCTGGCGGTGGAAAAGGGCCTGACCGCCGAGGATCTGGCCTATACTTCCCACGCCCATCCGACGGAAATGGAAGCGGTGCGCGAGGCGGCCATGGGTACGGAAGGCCGCGCCATCCATATGTAGAATTTTTCAAAAGAGTTTTAAAAGCCGCTCCTTGTAGGGCGGCTTTTAATTTTTGTGGTGGTCTCTTCAATATATCACTAGTTTGGTTTTGACATTATTTGTGTGATTGGGGGCATTATGTTCAGCTTCTTCAGAAAAAAAGAAAGACCTGACTTCACGTTATTGGTGACACGGAATGATGAGGAGTTTCCTTATCCGGGGTTTGTGAAAGAGACTTTTGTCAGTCTCTCACAGGAAATAAGCAAGAGCGAAAAGGAAGCACTTGTTGTAAATTTGAATCCTCCAATTCCGCCTGGAACAGTGGATAACGGACGATCAATTGACAGAGTTGTTCTGCTGCCGCTGCATCAGGGCTGGCGACTCCCCCGGTACCAGGATCGGAATTTTCGCATTATGGGCGTCATGATTTTTGATGGGCGTCATTTTTCTGCAAATGGTGAATATGCAAATATCGATTCTCTTGAATTTTTATCCACCGGGGCCGTTAAAAGGTCATAGAAATTGGGGGTGAGCCGGATGATATTAACCTCGAGCCTGCCCCTAACACCTGTTAGTCTTGTAGCTTGATCGTGTCCACAACGGTCAGGTTTTCCGGCGGTAGAAGGTCAAGAAATCCGATCACTTTCAGCAGGTCAAGGGCTTCACCGGCGGTAATCCTGATGAATACACTGCTTTTCTTTTCCGGCAGGCCGCGAAGGATTTCTTCCATGCTGACGGCCAGGCTGATGTCCATGCTTTCCACTTCACCCATATCCAGAGTGATCCTGTCATATCGATTCAGGGCCTCGTTAAGCAAACGGGTCAGGTCCTTGCCGATGCTGTAGCTGAGATTCCCCGACAGGCGCAGGGTCACACCTTTCCTGCCACTGCCAGAGGTTTCCACTTGCACCACATTGCTCTCGCCCGGGAGGTTGTCTTCGCTTTCCTCGAACAGGCGAATTTGCCTCAGCTGGCTCTGGTTCAGCATGCGGGAATAAATCATGTGAGACAGGATCAGGCCGAGGCCGATGGCGGTCACCAGATCGGAGAAAATGGTCAGCACCAGAACCGCCAGCATCAGGAATATTTTTTCCCCGCGCCAGACCTTGAGCCGACGGAGGAAATCCCAGTCCAGAATATCCAGACCCACTTTCAGCAGAATGCCGGCCAGTACCGCAAGTGGAATATGAGCGGCAAGTCCGGAAGCAAACAGAACAATCAGCAGCAGGGTCAGGGCATGGATCATGCCGGACAGGCGGGTCTGCGCCCCCGACTTGATATTGACCACGGTGCGCATGGTGGCCCCGGCGCCGGGTATTCCGCCCAGCAATCCGGCAATGGCGTTGCCGATACCCTGCCCAACCAGTTCCCTGTTGGAATCGTGACTTGTCCGGGTCATCCGGTCGGCCACGGTAGAGGTCAGCAGGCTGTCGATGGATCCGAGCAGAGCCAGCATGAAAGCGCCTGTGACGATACCGGGCAGGGCGCTGAAGGGGATCTCGATATGGGTCAGGGACGGCAGGTAGGTGGAAATTTCCCCGATGGTTTTCAGGTCCGGGTAAAAGACTACGGCGACAACCGTACCGATGATCAGAGCCAGCAGGGAGGCCGGAGCATAGCGGCTGATCCGTCCGGGGGTGACCAGGGTGACAATCAGGGAAAGCCCACCGAGCAGGAGCGAGCCCGTATCCAGATTGGCCACGGCATGGGGAATGGAAAGGATGGCGTCGGGGATGCCCTGGTGGGCGGAATAATCCCCGAGGACGGTCAGGATTTCCATGATGATAATGATGCAGCCGATACCTGACATAAAGCCGGAGACGACCGGCATGGGCACATAGTTCACATAGGCGCCAAGCCTGAGGATGCCGAACAGCCCCTGAAACAGACCGGCCAGAATGACAATGGTGAACAGCACATGGGGTGAACCGCCATAGGCGACAACAAGACCCGCCATGACCACCGTCATGGGGCCGGTGGGACCTGAAATCTGCAGCGGTGTGCCGCCCAGCAGGGCGGCAACAAAACCCAGAACCATGGCGCCATATAGACCGGCCGTGGGGCCAAGCCCCGAGGCGACGCCAAAGGCAAGCGCCAGCGGCAGGGCGACAACGGCGGCGGTGATGCCGGCGAAAATATCCTGGCGCAGGGCAGTGGCGGAACGGGGGAGTATATCCCTGAAAACATCTTTCATGGCATAAATAATCAGTATTGCTAAAAAAACGCTGTGTCGGAAAAATTCCGGGTAATGTCAGAATAATACTGTTGTTAGGCTTTTTTCACAAATAAATTGTGTGATAGGGGATGGATGAAGCTGATGCAGACTGTCACTTGTCCCGGGCGCCGGGATGCGCATTGTTGTAGACGTCTATCAGATAGGCGGTATCCACATCGGTATAATGCTGAGTGGTGGCAAGGCTGGCATGGCCCAGCAGTTCCTGAATAGTTCTGAGGTCGCCGCCCGCGGTCAGCAGGTGGGTGGCAAAACTGTGTCGGAGCGCATGGGGGGTGGCTGACGGGGGCAGTCCCAGAGCCTCCCTGACTTTCTGGACCGAAAGCTGCACCGTGCGGGCATTAAGCCGGCCGCCTCGTGCACCGACAAACAGCGGACCATCATTCAGGGCATAGGGACAGGCCTTTCGATATTTTTCCACGGCTTCCTGCACGGCGGGCAGCAAGGGCACAAGCCTTTCCTTGTTGCGCTTGCCCAGGACCCGGAGCATGTCGCCCTCGGGCCAGTCTTCCACATCCAGGTTCAGGGCCTCGGATATCCGGAGCCCGCAGCCATAAAGCAGGGTCAGCACGGCCGTATCCCTGAGCGCTACCCAGTCGCTGGCGGAGTCCGCAGAGAAATCTCCCACTTTCGCCAGGGTACGCCGGGCGGCGGTCTCGTCCAGCGGACGCGGCAGCCGTTTCGGCAGTTTCGGGGACCGGACGGAATCAATATCGTCATTGAACAGGATCCCGTTGCGGCTACAATATTTGTAAAAGGCGCGCAGGGCGCTGAGCGACCGGGCCATGCTGGCGGGGCTGACGTCATGACGGCGCCGGTCGGCAAGGAATGCCCGGAAGTCCATGGCCTTGAGGTCGGCCAGATCCTGCTCGGTGGGAAAATTTCCCAGATGCCGGGTGAGGAAGGTGAGGAACTGACCCAGATCCCGCATATAGGCGTCAAGGGTATGGGGGGAGACCCGCCGCTCCGATTTCAAATAATTGTGCCAGCCGCGGACCAGTGGCCGCAGTTTGGGAAAGATCAGCTGGTCGAGGCTTCCTGTTTCATCCATCTTTGCAAGTATAGGCCAAATACACCCTCAAGGAAGCGTAAAAGTTCCGTGCCCTGACCGGGAGTAAACATATTCGGGTCCCGGCTGCCGAAGGCCAGAAGGCCCTCCGGATAATGGTCCGTGGCCGGAATGCGGATCAATGCCTCGGCCTTGATCAGTTCGGTGGCCGGGCCGAAAATATCCTCCAGAACTTCCACATCGCCGCGCAGCAGGCAGGCGTCTTCCCGGCCCAGTAGTTTGTCCACCTGGCCCTTTTTCAGGGGGCGGGCTTCGGGCAGGGCCGGGATCTGTTTATCGTGACCCTTCTCGAAACAGACGGCAATCACATCAACCGCCAGCATCTGCGGCCAGTCGCTGACCAGGGTATGGCTCAGTTCAGTCAGTCCCTCCGCCTCCATCAGGGCAAGGGCGGCATCATGGACCTGTTGCTGGGTCGACATATTGTTGCGAGTGGCGTCAATCAGGGAACCGTGAAAATCCTTCAGTTCTGCGATTTGCTGCTGCAGCTTTTCCAGCATCACCTGCTGGAAATCCACCACACGGTCACCGCTGGACGGCCGGAAAGGGGGGGTCAGGATGGTCAGGAGATCAGGGTTTTCCAGCAGAAAGTCGGGATGGCGTTTCAGCCAGTCCCGGATCTTGTCCGCGCTGATTTCGCTTTCGCTGCTGGTTAGTTTTTCCGGCATTTCCTGTTCCCGGTTTAGCGACAAAGATTACTCAGGCAATGCTCTGACCGGTTTTTTCCCAGTCCTTGAGGAAGGCTTCCAGACCGTTGTCGGTCAGGGGATGCCTGAACAGTTTGTGCATCACGGCCGGCGGGATGGTGACCACGTCGGCGCCGATGCGGGCGGCGTCCACCACATGCAGGGGATGACGGACACTGGCGACCAGGATCTGAGTGCTGAAATCATAGTTGTCATAGATGGTCCGGATATCGTCGATCAGGGCCATGCCGTCCTGGGAAATGTCATCATGACGGCCGATGAACGGGGAAATGAAGGTGGCGCCGGCCTTGGCGGCGAGCAAGGCCTGGGAGGCGGAGAAACACAAGGTCACATTGACCATCTTGCCCTGGGAGGTGAAATATTTGCAGGCTTTCAGGCCATCCACCGTCAGCGGCACTTTCAACGTAATCTGGTCGGAGATGTCATAAAGTTTTTCTGCTTCCCGCAGGATACCGTCATAGTCAAGGGCAGTGGCTTCGGCACTGACCGGACCGTCAACGACGTCACAGATTTCGCGGGTGACCTCAAAAATATCCCGTCCGGATTTCATCACCAGTGATGGATTGGTGGTGACCCCGTCAACCAGTCCGCTTGCGGCCAGTTCACGGATATCGTCGATCTCGGCGGTGTCCAGAAAAAATTTCATCGTGTTCTTACCTTTTCAGAATGCTATATAACCTTATGTATCCTGCCCTGTCGGTACCCCGATTTGACATTCAGTGCAACCCCGTTGTTGCCCAATTTGTATAATATCATATAGTGGCCTGAAGAATTTCAAAAAGAATAACATCCTGATATGGAACTTCGGTGACAACATTATTTCCTTCCAGACGTATGCAGATTTTGCTGCCCCTGCCCCTGCAAGGTGTGCTTGATTATCTGGCGCCCGCCGACCTGCCGCTCAGGGAAGGTGACTTTATCGAGGTGCCGCTGGCGTCAAAAAGTCTGCAGGGGGTTGTCTGGTCGCTGGACCCGCCGCCGTCCGATATACCGGAAGACAAGCTGAAACATATCTATGGCCGCTTTGACCTGCCGGCCCTGCCCGACAGCCTGATGCGTTTTGTCGACTGGGTGGCGGCCTATACTTTGTCGCCGCCGGGCGCCGTCCTTAAAATGGCGGTTTCGGTGCCCCGCGCCTTTGAGCAGGCCAAAAGCCGGACAGTTTATCGTCTGTCGGTGGAGCAGCCGGATGACCTGACAGCGGCCCGCCGCAAGGTTTATGACGCTGCCGTGAGTGATATGCCGCTCAGTGTCCGGGACTGGGCGGACCTCGCAGGTGTGGGCGAGGGTGTCATCCGGGGGATGGTCAAGGCCGGGCAGATGGCCGCGGTGGAAATTCGCGGTGACGATCCGTTCCCCGAACCCGATACCAGCCTGATCGCCCCGAGCCTGTCAACCGAACAGGCAACGGCCGGCGAGCATTTTCGCGATCTGGTGCGCAAGGACAAATTCCAGGCCAGCCTGCTGGAAGGTGTGACCGGGGCCGGCAAGACCGAGGTTTATTTCGAGGCGGTCCACGAAGCGCTGCTGAAACCGGGAAACCAGATTCTGGTGCTGGTACCGGAAATTGCCCTGACCGCCCAGTGGCTGGATCGTTTCAAGGAGAGATTCGGAGAAGAACCGGTGATCTGGCATTCGGAACTGACCCCGGCCCAGCGCCGCCGCGCCTGGTGGGGGGTGATTCAGGGCAATGTCCGGGTCATCGTAGGTGCGCGCTCGGCCCTGTTCCTGCCGTTCCAGAACCTGTCCCTGATTGTCGTGGATGAGGAACACAGCCCCACCTACAAGCAGGAAGACGGCGTCTTTTACCATGGCCGCGATATGGCGGTGGTGCGGGCCCACCAATCCGATTGTCCGGTGATTCTGGCCTCGGCCACCCCGTCGCTGGAAACCCTGGTCAACGCGGAAAGCGGCAAATATGACTGGCTCTATCTGGGTGAGCGGCATGGCCCTGCCGAACTGCCGGACATGCATGCCATCGATATGCGCAAATTTCCGCCGGCATCCGGGGAATGGTTGTCCGACCCGCTCAGGGAGGCCCTGAAAGAAAATCTGGCGCAGGGACATCAGTCCCTGCTTTATCTCAATCGCCGGGGTTATGCGCCGCTGACCCTGTGCCGGACCTGTGGTCACCGGATCCAGTGCCCCCATTGTTCCGCCTGGCTGGTGGAACATAAAAAGACCGGCCGGCTGCAATGCCATCACTGCGGCCACTGGATGGGTAAACCGAAACATTGCCCTGAATGTGACAGCGAGGACAGCCTGGTCGCCTGTGGCCCCGGCGTCGAACGGGTGGCCGAGGAAGTGGAAAAACTGTTTCCCGAGGCCAGGCTTGCGGTCATGGCCAGTGACGAAATGACGGGCCCGGGGGAGATTCGCGAAATGGTCGCCTCGATCGCCCGGCACGAGGTAGATATCATCATCGGCACCCAGATTGTCACCAAGGGATATCATTTTCCCAACCTGACCCTGGTCGGGGTGGTCGATGCGGACCTGGGCCTGAGCGGTGGCGACATGCGGGCGGCGGAGCGCACCTGGCAGCAGCTGGAACAGGTGGCGGGCCGGGCCGGACGGGCGGAAAAACCGGGTACAGTGCTGTTTCAGACCTTCATGCCCGAGCATCCGGTCATTGACGCCCTTGTCAGCGGCGACCGGGACACATTCCTGGAGCAGGAAGCCAATGCGAGGGAACAGCAGGGCATGCCCCCCTTTGGCCGTCTGGCGGCAGTGATTCTTTCAGGTGCAGATTATAATACGGTGGTGACTGCCGCGCGACAACTCGGCCGTGCCGCGCCCCGAATGGCGGGTGTTCAGGTTCTTGGACCGACTCCGGCGCCCTTGGCCTACCTCCGGGGAAAACATCGTTACCGCTTGCTTGTGAAAACCGAAAAGCAGGTTAATATCCAGAATGTACTGCGGGCATGGCTGGATAAAACCAGGTTCGCCGGCGCCGTCAGGATACAGGTGGATATTGACCCGATCAGTTTTTTCTAGGCAGAGTCGGCGCAGATTTTTGGACAGTTTTGGAACTGGATGAATGCAGAATTTTTTTGACATCCTGGAGCAGGAAAAGGGCCTTTCAGCGGAGGAGGTTCAACGTCGCCTTGATCAGTTTGCCCTGATTCTGAGATCCATTCCGGCGACTATGAAATATCATTATCACAGTCCCGAGCTTGAAGCATTTTACAGGGAGAGCGGCCTGAAAGACTGTGACGCCTTTCATCGACTGGCCGTGCTTCAGCTCATGGAAAGTTTTCGGACGGAGCAACTGCCGGTCAAAGTGCCGGAATCCATCGGCGCATTTTATGTGCATGAGTTTGATCGCCTCAGGACCAATGTGGCGGATGCAGATTATGTCTTTGGCTGGGAAAATGACCTTTTCGCCAAGGATATCGGGATCGTAAGCGGCCGGCTGATTCCGGCAGGCCCGGGCCTGCTGGAAATTTCAGGCGTTCCGAGAAGCCTGCTGTTTAAAAAGGGTATCAGCCAGTTTTTCAGGCTCGCCATCATGATGCTGTTCGGGCTGAAAGGCCGCGGCCCGTTGCTGACAATTCATATCCATCTGGCCAACCTCGAACAGTTCAATCCGGCGGGATGGGAAAAATCCTACAGGCTGATCGGGGAAATTCTCGAACTCAATACCCATCTGAAGGGGTTGATGCGCCATGCCTGGTTTTTTGATCCGGCAGTGGCAAAAATCAGCCCCAAACTGGCTTATCTCAGGGAAATCCCCGAACAGTATGGCGCCGGGATTTTTTATCATAGCGACGAGGATGCCGATTCTGGCGCCCTGACCCGTTCCGGCACCCGGCGGAACCTGTTCGAGAAGGGGGACTATACGCCCAGGGTCTATTATCTTTTGTGGCCGCGGAGGCAATTGATCAACTATTCCCGGACTCTTGGCAGGTCTTTCTGAACGTCAGGGAATATGGGGGCTTAAGGCTGTTTCAGATGAACCGTTATAATTGATAGACGTTTCAATTCAGGCCTTATTTTGTATAAATTCCAAAAATCGTAACTTTGCGGCCAAAAGGTGGCTTGCGCACTCAGGATCACTGTGCTAGGTAAACCCGCGCGTTAGAAATTTTTAGCTGTCGTACAGGGGTTTGCACCCGGACTAAAAAGGGCCTCTCTCCTTGTGACAGTACAAAGTGAAATAATAAGTTAAGGAAGACCAGGTGTCATCTGAACTATCCTCAAACATTGCTTCCGAAAAGCTGACCATTTCAGGCCTTGCCGGCCGTTATGCCGTCGCTCTCTTTGATCTTGCAAAAGAAGCAAATGCGCTAGACGATGTGGCGAAAGATCTTGCCACCCTGGAAGCGCTTCTCAACGAAAGTGCCGAACTTTCCAGCCTGACGCAGAGCCCCGTCTTTTCCCGCGAAGAGCAGGGCAGGGCCATGGCGGCTGTTGCGAACCATGCCGGGCTCGGCAAGCTGGTGCAGAATTTTGTAGCGGTTGTGGCAAACAACCGCCGTCTGGACCAGTTGAAGAATATCATTAAAGAATTTTCCCGGCAGCTGGCTCACCATAAAGGTGAAGTCAATGCCTCCGTGGTGACGGCGCACAAACTGACCAAAGCCCAGCTTGATGCTCTGAAAGCCAAACTCAAATCCATGGTTGGACGTGACGTGAATGTGGAAACAAATGTTGACGAAAGCCTGCTAGGCGGCCTGGTTGTCAATATTGGTTCCCGTATGATCGACAGCTCACTGAAAACTAAACTTGCTAATCTTGAAGAATCTATGAAAGAGGTTGGATGATGGACATCCGTGCAGCGGAAATTTCCAAGATCTTGAAAGAGCAGATTGCCAATTTCGGCGAGGAAGCTGAAGTATCTGAAGTTGGTAAAGTACTGTCCGTAGGTGACGGTATTGCTCGTGTGTATGGTCTGGATAATGTACAGGCCGGTGAAATGGTTGAATTTCCCGGTAACATTCAGGGTATGGCGCTTAACCTGGAAGCCGACAATGTTGGTGTCGTGATTTTCGGTGATGACCGCGATATTAAAGAAGGCGATACCGTCAAGCGTACAGGTAACATCGTGGATGTGCCTGTTGGCCGTGGCCTGCTCGGCCGTGTGGTTGACGCCCTGGGTAACCCCATCGACGGTAAAGGTCCCCTGACCGATGTAACCCGTACACGTATGGAAGTGAAAGCGCCGGGTATTATCCCGCGTAAATCTGTGCATGAGCCGGTGCAGACAGGTCTTAAGGCTGTTGACGCCCTGGTGCCGATCGGCCGTGGCCAGCGCGAGCTGATCATTGGTGACCGTCAGACCGGTAAAACCGCCGTCGCCATCGACGCCTTCCTGAATCAGAAAGATGTCAACGCCGGCGACGACGAAAGCAAGAAACTTTATTGTATCTATGTGGCTGTGGGTCAGAAACGTTCCACCGTTGCCCAGATCGTGAAAGCTCTGGAAGAAAAAGGCGCCATGGAATATTCCATCGTGGTTGCCGCGACCGCTTCCGAGCCTGCCCCGCTGCAGTTCCTGGCTCCTTACACCGGAACAGCCATGGGTGAATTCTTCCGTGACAACGGCATGCATGCCCTGATCGTTCATGACGATCTGTCCAAACAGGCTGTGGCTTATCGTCAGATGTCCCTGCTGCTTCGTCGTCCTCCGGGACGTGAGGCTTATCCGGGTGACGTTTTCTATCTGCATAGCCGTCTTCTGGAACGTGCTGCGAAAATGGGTGATGCCGCCGGTGCCGGTTCACTGACCGCTCTGCCGGTGATTGAAACCCAGGCCGGTGACGTGTCTGCCTATATTCCGACCAACGTGATTTCCATTACCGACGGTCAGATCTTCCTGGAAACAGAGCTCTTCTATCAGGGTATCCGTCCTGCCATTAACGTGGGCCTGTCCGTGTCCCGTGTGGGCTCATCTGCCCAGATCAAAGCCATGAAGCAGGTTGCCGGTTCCATTAAACTGGAACTTGCCCAGTATCGTGAAATGGCCGCCTTCGCGCAGTTCGGTTCCGACCTGGATGCCTCCACTCAGCGACTGCTGAATCGTGGCGCCCGTCTGACGGAACTTCTGAAACAGGCTCAGTATTCACCGCTGGCGGTGGAAGAGCAGGTTGTCTCCATCTTTGCCGGTGTGAACGGTTATCTGGATGGTATCGAGGTTTCTGCCGTTGGTCGTTTCGAGGAAGCCCTGCTGGCAGAAATGCACAGCAAGCACAAGGATGTTCTGGAGATTATCCGGACTGAGGGCAAGCTTTCTGACGAAACTATCGACAAGCTGAAATCCATTCTGGATGCTTATGCGAAAAGCTTCGTCTAAAGTCTGGAAAGCGTAACAGAGAAAGATAAGGACAAGTCAATATGGCTAACCTTAAAGACCTCAGAAACCGTATCGCAAGTGTGCAGAGCACGCAGAAGATCACCAAGGCCATGAAAATGGTGGCGGCTTCCAAACTGCGCCGGGCGCAGGAAGCTGCCGAGGCCGCTCGCCCCTATGCGGAGCGGATGGAACTGGTTCTTGGTTCTCTGGCGGCAAGCATGAAAGGTCAGGCCGGTGGTCCGAAACTTCTGGCTGGCACCGGCAGTGATACTGTGCAGCTGGTTGTGGTCGCCACTTCCGAACGCGGTCTCTGCGGCGGTTTCAATACCAATATTGTCAAGGCGGCGCGGATTAAAATCGCCAGTCTCCTGGCAGATGGCAAGGATGTCAAAATCGTTACCATCGGTAAAAAAGGCCGCAGCGCCCTGCGTCGTGATTTTGGTTCCCGCATGATTGAGCATTTCGACATGTCCCATGTGAAAAACCTGGGATATGGTGATGTCTCTCCGATAGCGGAGCGTATTCTCGAAATGTTCGATGCCGGTGAATTTGACGTCTGCACGCTGTTTTATGCCAAGTTTCAGTCAGCCCTTGTCCAGATCGTGACTGGGCAGCAGCTGATCCCGGCTTCTTTTGATGAAGAGAATACGGCGGATCTTGGTGGTGCGGCTTATGACTATGAGCCGGACGAAAAGGACATCCTTGAGGAACTTCTGCCCCGCAACGTGGGTATTCAGATGTTCCGCGGGCTGCTTGAGAATGCCGCCAGTGAGCAGGGCTCCCGTATGACAGCGATGGATAGCTCGACCCGTAACGCCGGGGACATGATTGACAAACTGCGGACGACTTACAACAGAAGCCGTCAGGCTGTGATTACAAACGAATTGATTGAAATTATTTCGGGCGCGGAAGCGCTCTGATAGAGAAACTGGAGCGAGGGCACAAGCGCCCCGGGAGTTAAATAAATGACACAGAATACAGGTCGTATCAGCCAGGTGATTGGTGCCGTTGTCGACGTTCAGTTCGACGGCGAACTGCCGGCCATCCTGTCTGCTCTTGAAGTTGACAACAACGGTAACCGACTGGTCCTGGAAGTGGCCCAGCATCTGGGTGAAAATACCGTCCGTACCATCGCGATGGACTCCACCGACGGTCTGGTCCGCGGTCAGGAAGCCAAAGATACAGGCGCTCCTATCAGTGTGCCGGTTGGACCGGAGACGCTGGGTCGTATCATCAACGTGATCGGCGAGCCGATCGATGAGCGTGGCGACATCGGTCATAAATCTGTTGCGCCCATTCATAATGTGGCTCCTGCCTTTGTGGACCAGTCCACGGAAGCCGAGGTTCTGGTAACCGGGATTAAAGTGGTTGACCTTCTGGCGCCTTATGCCAAGGGCGGTAAAATTGGTCTGTTCGGTGGTGCCGGTGTGGGCAAGACCGTTCTGATCATGGAACTGATCAACAACATCGCCAAAGGTCACGGTGGTTACTCCGTATTCGCCGGTGTTGGTGAACGTACCCGTGAAGGGAACGATCTGTACCACGAAATGATCGAATCAGGCGTTATCGACCTGGAAGGCAACAACTCAAAAGCCGCTCTCGTATACGGCCAGATGAACGAGCCTCCGGGAGCCCGTGCCCGTGTGGCCCTGACCGGTCTGACTCTGGCGGAATATTTCCGTGACCAGGAAGGCCAGGACGTGCTGTTCTTCGTCGACAACATCTTCCGCTTTACACAGGCTGGCGCCGAAGTGTCCGCGCTGCTCGGCCGTATTCCTTCTGCGGTGGGTTATCAGCCTACTCTGGCCACCGACATGGGTGCCCTGCAGGAGCGTATTACATCCACCAACAAAGGGTCCATTACATCCGTGCAGGCCATTTACGTTCCTGCCGATGACTTGACCGACCCTGCCCCTGCGGCTTCATTTGCCCACCTGGATGCGACAACCGTTCTCAGCCGTCAGATTGCCGAGCTGGGTATTTACCCGGCCGTGGATCCGCTGGATTCCACATCACGTATTCTGTCGGCCGATGTTCTGGGTGAAGAGCACTATAAAGTGGCTCGCCAGGTTCAGGAAATACTGCAGAAATATAAATCCCTGCAGGATATTATCGCCATTCTTGGTATGGACGAGCTCAGCGAGGAAGACAAACTGGTTGTGGCACGTGCCCGTAAACTGCAGCGCTTCCTCAGCCAGCCGTTCCATGTGGCCGAGGTCTTTACCGGTTCACCTGGTAAATTCGTTGCCCTGGAAGACACCATCAAAGGCTTTAAGGCGATTGTTGCCGGTGAACATGATGATCTTCCCGAAGCTGCCTTCTATATGGTTGGCACCATCGAGGAAGCCATCGAAAAAGCCAAGAAGATGGCTGCCGAGGCTGCATAAGACTTACAAGTTTGAAAGGAGCCAGAAATGGCCGACAAAATACATTTCGAACTGGTTTCTCCGGAAAAACTTCTCCTGTCCCAGGATGCGGACATGGTGGTGGTGCCCGGATCAGAGGGTGACTTTGGCGTGATGGCTCATCATGCGCCTGTTGTCTCCACCCTGAAAACCGGCATCATTGAAGTCCATGACGGCGGAACGCCGGCAAAGCTTCTGGTGCATGGCGGTTTTGCCGAGGTCAACCCGAACGGCCTGACCATTCTGGCCGAAGAAGCCTACAAGCCCGGCGAGCTGGACCGCACTGTTTTGGAAGCCGAACTGAAGGATGCCCGGGAAGATGTGGCTGATGCAAAGGACGACGTACAACGTGCCCGCGCCGAAAAAGCCCTTGATCGTCTGGTGGCTATTCTGGCTGTATTGGATGAACTGGCCGCCTAGACCTTTCAGAGTACAAGATTTGACAAACCCCGCAGGATAACCTGCGGGGTTTTTCTTTTGCCGCGGTTTAATTTTAATAATCTATCCCAGCGTCACCATGAACTGGCGGGCGAAATGATCGCGGAACTGGTCCATGGTGAAATGGTGGTTTTGGGCCCCCCGGTGTGAAATTTTATAGGTCGCCAGCAGACTGGCAATGCGGCCGGTGGTCGGCCAGTCGTGTCCGTGCATCAGGCCATAGATAATGCCGGCCCGGTAGGCGTCCCCGCAACCGGTGGCATCAACCGGGTCTTCGGTCGGAACCTTGGGGATATTGAAGCTGTTGTCACGGGTATGAATGACCGATCCTTCGCTGCCTTTGGTGACAATCAGAACGTCGAGCATTTCTGTCGCGACCTCGATGCTCATGTGGGTCTTTTCCGAAAAAAGCTGCCATTCATAGTCATTGACCACCATCCAGCGGCTATGTTCCATCAGCCACATCAGTTCGTCGCCCTTGAGCGAGGAGACTTCCTGGCCCGGATCAAACATTATGGGAATGCCCAGCTCGGCCAGCTGTTTGGTGTGACGCTTCATGCCTTCGTGGCCGTCCGGAGAGATCACGCCCAGCGCGACATTATGATCCGCCCTGATAATCACTTCATGGGACTGATCCATGGCGCCGGGATGGAAGCCGGTAATCTGATTGTCATCCATATCGGTAATGATATGGGCCTGGGCAGTATATTTTTCCTTGATTTCGAGGATATTTTCATCGGAAATATTGTTGCGCCCGAGCCAGTTCTTGTAGGACCAGAAATCCTCGCCGACAGTGGCGACCGGCAGCCCCTTGAGGCCGAGCAGGCTGAGATTATAGCAGATATTACCTGCGCAGCCGCCAAATTCCTGACGCATTTCCGGCACCCGGAAAGCAACATTCAGCATATGCACCTTGTCCGGCAGGATATGGCCCTTGAACTGACCGTTAAAGACCATGATGGTGTCAAAGGCAATGGAGCCGCATACCAGTATTTTTCCGTTTCTGTCGAGTGTCATGGTATCTGCTTTCTTGTATTCTCCTTGTTCTACGGCCAGAGCAATTATGCTATCCGGGCGGAACGACGATGAATTCACCCGTACCGGAACTGGTGAACTGGAAAATCTCAGATAGACTTTCTATGAAGGCAGAGTGACAGTTATATTACAAAGTGTGTTTTTTAACCTGATAATGTCCTTTTCCACACCTGTTAGCCTGCAGAAAGGGTGATAAGGTGCTTTTTGTGTGAAAAATAGGGTCTTTCCGGTCGTTCCGGCGGGGCTGCTCAAATAATAATAGTTGAATGGGGATTAACGATGAAATTATTCAACCAACGTAGAATATCGTTTTTACAGAAAATGCGGACGGTATCTCTGGGGGTGCTGCTGACGGCTGTTGCTGTTCCCGTGTCGGCCATCGAGTCAACACCGGAAACCTTGAAGTCGCAGGTGGCCGGCTACAAGGTGGCCTTTACCTGCAGCGCCACCTTTAACGGTGGCAAGTCTGTGGACATGACCCGGCAGGACGAACTGACCGGTATCCGGATAGACTACCGGAAATATATGGCCGAGCTGCCGGATGCGGAAATCCATTTGAAGGACAAATATGTTTCGGCCTGGTTTAGCGATGATCTGCCGCCGCGTTATGCGGTCTGGCGTCCGGGACTCGGCTGTGCCCAGCTTCCGCCGGGGGCGGATCTTTCGGCGCGCAAACATGTTCCCGCCTTGGGCTTTTCAGCCGGGCTGGATAAAAGTGCCGAGGCCTGGCCCGTGGGGGACGTGGTTCCGGAACCGGAGATAGTCCCTTCCGGCCTTCAGGCAGTGCTCAATGACGCTTTCACCAGCGATAAATACGGTGATCCCAAAACCATGAGTGCAGCCCTGGTCACCACGCCGGACCGGCTGCTGGCCGAACAGTACAAGACGGGCTACACACCCCATACGTCCCAGCGCACCTGGTCGGCGGCCAAAAGCGTTATGGCGACCCTTGTTGGCATAGCCGTGAAAAAGGAGTTGCTGGATATCAAGTCCCCGGCCAATATTCCAGAATGGTCCGCGCCCGGCGATCCCCGGCAGAAAATCACGCTGGAAAACCTCTTGCATATGGCCAGCGGGCTGGACAGTAATGTGGCCGGCAATCGGACAAGTTATGTCTATTTCGGCGGCGGCCTGGTTACCGACAATGCCACTGAAAAAATGCTGGAAACCGCACCGGGCAAACGCTGGAAATATGCCAATAACGACAGCCTGTTGGCCATTCGCTCGCTTGCGGCGACGCTGGGGGACACCGAAAAGATGCTCCGTTTCCCGACGGAAGAGCTGTTCCGGAAAATCGGCATGAATCATACCGTGGCGGAAACCGACTGGCAGGGGAATTTTATCCTCTCCAGCCAGGTCTGGAGTACATCCCCGCGATCTGGCCCGTTTGGGTATCCTCTACCTGAATAACGGGATCTGGCAGGGTGAAAAAATCCTGCCGGACTGGTGGCGGAAATTCGTCAGCACCCCTGCCCCGTCCCAGCCCCCACTTCAAAACAAGGACGGTACACCGCTTCCAGGTTACGGTGCCCAGTTCTGGCTGTTTGACAGCCGTTTCCCCGGCCTGCCCGACGATGTTTTCGCCATGGCCGGCAACCGGGGACAATATGTGATGATCATTCCGTCACGCAATCTGGTGATTGTCCGGCGCGGGTATGATGCCGCGGACGGAACACGGTTTAACATCGCCAAGTTCACAGCCGACATTCTGGCGGCGCTGGATCAGTAATTATGTTTGCCGGGGAGGGGATCAGGTCTTTTCCCGGCGCACCATATAGGTCTGGAGATTGCAGTATGCCGCTTTCAGGTAGGGGGTATTCAGCCCTGCGGCGGTCGCCCGGGCCAGCATATCGCCGACAAGCTGGTCGCCTTCCACTTGCTTGCCCAGTTCAAGGTCCCTGAACATGGAAGAGGTATACTCCGATCCCTGCCGGGTCATGGAGTTCTGCATATACTCCAGGGAAGCATCGGACAGGGGATAACCGGCGGCCTCTGCGGTCCGGGCACATTCGCTTATGATGGCCAGGGCAATTTCCCGGCCGTCCCGGGTGGCCATGATGTCGCCGATACTGCCGCGCAGCAGGCAGTTGATCGCGCCCAGTACGGTAATCATGCAGAATTTGTCCCACAGGGCGGACTTGATATGGCTTGAATGGGTGACGCTGATTGGCGCCCTGAGCAGCAGTTCCTCAAGCTGGCGGCAAAAGGCCAGCTGGTTGTCCGAACGCGGCCCAAAGGTGATGTTTCCAGGGCGGGACCAGGAGCGGACGCTACCGTCCTTCTGCAGGGTGCAGATGTTCTTGGCAAGTCCGCCGAGTATTTTGTCCGGCCCGAATGTTTCATCCAGGATGTCATAGTGCCGGAGACCGTTGAGCAGCGGCAGGATATGGCTGTCGGGGCCGACTGCCGGACTGATGGCCTGGATGGCCTCTTCCAGGTCATAGGCCTTGCAGCTCAGAATCACCAGATCAAATGGCCTATCCACTTCTTCGACCAGATGATCTGTCACATCTATGGTGTAATCCTGGTCCGGGGCATGGATGACAAGGCCGTTCTTTCTGAGCAGGTTGCGCCGTCGCCGGCGCACAAGAAATGTGGCATCGGCCCCGCTGTGCAGCATAAGTCCGCCGAAATACCCGCCAATAGCCCCCGCGCCAAGAACCAGAATTCGCATTTTTCACTCCACAATATAATCCGGGATTTTATAACGGATTGTCTGACCGAATTCCAGAAGGAGCTTGGCAAAAGCGGGGTCAGGATGGCTCCTGATAGTCGCAGGCGCCGCAGTTGCGGTAAAATACCGATGTTTGCGAACAGAAATACGCCAGCGGCAGGGACAGCAGCGGTGACAGGGCAAAAATCAGCAGAAAAATGCCGTAGCGTCCTTCAGAAAGTGCCGAGAATATATTCAAACCCCAAAGCCAGACAAAAAACCAATGCAGAGCCACCACGACGGTTACCGGAAGGACCAGGCCGAGCAATAGGCCAAGCAGCATATGACCGGTCAGGGTCCGGGTCAGGTCCCAGGACGAACGGAAACTGAGTTTCTTGCCAATGGACTGGGCGGAAAAGGACAATGACAGCCGCAGGCCGATGGCAAGAGCCAACAGGCCCAGAATGCCGGCGGCAGTGAGATAAACGGTCAGTTCTACAATGCCGATAGCGTCGACGGAACCCTGCCGTTCCAGGGCAATCTGGTTCAGGAGCATCAGGACGCCGCTGCTGAGTAAAAACAGGATAATGAGGAGAACTCCCAGAAAAACCAGAATTTTGATGCTGAAATGAAAACTCCGGGTGATCAGCGGCCACAAACGACGGCGAAGCAGGTGTTCGGGACCCAACAGGAACAAACGGTGCCAGAGAATGACCGAAGGCACCAGCCACACAAAAGTGGTGATCATCATCAGAATGAAGGCCAGCTGAAATCCTTCGGGCACATGGGTTCGGCTGTTTCCTGTAGTGAGTAACGGGTCAAGATAGCCCAGATAACCGGCAAGACAGAAGGGCAGAAAGGCAAACAGGGAAACCAGGATATGCTGCAACCTGAAATGCCACAGGCACCTGTAGGCATCAAGGATGCAGGCAATCAGGGATTTGTTCCGCGTTCCGGTTTCCATCGTCATATTACGTTTCCTATCAGACAATCAGGTCAGCAATATGACCCGTCGTACCGGACTTTCCGGTCAAGTACCTGTAAATTATTGTCAGGCAGCTGCAGAACAGGGACGTGGGCGCAAAGATAACCGGGCTGAGCAGATATTGTACAATGATGAATGCGTTATTGACGGTAGCGGCCTGGCCGGCATTGAAAAAAGTCATGGTGCCGTTAAGCAGCAGCAGGGATAAGAGCCAGGCCGGTACGACACAGGCCAGGACCGTGATGAAAATGGCCAGGCTGTTGTTCCGGCTGTAAAACCAGGCTTCCCGAAAGGAGACAAAACTCTTGTTTTCGGCAATGCTGACAAAAGTGCTCTGTAGCCGGAAGGAAATCCCTACGGTCACTACGGTAATCAGCATCCCGATCAGCAGGGCCAGGGTGCGGTTGCTCTGGGAGGCAACGTCCCAGCCGGTAATCCCGGCGATAATGGACATCACCAGGCCGATCCCGACGGACATCACCAGCATGAAGATCAGCAAGAGGATAACCATCGCCGCAAGATAGAGAATATATTTCAGCAACATTCTGGCAAGACCGGACAGGGAAACCTTCAGGTAACCATCACTGCCGACAAGATAAAGCCTGAAAAAAAGAAGGGTAAGTGTGCTGGTCAGCAGAAAAGCCACCAGAATGAAAACCAGATAGGGACCGGTGAAGCCAAAAGTGACCTGTCCGCCCGGCTGGGTTATATATTTTGGCAGGGTCAGGCCGGGCATCAGCAGAAACAGGCAGAACGGAAGGTAAAAGACATAGGATAGAATAAGGTGATGTCTGAGATTGGCCCGGAAAGCGTCATAGGTTTCCCGGATGGTCTGGAGGACGGGTAATATCCTGGTTTCAGTTTGGGTCATGATGTCCTGTCTGTTTTCTTTCTTATACTTTCGCCAAAGCGGTCTGTCAGGGTCTGATAGAGTTCCCGTTTGAACGGCACTATCATATCCGGCAGATCGGACAGTTCAATCCATTTCCACTCGCTGAATTCCGGGTGATGGGTTTCCAGGTTGATCTCCTCATCCTCACCCAGAAACAGATAGACAAACCATTTCATTTTCTGGCCCCGGTAGCGGCCTTTCCAGACCTTGCCAATCAGATGTTCCGGCAGGTCATAGGTCATCCAGTCTTCGGTTTCCGCAATCAGTTCCACATTGTCGGTACCGATTTCCTCTTTCAGCTCCCTTAACGCGGCGGCTTCCGGGTTCTCGTCCTCATCTATCCCGCCCTGGGGCATCTGCCAGGCTTCCGCAACCTGGTCAATGCGCTGGGCGACAAAGACCTTACCGTCCCGGTTGACCAGCATCATGCCGGCGCATGGGCGATAGGGAAGTTTTTCTGCGTCTGTCATAAGGCCTCTTCAGATTGATATAGTCAGGGGATCTATTTTGATCAATTAAACGTGACTTGCAACAGGAACAAAAGGCAAGAGAATAGTTCGGTGATACAAAAGCCGATATCGGGGAAGGACGTCTTTCCAGGTTACTTGATCGGTTGACGGTTGGCGATGGCGGTCACCGGTACCAGCTGAATACCCTTTTCCGGCAGGGTTCTGGCCCAGGCGTCGAGCTGTTCAATGGTCAGCGGGAAGGGCCTCGCGATGCCGAGAGCCGCCCCATAGGTCCTGGCCGTATTCTCAAGTTCCTTGAGCCTGGTCTGGATTTCTTCCTCGCTGACAATATTGTCGATAAAGCGATTATTAAGAGCCCGCGGCATGCCGAGACGCCGCGCGTATTTGGCGGCGATGCTGTAACGGCTGGACCGGGAATCCACAAACATCAGGCCGCGGCCATGGAGTTCTTCCAGAATGGGATGGATGGCATTCTCAGACGCGGTAAATTTCGAGCCCATCTCGTTCAGAATGCCCACATATCCGGTGACCCGGGACAGAACCCACATCAGCCGGTTCATGTTGTCGCGCATTGAATAGCCAGCCATAAGGGTATGCGGACCGGGATCATTTTCGGGATAATTCAGGGGTTCCATAGGCACCAGAAGCAGCGCCTCGTGGCCGAATTCCCGCCCCAGGTCGACCCAGTCCTGCAGATTGCGGCCATAGGGCGTAATGGCAATATCCATTTCACCGGGCAGCCGCTTGATGGCCTGTTCGCTCTGGTCCGTGTTCAGGCCGATACCCTTGACTATAATGGCGATTCGCGGGGCAATGCTCAGATCCTCGTGCGGTCTGGCATATTCCTGCCAGGAAACCAGCCCGTCCGGCCCAAGCACCGGCAGGGGACCGTCCTTGCCCTGGACCATGAGGCCCGGATTGGGCACCTCTTTCAGGCTCATGAATTTTGTATAGGGCAGCTGTGTTGCCGGGGTGCTGTCTTCGCTTGTAGTCTCTGCCGTATCGTTTCCATGACTGTCTTCTGCAGCGTCCGGCTGGTTGTCAGCGGGCAGACTGTCTTCAGGACCGGACAGAATGATAATATTTTCCGATGCGGATTTTTCTTCCCCGGCCTGAGCTTGCTGTTCAAGGGGGGACTGTTCATGAGTAACTTCGGCAGTTCCGGTCTCGGGGGCTTCAGCCGTCAGCGAAAGCCACAGGATCAGGCCGCCAAAAGTGACAAGCACAAGCACCCACGCCGCCACCAGCGGACTGATGGTGCGTCTCCGTGTCATTGTTTGTAATTCCGGCTCGCCTGCCATGATCTGTTGCCGTTACCGGCCTTTCCCCTTCCAAACTATTTTGTTCTTTTCAACGCCGCAAAAGGCACAGGACCGGAATTCGGTTGATCCGGCCCTGTCGCGGCTTTTAATTATAATTCCTGGCGATGGCCATCCCTCGAATAAGATTAAAGGCATAATTCAGCTGATAGTCGCGCTGGGCTGTGGTGAGGACTTCCTCTTCCTCTTCCTCTTCTTCACTACTGTCTTCAGTGGTGTCTTCTTTCCCGCTGTCAGCCGCATCATCTTGTTTGGCCTTTTCTTCGTCAGGTTCGGCCTCATTATGGTCACCATTGGGGTTTTCGAGGCTGCCCCGCAGGCTTGCTTCGCTGCGCCGTCTGGTGTTGATTTCCTGGGCGTCTTCCAGACGAAGCTGTTCGACTTCCACATCAGGAGTGATGCCATCACCCTGGATGCTGGTGCCGGACGGAGTGAAATAATAGGCTGTTGTCAGCCGCATGGCGCCATTGGCGCCGAGAGGGATAACGGTCTGGACCGACCCTTTGCCGAAGGACTGGGTGCCGACCACGACACCGCGCTGGTGATCCTGCAGGGCGCCGGCGACAATTTCCGAGGCAGACGCGGAACCGCCGTTAATCAGGACAACCAGTGATTTTCCGTCAATCAGGTCACCCTTGCGGGCGTTGTAGCGCTGGACGGAGCGGTCGTTACGTGTGCGTGTCGAGACCACTTCGCCGCGGTCAAGGAAGGCGTCGGAAACCGCGATGGCCTGGTCGAGAAGACCGCCGGGATTGTTGCGCAGGTCAAGCACAATACCCTGCAGATTATCGCCCAGCTCTTCACGGATGGCTTTCAGGGCGTCCTTCAGGTTTTCTTCGGTGGTTTCGGTAAAGGAGGTGATGCGGACGTAGCCGATCTCATCTTCAACCCGGTAACGCACGGATTTGATCTTGATGACATCCCGGGTGACGCTGATTTCCAGCGGCGCCTTTTCCCCCTTGCGCACCACGGTCAGGACAATAGGCTCGCCCACTTCGCCGCGCATTTTGTCGACGGCTTCATTCAGGGTCAGGCCCATAACCTGTTCACCGTCCAGATGGGTGATATAGTCACCGGCTTTGATGCCTGCCCGTTCAGCGGGGGTATCGTCAATGGGAGAAACCACCCTGACCACACCGCTTTCCTGGGTCACTTCCAGGCCAAGACCGCCGTATTCACCGCGGGTCTGGACCTGCATGTCTTCAAAATTCTTTGGGTTCAGGTAACTTGAATGGGGATCAAGGGAGGCCAGCATGCCGTTGATGGCCGCTTCGATCAGCTCTTCATCCTTGACTTCCTTCACATACTGCGACCGGATACGCTCAAAAACATCTCCAAACAGGTTGAGCTGTTTATAGGTATCTGAATTGGCGCTGTAGCCGACATTATTCACGGCCAGGCTGGCACCGACAATACCAATGGCGATCACAGCTGTTGCAGCAAACTTTTTCATTTAACCAAGTACCTTTCTGTCACGAGCGACAATCCAGGGCAGTGGATTGATCGGCCTGCCCTGTCGACGGATTTCCATATAGAGCTTTTGCCCAAGGTTTCCAGTGACCCGGCCGTCAGCCGCCAACTGAGTGGGCGCCATCTGGCCTATCGGTTCACCTTTTAATACCCATTGACCGACGACGGCGTCAAGTCGGGTCATGCCGGCCAGCAGGGTATGATAGCCATCGCCATGGGAAATAATAAGTAATTGTCCGTAAGAACGGAACTTCCCGGAGAACACAACACGACCATCATGCAGGGCAACCACGGTGGCCTGTGACCGGGTGTTGATGGTGATTCCCTTTGACGTCACGCCTTCCGGGGTTTTTTGTCCGAAGCGAACCGCAATTGATCCCCGGACCGGCAGGGGAATGCTGCCTTTCGCCGCATTGAAGCTGGCGCTGCCGGACGGCAGAGAGGCGACCCGGGGGGCAGGGGCTGTGTCTTTCGGGCCGACCAGCGGTTTGTCTTCGAGTCGTTTTGCGGCAGCAAGGGCGGCTTTTTCCCGCAGGCGGTTTTCTTCCTCGATACGGTCGATCAGCTCCTGAAGGTTTTTTGCGGTGGCAGCGAACTGTTTAAGCTTGGCCCGTTCGGAACGGGTGGCTTTCTCAAGCTGCCGGTGGCGGTCCTGTCGGGCTGTTAACAGCCGGTCAAGCTCTGCTTGCGAGTCGCCGAGCTCGGCCAGTTCCTCTTTCAGGCTGTCTTTTTCTTCCCGAATGTCCTGACGCAGATCCTGCAGCTCGCCAAGGTCATTCCGGAGCAAAAGCGCCTTGTTTTCCAGTTCCGGCAGGATGATCTTCAGCAGGCTGGCGCTGCGCAGGCTGTTGACGGCTTCGTCGGGACGAAAGGCCACCAGTTCCGGCGGCTGCTGGCTGAGCCGTTGCATGGCGCCGAGGGTTTCGCTCATCTGGCCGGTGCGGGCCCGGAGACGGGTTTCCAGTTTTATTTCCCGCTGGTTCAGTTCGGCAAGATTCTGTTCCCGTTCACTGAGGCGGCTTTCGGTATCCTGCAGGTTACCGGCCACAGCTACCATTTTGCGGCTCAGGTCGGAAATCTCCTGCTTCAGCTGGTTTGCCTCATTTTCATATTGCCGGGCCTTGAGGGTGGTTTCCTCAATCTTTTTCTGGACGGCCTGCAGGTCTTTTTCCTGCTTTTCAGGCACGTCACCGGTGGCCGGTACGGCAGAGAGCAGGCAAAGAAACAGCGAGGGGAGAAGGATCACTCCCCGCCGGTGCAGAATATGGTGAGACAGCTTACGCAGTAGCCCGGTTCTCCTGTTGTTTAATGCCATCCCCTTTGATCTGTTGACCGGAGACAATTTTGAGCAGGGACTGACCGGTCATTGATGCCGGTTGCTCCAGACCCAGCAGGTCCAGCACCGTCGGCGCCACATCGGCCAGCTTGCCGCTTTCCAGGGATATGGCCTGGCCTTCGGGCAGGTCCGCTGCTGCCGCCGGCGCATTGACCAGGATAAACGGCACCAGATTTGTGGTGTGGGCCGTATGCGGTTGATCGGTGGCCGGATCTTTCATCAGTTCGATATTGCCATGGTCCGCGGTCACCAGCATGGTGCCTCCGGCCTCCACAAGCGCGTCACGCAGCCGGCCAAGACTGTTATCAATGGTTTCAACCGCTTTCAGGGCGGCTGACATGATGCCGGTATGACCAACCATGTCCGGGTTTGCGAAATTGACGACAATCAGGTCGTATTTTTTCGAGGTGATGGCCTCGACCAGCTTGTCGGTGACTTCCGGGGCTGACATTTCAGGCTGCAGGTCATAGGTGGCGACATCGGGCGACTGGATCAGGATCCTGTCTTCGCCGTCATAAACCTCCTCGGACCCGCCATTGAAGAAAAAGGTCACATGGGCGTATTTTTCCGTCTCGGCAATGCGCAGCTGTGTGCGGCCGCTACGGGAAACAATTTCCCCGAGGGTGTCGAGGATTTCCTCGGCCGGGAACAGGGCGGTCATATATTCATTCAGGGCGACGGAATATTCCACCATGCCCGCCCGGGTGGCGAAATCAATCAACCGGCCGCGCCTGAAGCCGTCAAAATGCGGGTCGACAAAACAGGTCAGGATTTCCCGGGCGCGGTCGGCGCGAAAGTTGGCCATCAGCAGGCCGTCACCGTCTTTCATGCCGCCATAGTCGCCGACAATGGCAGGCAGGACGAATTCGTCGGTTTTGTCACTGGCGTAACTTGTTTCGATAACGGCGCGGGCGGTGGGGTGTTTTTCACCCGTCGCTTCGGCCATGGCGTCATAGGCGAGTTTGACGCGGTCCCATCTCTTGTCCCGGTCCATGGCGTAATAGCGTCCGCTGACCGTGGCAATGGCGACTTTGTCCAGTTCGGCGATGCCGGCTTCAAACCTGTCCAGGAACCCGAGCGCGCTTTTCGGGGGGACGTCACGTCCGTCAAGGAAGGCATGAATAGCGACCGGAATATTTTCCTTCGCACATTCTTTCGCCAGGGCCAGCATATGGTCCTGGTGACTATGAACGCCACCAGGGGACAAAAGCCCCATCAGGTGACAGGTGCCGCCGCTTTCTTTCAGGGCGGCAATCATGTGTTTCAGGTTCTCCAGGTCACCCAGTCTACCCTCGGCAATACAGCTGTCGATGCGCGGCAGATCCTGCATGACCACCCGGCCGCCACCCAGATTCATATGACCAACTTCCGAGTTCCCCATCTGCCCTTCCGGCAGGCCAACCGCCAGGCCGGAGGTTTCAAGAAAACCACGCGGGCATTCCTTCAGGAGGCGGTCGTAATTGGGCGTATTTGCCAGGGCAATGGCGTTGTTTGTGCTGTCGTCACGGTAGCCCCAGCCGTCCAGGATACACAGGACAACCGGTTTGGTGGCATGAAGGGCTTTTCTGGTCATTGATAACTCGTTCCGCTTATGGCAGTTTCCGGACGCCGGTTCCGGATATAAACTCTATATCTAAATTAGGTTAATAGCGTGTAAAATCAAGCTTGTCAGGCACTTTTGCGTTAAATTAAATCCTGTTTCCGGTTCCTTTTTCACCCCTGTCCGCTAGTCCTTGTGGTAGGGGTGGCCGGCAAGGATGGTGGAAGCCCGGTAGATCTGCTCTGCAAGCATCAGGCGCACCATCATGTGGGGCCAGGTCATTTCGCCGAAAGACAGCAGTCGGTCGGCCCGTTCCTTTACCCCCGGACCATAACCTTCGGCACCGCCAACGACAAAGACGACGGTCTGTTGACCGTCGTCCTGAAGCCGTTCCAGGGTTTCTGCAAAACGCGTGCTTCGCATTTCCTTGCCGCGTTCATCCAGGGCGATTACAAAAGCGTCCCGGGGAATGGCGGCCAGCAGAAGTTCTGCTTCCCTGGCCATCCTTTCGGCCCCCTTGATGGGCCGCCTTTCCTCAACCTCGGTTATGGAAACAGGCCAGGGAGTCCGTTTGATGAAAGTCTCAATCAGGTCAAGCTCCGGCCCTTTTTTAAGGCGCCCGACGGCGATGATCCGGATTTGCATATTCCCCGGGCCTAGCTCTGCAGGTCGGAGGAGTCATCTGAAGATTCAGAGGAAGATTCAGGATGATACTCTGCATTGCCAACCTTGTCCGGAGTGAAATCCGGCATCCACATTTTTTCCAGATTGTAGAAAGCGCGGACTTCGGGACGGAAAAGATGGACGATGATGTCACCGGCATCAATCAGCACCCAGTCAGCCTTTTCAAGGCCTTCCACCTTGCAACTGCCAAAGCCGTTGTCCTTCACGGTCTGCAGTATATGGTCCGCGAGGGCGGCCACCTGACGGTTGGATCGACCGGAGGCAATTACCATCGAATCGGCAATGCTGGATTTTCCATGCAGGTTGATTTCAGTAATATCTTCTGCTTTTTTGTCTTCAAGGGCGCCTATGATAAGCTCCTTGAGACTGACCGTACTGGACGGTTCGGAAGAACTTGGAATGTTCTCTGACTCCTGTGTAGTGGGCACGTCTTTTTTCTATAACCTCTCGGAATGTAACATTTTTTTACGAATCTCGGTTGCCGACAATGGATTTTTTCTGCCGTGGCAGAAAATCCAGGCCGGCGGTTTTTTCAACGACAGCAGCGAGGCATATGCCTCATTCAGCCGCTGTCGGCGAAATCTTTGGGCAGCTTTACTGGCTATCGCTGACATAGAATAACCGGGACGGTCGAAAATCGCAAACGGAACAAGCCGCGCAATTTCCTCCCATTTCTGCCATTTGTCGAACTGACCCAGATTATCCGCCCCCATCAGCCAGACAAAACGAACCTCGGGGAAGCGTTCCACGAGGGTACGGATCGTATCTGCCGTATAGTTTGAAGTGAGCCGGCTTTCCAGATCCATTACCGTTATCTTCGGGTGCGCCGCCACTTTCTGTGCCTGTTTCACGCGCCGGTCCAGGGATGCCATGTCCCCGGTGCCTTTCAGCGGGTTTTGCGGGGACACCAGCCACCAGACATGGTCCAGGCCCAGGCGCTTCAGGGCGGAAAGGCTTATTTCCCGGTGGGCCGCATGGGCCGGATTAAATGAGCCGCCAAGCAGACCGATGGTCATGCCCCGCCATTTGTCCCCGCCGGGCAGCAGCGGAAACCTGCTGAAGGGTGGTCTGTCAGGGGCCGGTCTCTCAGGGGCGGATCTGGCCATTGCCCCTGACCTGATATTTATAGCTTGTCAGCTGTTCCAGTCCAACCGGACCCCGGGCATGCATCTTGCCGGTGGATATGCCGATTTCCGCACCCATGCCGAATTCTCCGCCATCGGCATACTGGGTCGAGGCGTTGTGGATAACAATGGCGCTATCCACCCGGTTCAGGAATTCGGCGGCGGTGGCGGCATTTTCCGTGACAATGGAATC
The DNA here is from genome assembly GCF_963675455.1 of Emcibacter sp. Taxonomy (GTDB): domain Bacteria; phylum Pseudomonadota; class Alphaproteobacteria; order Sphingomonadales; family Emcibacteraceae; genus Emcibacter. The sequence continues at coordinate 630,829 of NZ_OY776217.1, read as the reverse complement.
GGTATGATGTGAGCCATGGATCGCAATATGATCAATGGCGCCTTCGACACCTTCCACACAACGAATGGAGAGAATGGCGTCCAGATATTCCGTATCCCAGTCCTCATCGGTGGCGGCAACTATATCCGGTACAATTTCCCGGGTTTTGGCATCGCCACGCAGTTCGCAGCCCTTTTCCCTCAGTGCCTCGGCAATGGGGGGGAGAAACGTTTCAGCGACGGCCTGGTCAATGAGCAGGGTTTCCGTGGCTCCGCAAATGCCGGTCCGGCGCATCTTGGCGTTGACAGTAATATTGACGGCTTTTTCCAGATCCGCATCCTTGTCCACATAGACATGGCAGATGCCGTCCAGATGGGCCATGACCGGCACCTTGCTGTCGTTCTGGACTCGTTCGATCAGCGACTTGCCGCCCCGGGGGACGATAATATCGACCAGACCGGCCAGACCAAGCAGCTCGCCGACCGCGGAGCGGTCCTGGGTCGGGATCAACTGAATGGCGTCTTCCGGCAGGCCGGCTTCCTCCAGGCCCTGTACCAGACACTGGTAGATGGCCCGGCTGGAATGGGCGCTTTCGGAACCGCCGCGCAGGATCGAGGCATTACCCGATTTCAGGCACAGGGCGCCGGCGTCGGCCGTCACATTGGGACGGGATTCGTAAATGATGCCGATAACGCCCAGCGGCACCCGCACGCGGGAGATATTCAGGCCGTTGGGACGATCCCAGCTTGCCATTACGTCGCCGACCGGATCGGGCAGGGCGGCAATGTTTTCCAGTCCTTTGGCCATGGCTTCAATGCGGTCGTTATCCAGCAGCAGCCGGTCCAGCATGGCCCCTGTCAGGCCGCGGCCTTTGGCAATTTCCATGTCTCTGGCGTTGGCGGCAAGGATATCCCGGCTGTTGTCCCGCAGGGCTTTTGCGGCAGCGATCAGGGCGGCATTTTTCTGTTCGGTTGTACTTTCGGCCAGAATGGTGGCGGCCGCGCGGGCCGACTGACCCATTGCCAGCATCAGTTTTCTGATGTCATGTTCTGTATTCATGTGCGTTTCCAGCGAATTACTTTTGGTACTGTGATGTACCGTTATTTATAGCCATTTCCCGAAATAACAAGGTCGCTGCGGTGGATTAATTCCTCCCGACCTACATATCCCAGGACCTGCTCGATCTCGTGGCTGCGATGTCCCTTCAGTAAACCGGCCTCTTTGGAGGAGTAGGAAATCAGGCCCCGGCCGATTTCAGTCCCTTCAATATTCATCACGGTGACGGTATCTCCGCGGTCAAAGGTGCCGGACACCCGGACAACGCCGGCCGGCAGCAGGCTTTTGCCGTTTTTCAGAGCCTTTACCGCGCCATCGTCGATGGTCAGCGTACCACAGGTTTCCAGGCTGCCCATAATCCATTGTTTCTTGGCGGCCAGCGGATTATTGGCGGCCTTGAACCAGGTGCCGCGCCCTTCTTCCAGATAACGGCTTACAGGATTTTTTTCCGTGCCGTTGATGATCACCATGTTGCAGCCGCCCAGTGTGGCGATTTTGCCGGCGGCGATCTTGGTGATCATGCCGCCACTGCCGAAACCGGTAGAGACGGGGTTGCCGGCCATTCGTTCAATCTGGGGGGTAATCGTATTCACGGTCGAGACAAATTCCGCATGGGGGTTTTTGTTGGGGTCGGCGGTATAGAGCCCGTCGATATCCGACAGAAGGAACAGGCAGTCGGCCTCGCACATGGTAGCTACCCGGGCGGCCAGACGGTCGTTGTCGCCGTATCTGACTTCGTCGGTGGCCACCGTGTCGTTTTCGTTGATCACCGGCACCACGCCAAGCCTGAGGAGCTGCAGGATGGTGTTACGGGCATTCAGGTAGCGACGCCGTTCCTCAGTATCGCCGTAGGTCAGCAGGACCTGGGCAACAGGAAGGTTCAGCCGGCCCAGGTTTTCCCGGTAGGCGGCGGCCAGCTCGATCTGGCCTGCGGCGGCGGCGGCCTGGTTTTCTTCCAGCCGTTTACCCGGTTTAAGGCCCAGAAGTTTCCGGCCCAGGGCAATGGAGCCTGAAGACACCAGGATGACATCCTTGCCGGCGGCGCGCAGGGCAGCCACGTCCTCGGCAATGCTGGTCAGCCATTCCTCGCGCAATTGTCCCTTTTCGGCATCGACAAGAAGGGCGGATCCGATTTTGATCACGATACGGCGAAAACTATCTATGGTCTCTTTCATTCAAAGGTGGCTTTCATTCGACAGTGTGGCGTGTCAAACAAACACTTCTCTAGTAGTGCAGGGGAGATCGATCAGATTGGCGACCATCCCCCTGTATCTTCCTCCGCTTCCGGTTCTTCGGACGGGTCTTCTTCACCTGTCGGGGTGGCAGCCGACAAATAGGGTGCAGAAGCATCCGACATATCAAGTTCCCGGGCTTCGTCAACATTCTTGAGCAGGGCCCTAAGAACCTTGCCGACGCCCTTACCGGAGACGCCGGAAAGCGGCATGATGGGGGAGTCTGTAACCTGCCGCAACTCATCCGTCAACATGTCGATGAGTTCCTGGTCAAGGGCGTCACATTTATTCAGGCCGATGATTTCCTTCTTGCGGTCCAGTCCTTCGCCGTAAGCTTCCAGTTCGTGACGAACCGTCTGATAGGCATCGACCACATCTTCACCCGTGCCGTCAATCAGATGCAGAAGGGTGGCGCAACGTTCCACATGACCGAGGAAACGATCGCCCAGGCCGTGGCCTTCGTGGGCGCCTTCGATCAGGCCGGGAATATCGGCGATGACAAATTCACGATCATCCACATGAACGACACCAAGCTGCGGCTTCAGGGTGGTGAAGGGATAATCGCCGATTTTCGGTTTGGCCCGGCTGGTTGCCGCCAGGAACGTCGACTTGCCCGCATTGGGCAGGCCCACCAGACCCACATCTGCCATCAGTTTGAGCTGCAGCCAGATCCACATTTCCTCGGCCGGGCCGCCGGGGGTGGACTTGCGGGGAGCCTGGTTGACGGATGATTTGAACGCCGCATTGCCGACGCCGCCCCTGCCGCCTTCCAGCAGCATCACCACCTGTCCGGGTTCGGTCAGGTCGGCGAGCATCACGTCGTGGTTTTCATCGAATATCTGGGTGCCGACGGGCACCTTGAGGACCAGGTCCTTGCCCTGGGCGCCGGTTCTGTTCTGGCCCATGCCGTGACCGCCGCGCTGGGCCTTGAAATGCTGTTTATAACGATAATCAATCAGCGTGTTCAGTCCCTCTACGGCCTCTACGATAATATGGCCGCCGCGCCCGCCGTTCCCGCCGTTGGGCCCGCCGAATTCGACGAATTTTTCCCGCCGGAAGCTGACGCATCCCTGTCCGCCGGCGCCTGAACGGGTATATATTTTACATTGGTCGAGGAACTGCATGTTGCTGCTCTGGTTAGGGGCTTGCTTTCCCAATCATAAGGGGACCGCAAAAATAAAAAAAGGGCCAATAGAAAAAGAGGCCAATAGAAAAAGGGAATGCCGGATTAAAGCCTGGGCATTCCCCTTTCGGAATCTGTCTTGTTAAATTCCGGCTTACTTTTCCACGTCTACGTGAACGTAGCTGCGTTTGAGTTTGCCTTTTGTGAATTTAACCTTGCCCTCGGTCAGGGCAAACAGTGTGTGGTCCTTGCCCATGCCGACATTGTCGCCGGGGTATACTTTTGTACCGCGCTGGCGAACCAGAATGTTGCCCGGGATTACGGCTTCACCACCGAATTTTTTCACACCAAGACGGCGACCAGCTGAGTCGCGACCGTTACGGGAACTACCGCCTGCTTTCTTATGTGCCATGACTTATTTCTCCTCGGTTTTCTTCGCGGCCGGTTTTTTGGCGGCAGCTTTTTTCGGAGCTGCCTTCTTGGCCGGAGCTTTCGTTTCAGCGGCTGCTTTCGCGGCAGCTGGTTTCTTCGCTGCTGCGGTTTTTGCAGCAGGTTTGGCTTCCTCGGTTTTTTCCGTTTTGGCAGCGGCGGCTTTGGCAGGGGCAGCTTTCTTGGCGGCACCCTTGCCGATTTCCAGAACCTTGAGTACGGTCAGTTCCTGGCGATGACCTTTTTTGCGGCGATAGTTCTGACGACGTTTCTTTTTGAAAATGAGAACCTTGTTGCCGCGGGTCTGCTCCAGAATTTCAGCAGTAACTACAGTACCGCTGACAGTCGGGGATCCAACCTGTACACCTTTGTCATCACCGACCATGAGGACCTCTTCAAGGGTCACTGTTGTGCCGGCTTCGCCGTCCAGTTTCTCAACCTTCAGCACATCATCTTTGGCTACTTTATACTGTTTGCCACCAGTTTTGACGACTGCAAACATTTTGATTTCCTGTTTTTATCCTGGTCATAGCCGGTAACGAACTTGGGTTCGTATTTACTGACCGGGGTATGACGATTCGTCAAACTACGGGGAATCACCCCGTGTTAGAGATGGCGCAATATAGCGCCGGCAAAGCTGTTGTCAAGGATTTTGCCATTTTTCAGGTTGCTAAAATACAGTGGCTGCCAATCCGGAACCCGGCGCACGCAGTCAGGGGGGGAACCGAACCGTCATTCCCCTTCAGCGAGGTCGTGAATGGCTTCGCGATCAAGAAGTATCACATGATGGGCACCTTCAAGCCTGATCAGGCCCGACTGGGCGAGCTTGGTAAACTGACGGCTGACCGTTTCAACTGTTAATCCCAGGTAGTCAGCCACATCGGACCGGCTCATGGGCAGATAGGCGTGATTTTCGGGATGTCCGCCGAGCGCGGCCGTTTTTTCCGCCATATAGAGCAGAAAACTGCATAGTTTTTCCCGGGCTGTTTTGCGGCCGAGCAGAAGCATCTGGTCATGGGCAGATTGCAATTCCGTGGTGGTCATGTCAAATACCCGTTCCCCCAGATTGGGCAGCTCTCTGAATTTCTCGGTAATTTTTTTGCGCGGGAAACGGCAGGTCTCCACCGGGGTGACGGCTTCGGCGGTATAACTGTAGATGTCCTTGCAGGCCAGACCGAAAAAGTCGCCCGGAAACAGGAAGCCGGTGATCTGGCGTCTGCCGTCCGGCAACATTTTCGAAAGGCGGACGGTACCGGCCCGGATGTTGTAAAGATGTTCGGCAGGGTCGCCCTCCGCGCAGAGTATCTGTTTGGTGTCCCGGTTGAAATCATTGGAGATCTCATTGAGCAGGTTGACCTCTTCTTCGTTCAGGGCATTGCACATGGCGACATGGCGCACGCTGCAGTTTTCGCAGGCTGAATGATGGGTGCAATGATCTGATGAAATCACGCGCAAGTTGGACCTGAACTGTCCAGGAGGTGTTTTTCTCACCGATCTGTCCATAGTAATTCCCCGATAAATTATTATACCCTGATATACTATGAGTCATATCTTGAAAGGGTGTTCATGGCAACAATTACCCGCAAAAATACTGTGCAAATATCAAAAAACAAAATGATATTTTGCCGAAATGCCGGTTATCCGACAGAACTGGTTTGTTCTTGCATATGCTGTCTTTTCTACAATCGGGAGGGAGGGGCCCGGCAATTGTCTGATGCGGTCACAGGATGATTGCAATTGATACGAATCAATGCTTCAATAGCTCATAGCAAATAGGATACATCTAAACGGTGTTGATAAAGTCAAATACAAATGAGGCGAGGTAAGCAGATGACAGGCGATCAGGTAAAATTTCTCGTGGGATACGACGGCGGCGAGCTCAGCGAAAGAGCTGCAGAACTGGCGGCCGGCAAACTTGAAGCCCGTGGCGGCGGTATACTTTATCTTGTCTATGTGGTGGACTGGTCCGAATTTGAGGTCATGAGTGTTGAGGAACTGGCTGTTCGTCATTCCCAGCAGATGGAGCAGCTTGAAACGGCTGAAGAGGAAATCATTGCCCCGGCCAAAAAACGCCTCGCGCGTAAAGGTGTGGAAATCAAAAGTTTCGTTCAGGTCGGCCATGCGGCGGATGTCATTACTTCTCTGGCCGAGGAACAGAATGTTGAGCAGATCTTCCTCGGCCACAAGGGCAAGGGCTTGCTGGCCAAGATCGGTCTTGGCAGTGTGGCGTATGGTGTGCTGCAGAAAGCCAAGGTTCCGGTGACGGTCGTTCCCTGATCTTTTTTGTCAGCCACAAGTGACTTGGTAAAGGCCGCCTGCAGAGAGGCGGCCTTTATGATTCCCGAAAGAGGATGATTCTCAAAATGGGACAATATTGTTTTTTTCCCCTTAAACTGTCGGCTTTCTTTACAGTTTTGTGTCGGGCGGTATTTTTCTCATGAAGTTGTTTTTTGTTAACATGAAGTATCTAAAGGGTTTATCAGGAAAATATGGGAACTGGCACGCTAATTGCGAGTATGTTGGGTAGGTGAAGAAAAATTAAGTTGACCTGTAAAATTATAATGAGGTTAGTTATGGCGAATTTATTTAACAATATGATCAAGGCAGCGGCGCTTGCGGCTGTGATGGCTCTTGGCGGTACTTTTGCATCCCAGGCCGCAATCGTTTCCCTTTCCGGGACCTGTGATTTCGGTTGCGGCGATGTGGGTATTGCAGACGGCACAGCCTATTCCGGCGAAATTGAACTTGTTGACTCTGTGGTGGTGCCCAACGGGTCCTTTGACAGTTCTGATGTACTTGGATTTTCCTTTGAACTGGGGACGATGCTGATTAATGATGCCTCTGCCGTGGCCTATAATATGTCCGGTACGTTTGACGCTACAGTTTCTACCCTGGTTGAATTTTACATTGTGGCGACGGAAGCCATCGCTGATGACACCGGTGAAATCATGGTGCTGATCAGCAATGAGTCTTTCTATTCTGCGGGCATCGATGGGTATTGTTCTGACGAGACTTGTACGACTGGTGATGGCGGAGAGATTGTTCTGAGCGCTCCTGAAATCGCGGTTGAGGCTTCCGAGCCCGCCATACTTGGCCTGCTGGGTCTGGGCCTTGCCGGTTTCGGGATTGCCCGTCGCCGCCGCTCATAAGAATTCAATACGTTTATTCTGAAAATGCCAACCTTTGGGCCGCCTTATTAAGGCGGCCCTTTTTTATTGCCGGTCCGGGTAGAAGTTAAAACCCGTAATTGACGCTGAGGCGGAAATTACGGCCCGGCAGCGGCAGGACATCTTTCAGGAAGCTGGCATGCAGCCGACGTTCTGCGTTGGTCAGGTTCTGCACCTGTAGGCGCACAGCCAGATCTTCCTCGTTGCCCATAGGCTTCCATGAGGCTTCCAGGTTGACTTCTGTGTAGCCGTCGGTAGGCAGTTCGTGTTCGGTGATGTTGTCCTGGGCGCTGACAAAGCGGACTTCCGCCCGCCCGTCAATATAGTCGCTGGCATAGTCGGCCCCGACACCGAAGCGGAACGGCGGGATGCGCGGCAGATTGCCAAGATCATCATCAAGCTTTGCCCGTACATAGTCAGCCATCACATCAACGGTCAGTGACTTGTCCGTCTGTTCCCAAAGCATATAGGAGGCCTCCGCTTCAAAACCCCAGAAGGTGGCGTCATTCTGGCGGAACTGGAAGACTTCGAGGCCGTCTTCCTCCTCCCCGGTTTCAACTTCATAAATAAAGTCCTGATACCAGGTGTGATAGAAATTGATTGTCGCATCCAGTTGCTCGGCCTGATATTTGAAAGACAGTTCGGCCGTCAGTCCCTTTTCTGTTGTGAGGTTACTGTTGCCCCTCTCAAAGGCGCCGGTGGCAAGGTGCGGTCCGTTGGAAAACAGTTCCTCGGCGTTGGGGGCCCGTTCGGCCCGGCTCAGGCTGATGCCGATCAGGCTGTTTTCACTGGGATGATAGGCGGCGCCGGCAGACAGGCTGACGGTATCAAAGCTGCGGGAAATATCGAGGGCGTTATTATCTGTTTTCTGGTGGTCAAAGCGGGCGCCCATGTCCAGGGTGATTTGATCCAGTTCCACTTCTTCCACGGCAAAGATGCCCCACTGAAAGGTGTCGGTCGGCGGCACAAAGGCTTCGTCGCCGATGGCTTCAAAGTCCCGGCTTCTGAGATGCACGCCCATGGAGCCGTGCCAGTTGCCACGCTCCTTCTGGATCAGTTCCAGACGGCCTTCCCAGCCCTTGTTCTTGAAGACGGTACCTGTGGCTTCACCCTCCAGTTCCTTATGTTCGTAGTCGCCGTAGCCGAAGCGCAGGCGGGCCTTCTCAAACAGGGCGAGGTTCATCTCGCTTTCCCCTTTCAGGTCAAAGCGGACCTGTTCAAGGTCAACCCGGACGGGCGCCTCTTCCTCGTGTTCTTCTTCCTCAACTCCTTCTTCTTCATGAGCATGACCGGCAGGAACGCCGTAATTGCTTTTTGAATAGCTGACGGAGCCGCCCAGCGTGGCAGTATCGCCAATCCAGCTCAGGCCGAAAGCACCGCCCTTGTTTTCCAGGCTGGAATTTTCCACCGAACTGCCGCCTTCTTCAACCGTTTCAATATGGCCTTCGGCTTCGTGCAGGGCCTCGCTTTCGGCAGATCCCGGGATGTCATAATCGCCGGTGTTGCGGTAATAACCGTTGACATGTACGGCAATCTCGTCGGCGAGGCCTGCGGTCACTGCGGCACCGGCGGAAAAATCATCAGCCACGGTACCGTAACTGAGGCGGGTGCGACCTTCCAGATCTCCCTCCGGCATGACACTGGGAATACGATCGTCAATGATATTGACCACGCCGCCAATGGCATTGTTGCCGTAGATCAGGGTGCTGGCGCCTTTAAGCACCTCTACCCGGCGGGCGGTCAGCGGATCGCCGGCAACCGCATGGTCGGGGCTGGTGTTGGCCGCGTCAATGGTGCCGATGCCGTTGGTCAGTATGCGGATGCGGTCGCCGCCAAGGCCGCGGATCACCGGTCGGCTGGCGCCCGGGCCAAAGAAAGTGGAGTTGACCCCCGGAATATTTGTCAGGGTTTCACCGATGGTGGCCGCCATCAGTCTGTCCAGCTGTTCCTCGGTGACCAGGCTCGATCCCTGCAACACATCCATCTGGCTCTTGGCATGGGGGGTCGCGGTGGAAAAAATTTCCTCTATCTCGTGACCATGCTGATGGACCTGGCCTGGATCGGTAGATGCGGGGTCGGCCAGGGCAGGGACGGCAGAGGCGGCGAACAAAAGACAAATCAATCGACTAGAGGAAAGTGTAGACATTATGATACCTAATTAATGTTATAATATATCGTTATGTTGCTTTTATGTTATATTGTTGCAATGGTGTCAAGCGCTCTTCTGTGAATTTTTTGACAAGAGTGTCCTCAGGGCGTCAGGACATGTTCAATGAGACTCCTGGCATCCGGCGAACTCCATTCCGCCGGTCCGACAAGCCGGCCCAGTTCTTCGCCCCTTTCATTGATCAGAATAGTGACCGGCAGGCCAAGCACACCGATGGAACGGCTGAATTTACCGGTGGGATCAAGGTAGGGCTCAAGCGAGGTGACGCCGATCTCGTCAAGGAATTTCTGCGAGGCCTCCCGGCCGCCCCGGTCCATGGACAGGATGACGACCTGGAAATCATCGCTCTGCATTTCCTGGTTCAGGGCCTCCAGGTCCGGCATTTCATGACGGCAGGGGGCGCACCAGGTTGCCCAGACATTCAGAAGGATCACTTTTCCTTCAAACGAGGACAGGGTGATCTGTTCACCAGACGGGCTGGTGAAGGGGAGGTCGGACAGCCGGGTCGGGGGGGCTTTGGGGGTGAATTTTGCCATTTTTCCCACCGCCAGGGCTTGCAGCGGGCTTTCTTTTGGCGTATCTCCGTCCTTTAGGAAAAAAAGTGCCACAATAACCAGAGCGATGAGTGCAACAAGAGCTGGAAGAGTTCTTTTCATAAATCTGCCCGTTTACCTTTGTCTGCAGGATTGAAAAATGACCGAAAATGACAAAAAATCAGCCAATGCCCTGTGGGGCGGCCGTTTTGCCGCCGGACCTGCCGAAATCATGGAGAAAATAAACGCCTCCATCGATTTTGACAAACAGTTATACGCCCAGGACATTCAGGGGTCAAAAGCGCACTGCAAGATGTTGGTGGCCCAGGACATTATTTCAAGGGCAGACGGTGACGCCATTCTGCAAGGGCTGGATCAGGTCAGGGAAGAAATCGAGGCCGGCAAGATGACCTGGGACCCTGCTCTGGAAGATATTCATATGCATGTGGAATCCCGGCTCAAGGAAATCATCGGCGAGCCCGCCGGCAGGCTGCACACGGCCCGGTCCCGCAACGACCAGGTGGCCACCGATTTCAAACTCTGGGTCAGGGATGCCATCGACCAGATGGACGGGGCGCTGAAAGGCCTGCAGACGGCGCTGGTGGAAAAGGCGGACAAATATGCGGACGTGATCCTGCCCGGGTTTACTCATCTGCAGAGCGCCCAGCCCGTGACATTCGGTCATCATCTGCTGGCCTATTTTGAAATGTTTTCCCGTGACCGCGGACGGCTTCAGGATGCCCGCGCCCGGCTCAATGAATGCCCGCTCGGCGCGGCGGCCCTGGCCGGTACCTCCTTTAATACCGACCGTTTTATGACCGCTTCTGAACTTGGTTTTGACCGGCCTACCGCCAACAGCCTGGACAGCGTGTCGGACCGGGACTTTGCCCTGGAATTCCTGGGCACGGCCAGCATCTGTGCGACCCATGTCTCCCGCTTGGCGGAAGAGATTGTCATCTGGTCGTCGGCCCAGTTCGACTATATCAACCTCAGCCATAAATTCACCACCGGTTCCTCCATCATGCCGCAGAAGAAAAATCCCGACGCAGCGGAACTGTGCCGGGCCAAGGCGGGCCGGATCATCGGCGCACTGAACAGCCTGCTGATCGTGATGAAGGGGCTGCCGCTTGCCTATTCCAAGGATATGCAGGAAGACAAGGAAGCAACTTTTGATGCTGCCAACGCCTTCAGCCTGGTGATTGCCGCCATGACCGGCATGGTTGATGATATGGAAGTCAAGGCGGATAAAATGCTGGCCTCGACGGCCAGAGGTTTTATCACCGCGACCGATCTGGCCGACTGGCTGGTCCGGGTGCTGGGCATGCCGTTCCGGGACGCCCATCATGTGACCGGCACACTTGTTGCGAAGGCGGAACAGAAGGGCTGTGATCTGGATGGCCTGACGCTTGCTGAAATGCAGGCGGTGGAAGCAAGTATCACCGACGATGTATTTTGCGTCCTGTCGGTGGAGGATTCGGTGGCCAGCCGCACAAGCTATGGCGGGACTGCTCCCGTACAGGTACGGGAGCAGGTAAAAGCTGCGCGAAAGCGTCTTTCAGAGTAAAGAGCGCCTGAAGGCTTAGCTCATCGCGCTCATGTCCATGTGGAAGACGCAGAGTTTATTGCCGTCGAGATCGCGGAAATAGGCGCCATAAAAACCGGGGATACGCTCGCCGGGAGCACCTTCGTCACTGCCGCCCAGTTCCAGGGCTTTGGCGTAAAGCTCATCGACCTGCGCGCTATTCGCGGCGGCAAGGGAAATCATTGTGCCGTTGCCCACCGTGGCGGGTTTGCCGTCCCAGGGTTTGGCAATTGCCACCATCGGGCTGCCCGGTCCGGTGGCCCAGGCGACCAGCCGGTCGCTCTCGATGGCCCGGCCGGCCTTATAGAGCGACAAAAGCTCATCATAGAATTTTGCCGCTTTTTCAAATTTATTGGTCCCCAATGTGACGTAACCGATCATTTCTCTTCTCCTTGAATTACGGTTGAACTGCTGAAGCCTACGCACCTTCAGACGGTCCGGCAAGAGGCAAGCGCACATAAACCATCAATAAAATGTGAATGGGAATTTGACTTAAATTTGACCCGCTTGTTAAGGGCCTATAAAGATGATGCGGTCAGGATGGGCGTCGGGTGTTTGGGACGGAATTAAAAGGAACTATAAGATGAAATATATTATTCTGTTACTGTCGGCTGTAATTCTGGCCTCCTGCAGTGTACCTATCGTCCCGGTAATCTGATCGACCTTCATTATCGCGTCCTGTCTGTTTATCCGCTTATTTTAATCGTGGAAACTTTTGTCGCCTGATGCTAGATATGCCATCAGGAGAACACCATGAACCTGAGCCATAAGCTGAAATCTGCCCCTTATCTTCGCGCCCTTGTGGCTGCGACGGTTGTTGTTGCGTCCCTCTCCCTGCAGTCCTGCGGGAAAAGAAGTGCGCTTGAACCGCCTCCGGGCTACCAGACCACAGATCAGCCCGCCGCTCAGGAACAAGGCGAATAAAAGCAAAGCCGATCTAGAATAAAGGATAAGACAATGGATCATTTCGGGTACCGGAATGGCGAGATGTATGCGGAAGAGATTCCGGTCCGGGAAATTGCCGAGGCCGTGGGAACACCATTTTACTGTTATTCCAGCGCCACCCTGGAGCGACATTACAAGGTATTTACCGAGGCGTTTGAGAAACAGGGCCTGGATCTTCTGCTCTGTTATGCGGTAAAGGCCAATACCAACCAGGCGGTGATAGCCACCCTGGCCGCCCAAGGCAGTGGCGCTGATGTGGTCTCCGAAGGGGAATTGCGCCGGGCGCTGGCGGCGGGAATTCCGCCGGAGAAAATCGTTTATTCAGGCGTAGCCAAAACCGCCGGGGAAATGGCCTTTGCCCTGGACAGCGGTATTTATCAGTTCAATGTGGAATCTGTGCCCGAACTGCATCAGTTGAGCCGGGTGGCCAGCGAACTGGGCCGGGAAGCCGCCATTGCCTTCCGTATCAATCCGGATGTGGACGCAAAAACACATGCCAAGATTTCGACAGGAAAATCGGAAAATAAATTCGGTGTGCCCTGGGTAGAGGCCCGGAAAATTTATGCCGAGGCGGCGCGTCTGCCGGCAATCAAGGTGGTCGGTCTGGACGTGCATATCGGCTCCCAGCTGACCGAGCTCGAACCTTTCAGGGAAGCTTTTGTAAGGGTTGGCGGACTGATTGGACAGCTCAGGGAGGACGGCCACGAAATTTCCCGTCTGGATCTCGGCGGCGGTCTGGGTATTCCTTATGACCCAACTGTACAGGAGCCTCCTTCTCCCGACGCCTATGCCGCCATGGTCAAGGAGGTTGTCGGTGACCTTGGCTGCCGCATTATCATTGAACCTGGCCGTCTGCTGGTAGGGAATGCGGGCATTCTGGTCAGTCAGGTCATTTATGTCAAAGAGGGCCAGGAACGTAAATTCCTGATTATTGATGCGGCCATGAACGATTTGCTAAGACCGAGCATGTATGATGCCTATCATGAAATTGTCCCGGTTGTACAAAATGGACGTGACGCGGAGGTCTTTGATGTGGTCGGACCTGTCTGTGAATCCGGCGATATCTTTGCCAGAGGCCGGAAAATGATGCCACTGGAAAGTGGCGGTCTGCTGGCGATTCGCTCTGCCGGTGCTTACGGGGCAGTAATGTCATCGACCTATAATACACGCCGGCTGGTGCCGGAAGTGCTTGTAAAGGATGATAAATTCTCGGTTGTCCGGCCCCGGCAAACCTATGAGCAGCTGATTGGGCTTGATCAGCTTCCCAACTGGCTGGCACAATAGAATAAACAGACCGGAGATTTGCGATTACAAACAAGACGGGCAATTTTTTATTCGGCAGGACCGGAATTAACTCACTGGCCTGCGCGCTGCTGCAAAGTGGCGCTATTGTTCTTTTATATCTCGGTCTGTCTTTCCTTGATGTCTGGGGCTATATGCCCGACATGGCGCATCTCGCCCTTTATGGCGTGGCGGCGGGACTCGCGATAAGTGTTTTTTTCCTGTCTCTCCGGAAAAACAAAAATCTTTCTTTTTGGCTGACGGCCAGGAATTTCGGTCTCTGCGCGTTGCTTGTCGGCCTGTTGGCCCTGATTGCCGGGGACGATCTGGATCGTCGCTGGACAATTGCCGGCAAACCCAGGGCCCTTTTTGACTATCCGGTTGCCGTGGTTCACGCCCGGATCGTGCCGCCCGCCTATACCGGGTCCGCTCCTCTGGAAAAGGAATTCATTGCCGATGGCCATCGCTCCGCCGGGACGGATCTTAACCCCGTGCCCCAGGGCAGCCTGCTCAGGGTCAGGCTGGAAAACAGTCCCTGGCCGGTGGTTGTCAGGGCCGGTCGGCAGGAAGTCGTGCTGACCGAAACGACCGAGGGGATTTATGAGGGGGAACTTGTCATTGACCGGGCCACAAGCTGGCAGGTCAGGCGGGGCAGCGAGAAACTTGGTGTCTGGCCGGTTATTCTGCTGCAGGATCAGGCGCCTGAGATCCGGGAATTCCGGATTGCCGAAGAGCTGACGCCACTTGGTCTGTTGCCGGTGGAGGTTGATGCTGCTGATGATTATGGAATTGCCAGCCTGAAAATTCTGGTAACCAGTCAGGACCATCCGGACGCTGACCCCTATGAGCTGAAGCTGCCGGTTGAGAAACTGTCGGCCTATGACGGCCGCTTTTATGTGGACCTGTCCATGGCGGGCGCTGCCGGCGGCACCGCAACCTTGACGCTGGTTGCCGAGGATGAGGCGGGTCAGGTCACCGTCCGGGACGTTCAGGGCATTGCTATTGCCCGTCGTGAATTTTCTGATCCGATTGCCCGCAAGATGGCGAGCTTGCGGGAAGAGCTTCTGGAGCATCCTGAGAACCGCCATGCCATTGCCCGGCAGATTATGGCGTTCAGCCTGCTGCCTGAAGAAGAAGTCGGTTCGCCGGTCTATCACCTGGCTCTGCGCTCCGCTTACTGGCGGCTGGTTAATCCGGCCACTCCCGGGGATCCGGAAGAGGCGCGGCGGATATTGTGGGATGTCGCCAATCTTACCGAAGGTGGTGCGGGCGGCCAGATCGAACTGGCTCTGGTGGAAAAACTGGATGCGATCCGTCTGTCGTTATTGCAGGGGCAGTCTGTGGACGCGGTCAGGCATGAACTTGCCGATCTGGACGGCCTTTTTGCCCGCTTTTCCGGGAGCGAAGAATCGGCTCAGCTCGCCGGAGATGAAATCCTTGATCACCGGGTGCTGCACAAGCTTTACGGGCGTGTCCTCTATTATGCGGACAAGAAACATCATGACAAGGCGGAACGACTGATGGATTATCTGCGCACGGCTGTTGTCAGCAGGGATGTTTCCTTCCTGACCGTGGGCGGATACAGCCGTTTTATCGCCGCCACCCAGGGCCAGCAGATCATGGACAACCTGATCGGCATTCAGAAACGGCTGCTGGCCAACAGCTACAAGGGGGGACTGAAAGCGGAAATTGTGACCACTGACAAGTCCGGGCACTATGAGGCGCGGGTCCGCCGCGAATGGCAGGAATGGAGCGATACCCAAAGCAAACTTGGTGCATCGCTTGAACAGCTTTCCTCGGCCCTGGTGGATAGCGGTATCGATTCACGCAATGATGTGGAAGAGATCAGCCGACTGATCGGCGATGTTCTGGCCAGTCTGGAAGCCGGGCAGATGGAAACAGCCGCCCAGTATCAGTCGCAGATCCTTGTTCTTCTCAACAACCTGAAACACCGGCTGGGCGACGAACTTTACCATGCACCGCTGATCCGGGCGCTTGAGGAAGAGGAAAGCGGAAGTTAGGCGCGCAGGGCGGACCTGTCCGGCGCGGCAGAACCGGTGCCGAGCACATTGTCGACCGCATCACAGATTTCATCCAGAGAAAAAGGTTTGCTGATCACATCGTGGATCAGGGCCTCTAGGTTATGGGCCCGCTGTTTTTCATGGGCAAAGCCGGTCATCATCAGGATCGGCATATCCGGGTAGGCCGCAGAGGCTTTCAGGGCAAGGGAAATACCGTCCATCACCGGCATGACGATATCTGTCAGCAGAAGATCATAATGATTCTTGCTCAGGGCATCAGCCGCGGCACCGCCATCAGAAACGACATGTGTGGTATGGCCACGCAGCTCCAGCGCCCTGCTTACAAAGGCGCTGACTGCTTCTTCATCTTCTGCAATTAGGATATGTGCCATTTTGCCGCTCGTTAACCATAATGGATTCTTCTGAATCCGTCTTAGCGGAAAAACCTTTAAATTTGCTTTACGCCATTTAAGGGCTTAACGGGCAAATATATCACAATTTGAGCAGAAAAAGCGAATCTGGGGGAATTTTACAGCTCTGCGGACCTGCCGGAGGGTCTGTTTCACTCCTCGGTAAAGCTGACCCTGAGGTCACGGGCGTCGGCAGGCGGATTGGGCAGGGCAGTCTCAAAGCCGACAACATCCTCAGGCGGCAGAATGCCGGGTGAGGTCATGAAGGTCCAGTTTCTGATGGTGACGCCGCGGGCATCCTGCAGGGAGACCTGCAGGGGCGGCACTTCCTGCTTCGTTTCGGTAATATTGCGAACTTCCCCGCGGACCACCAGATAGGAAGTGCCATTCCGGCTTTCCTTGGCGGGAACCAGATTCTGAATGACCAGCCGCTCAGAGACCGGCAGCCGTGGTTCTTCCTTTTTCTTCTCCGTGACGTGTGTGGGGGCGGCTTCCCCGTCCAGGCCGATGGCATGGTAGAGCTTGCCGGACGGCGGCCAGAGTTCAGTAATCGTGTCATGGAAAATCAACAGTCCGCTGATGACAATGGTGACAAAGGCACAAAGTGCAACCCAGCCCCACTTGCTTGAGCCATGATGATGGTTCTGCAGGGCCGGCAGGTTTGAGCCCTTGGGAATCGGCCGCGGTCGTTTTTTGCGCTGTCTGATGGACAGGTCAAAGTCGGCGCCGGAACCCTCGTGTGCGCCGGCATCGGGATGTGGGGCTTTAGGTGTCTCTTCAGGAGAAGGAGCCGTTTCTTCTGCAGGTTCCGTCTCTTCTGCAAGGCTGACCTTGTCCTCGGCTTCGTTGATAACCGGAATATCGGCGGCCGGCGGGCTTTCATGCCAGGTATGCCGGCATTTGGCACAGCGCACGGTTCGACCTGCGGGCAGCAGGGCCTTTGGATCAACCACATATTTGGCAAGACATTCAGGGCAGGTCAGTATCATGCAGGTGCCTGTATTATAAGCCTTTTTACAGTGTATATTTTAACCATACTTATAGTCTGCCGATTCCCCCTATGCAAGGGGCCAGACGACAGGGCATGATTTTGACATGTTTTTCAGGCAGATGGAAAAAGAATTGTCCGCTCTGACCTATTGAAACTTGCGTTTGGCCATATCGGCCGGATATGCTCTGTCAGAACTTGAAAAATGTGAAAAGGTTTGTACGTGATCCGTTTCGAAAATGTTGGCATGAGATATGGTATGGGCTCCGAGGTTTTGAAGGATATTTCCTTTGATCTGGAACCGGGATCACTTCACTTTCTGACCGGCCCCAGCGGCGCCGGAAAGACGTCACTGCTTAAGCTGATGTATCTGGCCCACCGGCCGTCACGGGGCGTGATCTCGATGTTTAACCAGGATGTCAGCGCTACAGAGCGCAAGGGGCTGCCCCGGTTGCGGCGCCGGATTGGTGTGGTGTTTCAGGATTTCCGCCTGCTGGATCATCTCACGGCTGTGGAAAACGTGGCCCTGCCGTTACGGATAGCCGGCGGAAAAGGGCCTGAAATCGATGAACATGTGGAAGAGCTCCTGAGCTGGGTCGGCCTCAAGGACCGGATGGCGTCGCGGCCATCGACCCTGTCGGGTGGGGAAAAGCAACGGGTGGCCATTGCCCGGGCGGTGATCAACCGGCCGGACCTGCTGCTGGCGGATGAGCCGACCGGTAACGTGGATCCGGAAATGGCGGAGCGGCTGATGTATCTGTTCGTGGAACTGAACAAGCTGGGCACGACAACGGTTATTGCCACCCACGACATGTCGCTTGTACGCAAGATCGGGGCGAACCGGATGCATTTACATGACGGCCATCTGCAGATGGTCAACGCCGGGGAGTCTCCCGTCAACCCGGTCGGGAGGAACTAGACATGGCGTCGTCTTTCAAGTTCCTGCCCAATGAAAAGGACCATGAGGCAACCAGGCTTCTGCCGTGGGTGATGGCGGTCATGGTTTACCTCAGCGCCCTGTCCCTGACCGGCGGAATATTGGTGCATAACGGGTTCGGCAGCTGGACCGAGACCCTGTCCAACCGCTTGACGGTTCAGGTCTCTATCGAGAACCGGGAGGAACGCGACCAGGCGGTGAAGGCTGTCGAGGGGCTCCTGGCCAAGACGCCCGGCGTCCTCGCGATACGGCAACTGAGTGAACAGGAAATTGCCGATCTGCTCGAGCCCTGGCTGGGGCAGGGCAATATCACCGGCGATCTGCCCGTTCCGGCCATGCTGGATGTGCAGACCGACAGCCGGCTGGTTCTTAATCTTGATGCTCTGGAAAGCCGTCTGCATCAGGTTTCCGACAAAATACATATTGACGATCACCAGAAATGGCTCGGTCATTTTGTCGAACTGACCCATATGGTTGAATATGTGGCGCTCGGTATTTTTCTGCTGGTTATTCTGGCGACCATTGCCATTGTGATTTTCGGCACCAAGGCCGGACTGGCGGAACATAAGGAGACCATCAAGATCATGCATCTGATGGGGGCCGAGGACGCCCTTGTTGCCCGGGCCTACCAGAAACGATTCATGCGTCACGGCCTGAAGGGCGGGCTGGTCGGACTGGCTTTGGCCCTGATCACCATTTTCGGTTTGGCGCGTCTTGTGCAGAATCTGGCGCAGGGTCTGGTCGAGGCGCCGGATGTCCCCTATCTGGAGATGTTGCTGCTGCTGGTCCTGCCTGTGCTGTCCGGCATGATTTCCATGGTAACGGCACGCGTCACAGTGATGAAGGAACTTGCCCGTACAATGTAAGGGGCTTTCCGGAAAGGCCGGTCCAGACAGGAAAAAGAAGGAGGCTGCTGAGCGTATTTCAGCATTTGGGTATGAGACTGATTTATTATTTTTTCATTTCCTTCGTATTGATCTGGCTAGGCGGGTTCGGCTGGTTTCTGCACGGCCTGTCCCGGGAACCTGACTTGTCGCCGATGAAGACGGATGCCATTGTGGTGCTGACCGGCGGCCGCAATCGCCTTGATGAGGCTGTCAGGCTGCTGAAAGAGAATATGGGCGACAAGCTGTTTATCTCCGGCGTCAACGAGGTTGTCCGGGAGGAAGAACTCTATGACTACCTGCGAAGTGGAGAAAAGCTGGCCGATTGCTGCATTGAAGTGGGTCGGGAAGCACAGAATACCGAAGGCAATGCGCGGGAAACGGCTCTCTGGATGTCCAGAAATCATTTTGTCTCCCTGCGCCTGGTAACGTCCCTGGAACATATGCCGCGGGCCATGGTTGAAATGGAACGCTTCATGCCCCACATAGAAATCATTGGTCATCCTGTTGGAAACTGGCGTCCGGAGAACACCAGGTTCTACTCTCTGGCGCGGGAATATAATAAATATGTTTTCAGTCTTGTCAGGGCGGTTCTGACTGATAAATTGGCGGCGGAAAAGTCGCTGGAGGAAATGCACGAACAGCTTTCGGCTGAACAGTGAGTGCGCGGGGAAAGTGGTACAAGCCAGGTGAACAGGGTGCGGTCGGGATTATTTAAATTTGCTTTTTACGGATGGAGTACGGTCTTCTGTGTGCTGTTCCTGCCGACGTTGCTGCTGCCCCGGAAATATCTGGTGGCGGGCCAGACAATGTGGTCACACAGTGTGGTTTTGCTGGTCAGAATAGTCGGTGGACTGAAGGTTGAAATTCGCGGCCGCGAGAATATCCCCGCAGGTCCCTGCGTTATTGCCATGAAACATCAGTCTGCCCTGGATACATTTGTCCTTCATTCGCTGTTGCGGGACCCGGCCATTGTCATGAAGGCCGAACTGCTGCGGATTCCCATCTATGGATTCTTCTGTCGCAAGTCCGGCATGATCCCCATTGACCGGGAGGCGGGAGGCACATCCATGCGCAAGCTGATGAAATCTTCACGTCTGGCCCTCAATGATGATCGCCCGGTGGTCATTTTCCCGGAAGGCACACGAACCCTTCCCGGCGAACACCGCACCTATCAGCCGGGGATATACGGTCTGTATAAATATCTTTCGAAGCCGGTAGTGCCGGTGGCGGTGAATTCCGGATTGCACTGGTCCAAGTCAGGGGAAATCCGGCCCGGCGGCACCATCGTGTTTGAATTTCTTGAGCCCATCGCGCCCGGCATGGCCCGGACAGAGTTCCTGCCCCTGCTTGAGCATAATATCGAGGGGGCGAGCCGGCGTCTGCTGCTGCCGGCAGAATAGCTTGAGGCAGATTCGTTTTCCGGACAGTTACTCTTGTTCGGTAGGTTATATTATTTCTTTTGGCAGCCGGTCAGGTATGCTATGTCCAGTCGGGGCGAGACAGGAATAGGAAACGGAACGAATGCGCTTTAAGGCTTTGGTGATAACGGTTCTTGTTGTGGTGGGCGCCTACTCGGCCTTCTGGTTTTACCTGGCCGGAAAAATCGAGGAAAAAGCCAGAATCTGGATTGCTGCGCAGGAAAGCAAGGGCGTTCGGACTTTCTATGGTGATCTCTCCGTCGAAGGTTTCCCCTATAAAATTGTTCTCAAGCTGTCCGGTCTCCGGGTGACCCTTCCGTCTGAACTGACCCGGCGCGGCGAGGTCAATGTGGCCTTCCCGGAACTGGCGGTGGTCGCCTTCCCCTGGAAGCTTACTCACGCAGTTGTCTCCAGCGCTTACGGGGATATTTCCATCGGCTCCCTCGAAACACCTGATATGACCCTGTCGCTGGACGGGGTGAAATCATCGCTGATACTTGACCGGGACAGTCGCCGGCTGGAGCGCCTGTCCCTGGCGGTTGACCGGATGTCCTGGGCCTACAGCGGCACAGGCGAACGGATGCCGCCGTCAGAGGCGCGGGATGTCCATCTGCATGTACGCCGGGCCCTGAATGCACCGGAAGGGCAGGAGGCGATGGAACTGCCGGCGCTGCTGGAAACTTTTTTCACGGCGAAGGATGTCGTCGCCCATGAGATACCGGTTGGCATTTTCGGCAGGAAAGCGGACAGTATCCAGCTGCACGCCATTCTGCACGGCTCCCGGTTTCCGCGCTACACTTATGAAGATCTGGCTGAATGGCGGGACGAGGGGGGAACTCTTGCAATCCGCAAACTGGATCTCCGCTCGGGTAAAATGGATTTTACCATGAATGGCGATGTCTCCCTTGACCAGGACCTGAAACCGCTGGGCGCCTTTTCCTCGCAGATACGGGGGCTGGATCATATCGTGGCGGTGCTGTCCGGTCATCCGGCCTTCCAGCAGGAGCCGGGCGACATGATACTGGAAGAACTTAAAAACATGGGTGTGAGCGACGGCGGGGAAGAGAAAGTACTTCCCCTGTCCATCAGCCTGCAGAACGGACTTGTCTTTGTCGGCCCGATCCCGGTCTATGAATTGAAACCTCTGGCCGGGAACCAGCCGCCGTCAGACTAGTTATTTCCGGGTTGCCGTATCATGGGGGCGGCCGAAATCCGGGGCCTCTTCATCCTGACCGGCTTCGATAATCTGCTTGCGCACGTCACGGGTATGGCTGAACAGGTTGAACAGGGTTTCCCCGTCGCCCCAGCGGATGGCGCGCTGCAGGGCCGTAAGGTCCTCGCTGAACCTTCCCAGCATTTCCAGCACCGCTTCCTTGTTGTTCAGGAACACATCCCGCCACATGGTCGGATCGGACGCGGCAATACGGGTAAAGTCCCGGAAACCGCCGGCGGAGAATTTAATCACTTCTGAGTCCGTGACACCCTCCAGGTCGTGGGCGGTGCCGACAATGTTATAGGCAATCAGGTGCGGGATGTGGGAGGTGATGGCCAGCACCAGATCGTGATGTTCGGGTGTCATCACTTCGACCTTGCTGCCAAAGGCTTCCCACATTCTGGTAAGTTTTTTCAAGGCGTCCGGATCAGTATCTTCTGGCGGCGTCAGGATCGCCCAGCGCCCGGCAAACAGGCTGGCGAAGCCCGCTTCAGGACCGGATTGCTCCGTACCGGCAACGGGGTGACCGGGAATCAGATGCACATGTTCGGGCAGCACCGGTTGCAGGGCCTTGAGCACACAACCCTTCACCGATCCCACGTCGGTGACCGTTGTGCCGAAATCCAGCGAAGGGGCAATGGCCTTGCCGATGTCACCATAGGTGCCGACCGGCGTGGCGAGGACCACCAGGTCAGATCCTCTGACCGCTTCGGCGGCATCGCCGCTACATCTGTCAGCCAGTTTCAGTTCCTGCACTTTGGCCAGGCAATCCGGATCGGCGTCACAGGCAACAATGATTTCACAGACGCCGTTTTCCCTGAGCGCCCGGGCGACAGAGGAGCCGATCAGACCGAAACCGATGATGGTGGCTTGTTTGTAGAGTGTCATGTCAGGCGTCCATAAATTCCTTGAGCAGGGCCACTACTGCCCGGTTGTCCTCTTCCAGGCCGACAGAAAGCCGCAGGCAGTCGCCAAGCCCCTGGCCGGGCAACCACCGAAGAATATAGCCTTTTTTCAGCAGAAAATCATTGGCCGCTTCCGCTGATTTTACCCCGCCGGGAAAACGGATCAGGATAAAGTTGGCTACACTCGGCACCACATCAAGGCCAAGGGCGCTGATTTCCGCACTCAGCCAGCCCAGCCAGTGGCTGTTGTGGGCGATCGCCTGTTCTTCAAAGGCAATGTCTTTCAGGGCGGCGATACCGGCCAGTTCTGTTGGCGTCGGCACATTGAAGGGATCGCGCAGCCGGTCCAGGTTGCCGGCAACTTCCGCCGAGGCATAGCCCCAGCCGAGGCGCAGAGCCGCCAGACCGTAGAGTTTGGAGAAGGTCCGGGTCATCAACACATTGGGCGCGGAGGACGCCAGGGCAATGCCTGCCTCGTAATCTTCTGTCTCGACAAATTCCGCATAGGCCGCATCCAGCACCAGCAGCACATTATCCGGCAGGCCCCGGTGCAGGCGCTCCACTTCGGACGTGGAAATATAGGTCCCGGTCGGATTGTTGGGATTGGCCAGAAATACAAGCCGTGTTTTATCGGTCACGCTGGCCAGTATCTTGTCGACATCGGCGGTGTAGTCCTTGTCTTCCGCTTCCACCGGTATGCCGCCCACGGACCGGGTGGCGATGGGATACATCATGAAGCCATAGCGGCTGTAGATGACCTCGTCCCCCGGCGCCACATAGGCGCGGCAGGCAAGCTTGAGGATCTCGTCGGACCCGATGCCACAGACAATCCGGTTTGCCACAAGATCATATTTGTCGGCAATGGTCTGCTTCAGGGCCGCATAGCTGGCGTCCGGGTAACGATGCAGGGTATGGACGGCGGCCGCATAGGCCTCCATGGCCTTCGGGCTTGGGCCGAGGGCTGACTCATTGGAAGAAAGTTTAACCGCTTTTGCCACGCCGTCTGTTTTGGACTTGCCGCCTTCGTATACTTCAAGGGTCTCAATCCATGGCCGTGGGACCAGTCCGCTCATTATGTTACCTGCTTTGTCTGAATTTGTGGCACGCCTCGCCGCGGAACGAGCCGCGCCGGTGAATTTGTTCTATCTTTAACGGCCCCCGACTGCAAGATGATATTCGGCGAAACTGCGCCTAAAACAAAGAATTTATTGACTTATATGGCTTCTGGGGTAAGACAGACTGTCAAGGCAGGCGATGAAAATGACTGGTACAGAGATACAGGAAATACAGGATGACGGCGTGGCCGAGGTGGCAGTCCTCGGCACGGAGGCGCCCCTGCGCCTTGATTCCGGTGCGGCGCTCGGCCCTATTCATGTGGCGTATAAAAGCTGGGGCACTCTCAACGAAGACAAGTCCAATGTGATTGTGGTCTGTCACGCCCTGACCGGCGATCACTATGTGCGCGGCATCAATCCCATCACCGGCAAGCCAGGCTGGTGGCAGGAGATGGTCGGGCCCGGCTGTCCCATTGATACAGACCGTTTTTATGTGATCTGCGCCAACGTGCTGGGCTCCTGCTGCGGCACCACCGGTCCGGCCGAGATCAATCCGGCCACGGGCAAGCCGTATGGCCTCGATTTTCCGGTGATCACCATCCCTGATATGGTGAGGACCCAGGCCATGCTGCTGGATCATCTGGGTATTGATGAAATTTTTGCCGTGGTCGGCGGGTCCATGGGCGGCATGCAGGCCCTGCAATGGGCGGTGCTCTATCCGGACCGGGTGCGCAGTGTGGTCGCTATTGCCACCAGCTGGCGCCATTCGGCCCAGAATATTGCCTTTCACGAAGTGGGGCGGCAGGCGATCATGGCCGATCCCAACTGGAAGGGCGGGCGCTACTATGAAGAAAAGGACAGCCCCCATGCCGGGCTGGCCGTGGCCCGGATGGCGGCCCATATCACCTATATGTCGGAAAGCGGGCTGACCAGCCGCTTTGGCCGCAACCTGCAGGACCGGGAGGCGCTGACCTTCGGCTTTGATGCGGATTTCCAGATTGAAAGCTACCTCAGGCATCAGGGCATTTCCTTCGTTGATCGCTTTGACGCCAACAGTTACCTCTATATCACCCGGGCGATGGATTATTACGATCTGTCGGCGGGCTATAACGGTGTGCTGGCCGAGGCATTCCGCGGCATTAAATCCCGTTTCTGTATCCTGTCCTTCAATTCGGACTGGCTTTATACCACCGACGAAAGCCGGGAGATCGTCCGCGCCCTCAACGGGGTCGGCGCCCGGGTCAGCTTTGCCGATATCGACATGGACAAGGGCCATGACAGCTTCCTGCTCGATTGCCCGGAAATGGATAATATCGTCCGCGGCTTTCTTGTTTCGCAGGCGGAACAAAAAGGCGGGAGGCGGTCATGAACAGATCCACGGACTTTGGGCCCAAGGATATCCGGGTCGACCTGCTGCTGATTGCCGACATGATCGGTGAAGACTCCAGCGTGCTTGATGTGGGCTGTGGCGACGGGGTGCTGCTGAACTATCTTGTGCACCAGAAAAACGTTGACGGCCGCGGTATTGAAATCAGCCCGGAAGGGGTCAATAAAAGTATTGCCAAAGGCCTGTCGGTCATCCAGGGGGATGCGGAACGGGATATTGCCTATTATCCGGACAATAGTTTCGATGTGGTGATCCTGAGCCATACCCTGCAGGCCATGTCCCGTCCCGACCTGATGCTGGACCAGCTTCTGCGGGTCGGGCGCAAGGCCATTGTGTCTTTCCCTAATTTCGGACACTGGCGGGTGCGTGGCGGCCTGCTGCTCAATGGCACTATGCCGGTCACCAAAAACCTGGATCATCCCTGGTATTCCACACCGAATATTCACTTTTGCACGATCCGGGATTTTGTCAATCTGTGCCGGGAAAAGAATATCACCATCGAAAAACAGATGGCGATCGACAGCAGCGGTCACCGCATGCCGTTCGAAACCCTGTGGTTTTCCAATATTCTCGCGACCCAGGGCCTTTTTGTGATCAGCCGGTCGGACTGAACGAACAACCGGCCTAGCTTTCTCCTTTATCCTTATCCCCGGCAAAGGCCTTCAAGAAGTCCAGCGGGACCGGAAAAACCAGAGTGGAGGTTTTATCGGTGGCGATATCCTGAAGTGCTGTCAGGTAGCGTAACTGCAGGGCTTCCGGCCGGCCTGACAGGATTTTAGCGGCATTAAGTAGCTCATCGGCGGCCTGCCGTTCCCCCTCGGCGGAGATGATTTTGGCCCGGCGGATCCTTTCGCTTTCCGCCTGCTTGGCAATGGCCCGGATCATGCTGGAATCCAGATCCACATGTTTCAGCTCCACGTTGGAGACCTTGATTCCCCAGGCATCGGTCTGTTCGTCGAGGATATTACGGATATCCTGATTTAGCCGGTCCCGTTCGGCCAGCATTTCGTCCAGTTCATGCTGGCCGAGGACGGAGCGCAGGGTGGTCTGGGCGAGCTGGCTGGTGGCATATTTGAAGTCTTCCACCTCAATGATTGCCCGTTGGGAATCGATAACCCGGTAATAAACCACTGCGTTCACATGTACCGACACGTTATCTCTGGAAATAACATCCTGTTCCGGTACATCCATGACTGTGGTCCTGAGGTCAACCCGGACCATCTGCTGGATAAGAGGGATAACAATGATCAGGCCAGGGCCTTTGACTTTCCAGAAACGTCCAAGCTGGAAAATAACACCCCGCTCATATTCCCGCAGAACACGGATCGCCGACAGCAACAGCCCGACAACAACAAAAACGGCCACATAAATGGGAATGGAAAATTCAAATGTCATGCTCTGCCTCCTGTGTGTTGTTTTCGCTGTCCTGCTCTACGTTCAGCCTGAGCCCGTCCAGGCCTGTTACCAGGACGCGGCTTTTGTCGGCCAGTTTTTCCGGCCCCCGGGCTTTCCAGACTTCGCCGTGTATCCTGATGTGACCCATGCCGCCGTGCCAGTCGATGACTTCGCCGGCTGTGCCGACCAGGGCTTCGGGGCCCGTTGTAACCGGACGTTGCCAGGCCTTGACGGCCATATACATGATGCCCAGCAAAAGAAGTCCGGAAACAAAGGCGATGGATCCGATAATGGGGACGGAGATGGCCATCCCCGGGACTTCCGTATCGATCAGGATGACCGAGCCGATGACCAGCGCCACCAGACCGCCAAGACCCAGTACCCCGAAGGCGGGAACAAACATTTCCGCAATCAGCAGGATCAGCCCGAGCAGGATCAGCGCCAGACCGGCATAATTCACCGGCAGAAGCTGCAGGGCATAAAGGGCCAGGACCAGGCAGATAGCACCCGTAACCCCGGGCAGGATGGTACCGGGATTCCAGAATTCAATGATCAGGCCGTAAACTCCCACCATCAGAAGAACATAGGCGATGTTCGGGTTGGTGATCACTGTCAGAAGTTCGGTCCGCCAGTCCGGGAGGATCTCGACAACGACAAGGCCTTTTGTCTCCAGGACCTGGGTTCTCTGGTCGATTTTTACTGATTTTCCGTCAATCAGAACCAGAAGCTCGGGGATGTCCCGGGCCAGAATATCCACAACGCCCAGTTCGACAGCCTTTATTGCTGACAGGCTGACGGCCTCCCGCACGGCCCGTTCGGCCCAGTCCGCGTTCCGCCCGCGCATTTCTGCCAGACTGCGGATGTAGGCGGCGGCATCATTGACCGCCTTGTCTTCCAGGCTCGGGTGTTCGGCGGCCGGTTTGCTGTCCTTGTCGGGAGTTCCAGTCGGTGCTGTTGGTGTCGGCAGTCCGCCGATTTGCACAGGTGTTGCCGCCCCGAGGTTGGTGCCGGGTGACATGGCGGAGATATGGCAGGCGTATAGGATGTAGGTTCCGGCACTGGCGGCGCGCCCGCCGCTGGGGGCGACAAAGCAGGCCACGGGAATCGGAGAGGTCAGGATGGCTTTAATAATATCGCGCATGGAATTGTCCAGGCCGCCCGGTGTATCCATGCGGAGGATGATCAGTGTCGCATCGTCTTCATGAGCCCGCTCCACGCCGCGGACAATATAGTCGCTGACGGCGGGGCCGATTGGGCCTTTGATGTCCAGAACAAAGGCGGTATCGGGCGAGGCCTGTGCCTGTGAGATCGTGCTGGTGGCGGTAAAAGAAGCTATGAAAAAAACAAGAAAAAGGCAGGAGGTGATTATCTCCCATGCGGAAGGAAACTGATCTGGCCGGACTTTTATGTATGCACCCATAACTGCCACCCCTAATCTGTATCGGAAATATCAGTCGCCGGTTATTGCGGCACCTGTGAACCTCTCAGACTCGAAAGTCTACCACAGACCGGCTGAAATGGCACACGGAGTTTCCTGTGATAGTCTTGGAGACGGTCAGTGGTTCTGCCGCATCTGGTTGCCGGCGAGCAGTGGTTTAGGCACCCGCTGTTTCTGTTGGTTGCCGCCATCGGCGGCATAGATCTGCTTTTCCGCCTCGACAATCAGGGCGCCGGCGAAATTGGACCAGAATCTCTGGCCGGTCTTTTCCATGGCGGCCAGCAGGGAAATCATGGTCCGGCTTTTAAACGGCGGCAGGGTCAGGGCGGACGTGGCGCTGGTCGGGGTCAGCATGTTTTCCGCCAGCATCTGGCGGATCTGGCCGGTGCTGTAGGGGGTGCCGTGACCAAACGGAGTACTATCGCTGCGGGACCAGAAACCCATACGGTTGGGCACAACCAGAAGCACCCGGCCGCCCGGCGCCAGGGTACGCCAGACTTCCCTGAGAAGATGCCGTTTATGATCGGAATGTTCCAGAATATGGACCATGACAATCCGGTCCATGCTGGCATCTTGCAGGGGCAGGTGGCGTTCGTTGGCGAGGGCGCAGAGATTGCCGCCGTATGATCCCTGATGATTGCCGTGGAAACGGGGCCAGCGGATCACCCCCTGCTGGGCCGGCATGATGGCGACCGTATGGGCGGCTTCCTCGCGGAACGGATCGAGATAGGGGGTGGCATACCCCAGGCCCAGGACTTCCATGCCGTGCACGGTGGGCCAGAGAGTACGAATCTGGTTACGGATCAGCCGGGCGGCAACCTTGCCCAGCGGGGATTGATAAAAGGCGCGTAAATCGACCACATCCTGATACAATTACGCGCCTCCTTTTTATGACGTTCGACAGAAGCCTATCTTACAGGACCGGACCGGTTCCTGTTAAGTGATATATTGGCCGCCGTTGATATTGAGGGTGGAGCCGGTTACAAAACCGGCTTCATCGGCAGCCAGGAAAACCACGGCGCGGGCAATTTCTTCCGGCTCGCCGAGGCGGCCGACAGGGATCTGGGCGACAATTTTTTCCAGAACCTTTTCCGGCACCGCCCGCACCATATCGGTACCGATATAACCGGGGGCGATGGCGTTGGCGGTTATGCCGTAACGTGCGCCTTCCTGGGCCAGCGCCTTGACGAAACCGATGTCGCCGGCCTTGGCAGCGGAATAGTTGGTCTGGCCCATCTGGCCCTTGACGCCGTTGATGGAACTGATGCAGATCACGCGGCCGAAACCCCGTTCTTTCATGCCGTCCCAGACTGCTTTGGTCATATTGAAGTTGGAGCTAAGATCGGTGTCGATCACCGCATCCCACATGCTTTTGTCCATTCTGCTCAGTGTTGCATCCCGGGTGATGCCGGCATTATTGACCAGCACATCCACCGGTCCCAGGTCTTCGGCAATCCGGGCCATGCCGGCCTGACAGGCGTCATAGTCGCTCACATCCCATTTATAGACCGCAATGCCGGTTTCTTCCTTGAATTTTGCGGCGGCCTCGTCATTGCCGGCGTAACTGGCAGCAACGGTATAACCGGCATCTTTCAGGGCCTGGGAAATGGCGGCGCCGATACCTCGGGTACCACCGGTGACAACTGCTATTCTGGACATATGCTTCTCCTCACCGTCTTTGGCTGATAACTGTTAAGTGTCTTTCTGTCGTTTCTTCTTGTTATTTCCTGATCATCTTCCGGGGGCTTTGACCGGAAATATGATCTTTTTTTCCTAAGTGTCCCGGACGAAATTTCATCCGGGACATTTTTCTTGTTTCTGTCAGGGACGCTCTACACAGACAGCGACACCCATGCCGCCGCCGATACACAGGGTGGCAAGACCTTTTTTGGCGTCACGGCGTTTCATCTCGTGCAGCAGGGTGCAGAAAATACGTGCGCCGCTGGCGCCGATCGGGTGACCGATGGCGATGGCGCCGCCGTTCACATTGACCTTGTCCGTATCCCAGCCCATGTCACGGTTGACGGCGCAGGCCTGAACGGCGAAGGCTTCGTTGGCTTCGATCAGGTCAAGGTCGTCTTTATCCCAGCCGGCCTTTTCAAGGGCCTTGCGGCTGGCCGGTACCGGGCCGATACCCATGATACTCGGGTCCACACCGGCGGTGGCCCAGGATTTGATAACCGCGAGCGGGGTCAGGCCGCGCTTTTCGGCTTCCTCGACCGACATCAGCATCACGGCGGCGGCGCCGTCATTGATGCCACTGGCGTTGGCGGCGGTGACGGACCCTTCCCGGTCAAAGGCGGGACGGACGCCGGATATGCTGTCCAGGGTCACACCTTTACGGATATATTCATCTTCCGCGACAACGGTGTCGCCCTTGCGCCCCTTGATCGTGACCGGCACGATTTCATCCTTGAATTTACCGGCGGCCTGGGCGGCTTCGGCCTTGTTCTGGGAGGCGACGGCAAATTCATCCTGCTCTTCGCGGCCGATCTGCCATTCCCGGGCGATATTCTCGGCGGTCACGCCCATGTGCATGACGCCGAAGGCATCGGTCAGCCCGTCCTTGATCATGGTGTCTTCAAAATTGGCCGGGCCCATTTTCACACCGCTGCGAAGCTGGGCCGCATGGGGGGCTTGGCTCATGCTTTCCTGGCCGCCGGCAATCATGACAGCGGCATCGCCGCAACGGATTGCCTGACTGGCCAGTGCTACGGCGCGCAGGCCGGATCCGCAGACCTGGTTCATACCCCAGGCGGTGGTTTCCTTGGGCAGGCCTGCATTGATCACGGCCTGCCTGGCCGGGTTCATGCCGGTCGCGGCGGTCAGCACCTGGCCCAGGATTACTTCGTCCACATCGGCCGGGGCGACGCCGGTTTCTTCCAGCAGGGCGCGAATGACGGTTTCACCCAGATAATGGGCCGGTACAGCGCTTAGTGAACCGTTAAATGAACCGACCGGGGTGCGGCGGGCAGCTACAATGGCGATGTCTGTCATGATAAATCCTTGTTTCTCAGTTTCAGTTCCCGACACTGCGGGCAATATGTTCTTGTCATTTTAGCAACGGGAAAACAGAAGAAGTATATGACGACCGACTGTTCCCGTCCGTTATTTTTTCGTTACATCAGCACAACAATGATAGTGCAGTGCAACAATATATGGCAATGGGAGACTCAAAAAAAATTCCTGACAGTTTTGCCTGGAAAAAGTCTTACAATAACCTGTCGGACTTTTCAATTATTTTATAAAATTATTATTTATTGTAATTATATTTTATATAT